>NZ_JCAFTG010000001.1:0-505951 GCF_059370035.1 Stenotrophomonas sp. YJH_SMC_37
TGGTGGAATACATCCAGTACTACAACCAAGAGCGAATCAAATTGAAATTGAAGGGCCTGAGCCCGGTACAGTACCGGGAGCAGGCCCAACAGGCCCAATCGGCCGCCTGACCCCTGTCCAAGTCTCGGGGGTCACTTCACCCTGGGGGCTTGGCCGCGGCATCCATGCCGCGGACACCCCCGCAACCGGACCCATCCCGCCTTCGACAGATTTCTGCGATCTGTCGGAACGGCATTCTGCTCTGGTAGGTGGCGACCTTGGTGGACACGGTCGATCCACGCCATGCGTGGATGAGCGCTACAAGAAGTGTCGATGGATGGACTCGACTGGGGGTCTGATGGATTACTCCACCTGCCCCAGCAACGCCTGCAACCCCGGCAGCCACTGCTTGCCCGGGTGGCGCACCAGCCACAGCGTGCGCTGCAGGGGAGGCAGCGGGGTGTCCAGCACGCGCAGGTGGCCCAGCGCCAGCGGCTCTTCCAGCGCGTGGCGCGAGAGGCAGGCCAGGCCGAGGCCGGCGATGGCGGCCTGCTTGATCGCTTCGGTATTGCCCAGCTGCAGGGTCTGGGCGAAGCCACGCAGATGCGGCAACAACGCCTGCTCCACCGCCTCGCGGGTGCCCGAGCCGGGCTCGCGCAGCAGCCAGCGGGCGCGGCGCAGTTCGTCCAGCGTCCAGCGCGGCGGAGCGTCGTCGGCGGCGACGATCACCAGCGGATCCTGCTGCCAGGCGGTCACCTGCAGGCCGCGTTCGTGACACGGGCCTTCGATCAGGCCGGCGTCGACGTCCAGGCGCTGCACGGCGGCGACAACGCCGGCACTGTTGTCGATGCGCAGATCAACCTCGGCCTGTGGCGCCTGGCGCAGCAGTTCGGCGATGCGTGGCGGCAGCAGGTAATTGCCGATGGTGGTACTGGCCGCCAGCACCAGCCGCAGCGGCGCGCCCTGCGACGGGTCGCCGCCGGCGGCCAGCTGCCGCTCCAGATCGGCGGCGTTGACCAGCAAAGTACGCGCCGGCTCCAGCAGTGCGCGGCCGTGCCCGTTCAGCGCCAGGCGGCGGCCGATGCGGTCGAACAGCGGGGTGCCGAAGTGGGCTTCCAACTCCTGCAGGGCGGCACTGCTGGCGGATTGCGAGAGCGCGATGGCCTGGCCGGCGGCGGTAGTGCTGCCGTGATCGGCGATGGCGACGAAGACCTGCAGCTGGCGCAAGGTCAGGCGCATGGCACTTACCTTCTTGATGGGTAGGTTTCACCTATATTATTTGTTTTACAGGTAATCGTCTCAGGCGCACGCTTGCCCCATCTCTCCAGCGCTGCCCGTGCCATGAACGCCCCCGCCCTCTCCCCCTGGTCCCTGCCCGCCCTGCGCCAACGCTGGCAGCCACGCCTGCCCGGCCTGCTGCTGGTCGGCCTGATCGCAGCGGCGTCGCTGTACCTGGCCGAGCTGCCGTGGCTGCAGGCACACGGCCTGAGTGCGTTGACCGTGGCCATCGTCGCCGGCATCGTGATCGGCAACACCCTCTACCCGCGGCTGGCGCCGAGCAGCGCGGCCGGTGTCGGCTTTTCCAAGCACTGGCTGCTGCGCGCCGGCATCGTGCTGTACGGCCTGCGCCTGACCTTCCAGGACATCGGCCACGTCGGCGTCAGCGGCGTGCTGATGGACGTACTGGTGGTCGCCAGCACCTTCGGCCTGGCCTGCTGGCTGGGTGTGCGCGTGTTCAAGATGGAGCGCGAGGCAGCGATGCTGATCGGTGCTGGCAGCGCGATCTGCGGCGCGGCAGCGGTGATGGCCGCCGAACCCGTGGTGCGTGGCCGCGCGGCACAGGTCACGGTGGCCGTGTCGACGGTGGTGGTGTTCGGCACGCTGGCGATGTTCCTGTACCCGGCGCTGTATGCCCTGGTGCAGTCGCACGGCTGGCTGGCGATGGATGCGCGGCAGTACGGCCTTTTCACCGGTGCGACGGTGCATGAAGTGGCACAGGTGGTGGCGGCAGGCCGTGCGGTCAATGAAGCGGCGGCTGATACGGCGGTGATCACCAAGATGGTGCGGGTGATGCTGCTGGCGCCGTTCCTGGTTGCGCTGTCGCTGTGGCTGGCGCGTGGCGGCAAGGCCAGCGCCGACGGCAGCAAGGCGCGCATCGTGGTGCCGTGGTTCGCCTTCGGTTTCGTGGCGGTGGCCGGCTTCAACTCGCTGCATCTGCTGCCGGCTGGCCTGCAGGCCGGGCTGGTGCAGCTGGATACCGTGCTGCTGGCGATGGCGATGGCCGCGCTGGGCCTGACCACCCACGTCTCGGCGCTGCGCCAGGCAGGCCTGAAGCCGCTGCTGCTGGCGCTGATCCTGTTCGCCTGGCTGCTGTTCGGTGGCCTGGCGATTCATCAGGGCGTGTTGGCGGTGCTGGGCTGATCAAGAGCGTGCCGACCAAGGTCGGCGCCCACGTGGATGAAGGCCCTGTGGCAGGGAGCGGCCGCGCAGACGGGTACAATGCGCCATGACTGACTTCTCGACCCTGCCGCTGAGCCCGGCCCTGCAGCCCGGCCTGGATGCCCTCGGCTACACCACCCTCACCCCCGTGCAGGCGCAGAGCCTGCCGGCCATTCTGGATGGCCGCGATGTGATCGCACAGGCGCCGACCGGCAGCGGCAAGACCGCCGCCTTCGGCCTGGGCCTGCTGCAGGCCATCGACCCCAGCCTGATCCGCGTGCAGGCACTGGTGCTGTGCCCGACCCGCGAACTGGCCGACCAGGTCGGCAAGCAGATCCGCAAGCTGGCCACCGGCATCCCCAACCTGAAGCTGTTGCTGCTGGTGGGCGGCGTGCCGCTGGGCCCGCAGCTGGCGTCGCTGGAAGGCCATGACCCGCACGTGGTGGTCGGTACGCCCGGCCGCGTGCAGGAGCTGGCACGCAAGCGCGCGCTGAATCTGGGCGCGGTGCGCACGCTGGTGCTGGACGAAGCCGACCGCATGCTCGACATGGGCTTCGAGGAGCCGATCCGCGAGATCGCCGGCCGCACCCACAAGGACCGCCAGAGCCTGCTGTTCTCCGCCACCTTCCCCGACAGCATCCGCGCCATGGCGCGTGACCTGCTGCGCGACGCGGTGGAAGTGACCGTGGAAGGCGCCGATCAGGCGCCGGCCATCCGCCACCTGTTCTGCGAGGTGGAACCGGCGCACCGCCAGAAGGCGCTGGCGGGCCTGCTGCTGAAGTACACGCCGGAATCGGCGGTAGTGTTCTGCAACACCCGCAAGGACGTGGACGAGGTTGCGAATTCCCTGCAGCAGTTCGGCTTCTCCGCGCTCGCCCTGCATGGCGACATGGAGCAGCGCGACCGCGAGGAAGTGCTGTTGCTGCTGGCCAACCGCAGCTGCAACGTGCTGGTGGCCAGCGACGTGGCCGCACGTGGCCTGGACGTGGAAGAGCTGGCGGCGGTGATCAACTACGAGCTGCCGACCGACGTGGAAAGCTATCAGCACCGCGTGGGCCGTACCGGCCGTGCCGGTGCCAGCGGCCTGGCGATCAGCCTGGTGGCCGGCCGTGAGAAGACCCGCGCCGAAGCCATCGAAGCGCAGATGGGGCAGCCGTTGGACTGGCAGAAGACGCCGCTGGCGACCTCGCGCCCGGCCGAGCTGCCGCAGGCCGCGATGCGCACGCTGCGCATTGATGGTGGCAAGACCGACAAGCTGCGCCCGGGCGACATCCTTGGCGCGCTGACCGGTGATGCCGGCCTGTCAGCCAAGTTCATCGGGAAGATCGCGATCTTCCCGACCCGCTCCTACGTGGCGATCGCCCGAGAGCAGGCCAACAAGGCC
Source organism: Stenotrophomonas sp. YJH_SMC_37 (assembly GCF_059370035.1). Taxonomy (NCBI): domain Bacteria; kingdom Pseudomonadati; phylum Pseudomonadota; class Gammaproteobacteria; order Lysobacterales; family Lysobacteraceae; genus Stenotrophomonas; species Stenotrophomonas sp. YJH_SMC_37. Next base: position 3,803 of record NZ_JCAFTG010000001.1, read on the forward strand.
GTGGCCAGGCTGGAAGCCGGCAAGATCAAGGGCCGTCGTTTCCGCGTGCGGATGATGTAAGGAACAGGGTGGTCGCCGGGCGTGGCGCGGCGCTACCGGCATGCCGTGTGTAGCGCCGGGCCACGCCCGGCGACACGCTCAGAACACCAGTTCGGTGTGCAGCGGCAGGTCCGCTTCCCAGCGCGCGCGGCCGCCGAGTCCGTCCAGTTCGACCAACACGCCGGCACCCACCACCTCGACACCCAGGCGGCGCACCAGCGACAAGGCAGCGACCAGCGTACCGCCGGTGGCCAGCACGTCATCGATGATTGCTACGCGGGCACCGGCCGGCAGTGCATCGGCATGCACCTCGATGCAGTCGCTGCGGTATTCGAGCGTGTATTCCTCGCGCAGCACCTGGCCCGGCAGCTTGCCCGGCTTGCGCACCGGCACGAAGCCCACCCCCAGTTCCAGCGCCATCGCGGCGCCGAGGATGAAGCCGCGCGATTCGATGCCCACCACGGCATCCAGCTTCTGGTCGCGCCAACGGTCGGCCATCGCGGTGATGGCACCGCGGAAGTCCTCGCCATGGGCGAGCAGCGGCATGATGTCCTTGAAGAGGATGCCGGGCTTGGGGAAGTCGGCGATGTCGCGCAGGCGGGAGGCCCACTGCGGAGCGACGAGGGCGTCGGTCATGTCACGTTGGCTATCTGATGGCGGCATAGGGTACCTGTTCCGGGCGCCGGCTGCCTGTTGGGGTGTTCGGCCGGGCTGCGCCCGGCACCTGCAGAGGCCACCGCGCAAGCAAAAGCGAAAACAAAAGCCGCATTCCGAGGGATGGCGGGGTGGGTCCGGTTGCGGGGGGCGCTGCAAGTACGTCCGTCTAGGCTTGGCAGCCGCTTGCTCGTGTGCGCTTTCCTGCGCACACGGCAAGACCGGGGTTGGGCGTCCTGCCCAACCCGCCCGAGGCATGCCTCGGGCCCATGCGGCTCACGCCCCCGCAACCGGACCCACCCCGCCTTCGACAGATTCCTGCGATCTGTCGTAGATCCACGCCATGCGTGGATGAACTTTCATCGAAATCGAATATTTCGAGAATTGAACGAAAAGCATCCACGCATGGCGTGGATCGACCGTGTCGACCAAGGTCGACACCTACCCACAGCAGCGGGAATCTGTCGGAGGTGGGGCGGTGTGGGGCTGCAGGACCGTTGGCGCCATGGATGGCGCCATCGAGCCCCCAAGGATGGGTTTACGGCGTGTCCTGCAGCCCCACACCGCCCCGCCAGACCATCGACAATCCAGAGCCGCTTTGGCTCTGGCTTTGGCTCTGGCTTTGGCTCTGGCTTTGGCTCTGGCTTTGGCTTTGGATTCGGCCCTTGCCTCTGCAGGTGCAGGGCGCAGCCCTGCCGAAACCCACCCTCAGGAACTGCAGGACAGCATCGAGCAGCCGGCGCGGTTGTCGGCCCACGCCGGGCGCTTGCCGGCAAAGTGCTCCAGCCCGGCGCGTTCGGTATACGGGTCACGCAGTACGTCCTGCAATGCGTGAACACCGCCCAGGTCGCCCTGCTCGGCGCGATCGATGGCCTCCTGGGCCAGCCAGTTGCGCAGCACGTACAGCGGATTGGCCGCGGCCATTTTCGCCGTGCGCTCGCTGGCCGACAGCGGATCCACGCGCAGTCGCGCCGCGTAGTCCTGCAACCACTGCTGCAGCGGTGCCTGCACCGACTGCTGGCGCGCCTCGTCGTAGTACACCGCGTCAAGCACGCCCACATCGGGCGACGTTGGATCAACGCGCATCAGCGCGCGCCAGGCCAGCGTCATGTCCATGCTGCCGTCCTGCATCAGCTGCTGCCAGCGCAGGTAGAGCTGCAGGTCCTCATCATCCGCCGCTGCCAGGCCGAGCTTGGCCGCTGCATCGCGACGGGTGCAGGCAACGAACGTGGACTGGTACGCCGCCAGTCCCGCTTGCAACGGTTCGACATCGGCAAACAATGGCGACAACGCCTGCGTCAGTCGGCTCAGGTTCCAGTACGCCACCTGCGGTTGGGTGCCGAAACGATAGCGCCGGCCTTGGGCATCGGTGGTATTCGGCGTCCAGTCCGGATCGAAGTCCTCGACCCATCCATACGGACCGTAATCCAGCGTCAGGCCTAGCACGGACAGGTTGTCGGTGTTCATCACGCCATGCACGAAGCCGACGCGCATCCAGTGCGCGATCATCTCGGCAGTGCGCACCGCGATCTGCGCGAACCAGTCACCGTACAGCGCCTCGCCCTGCCCTTCGAGCTCCGGAAAGTCGCGGGCGATGCACGCGTGGACCAGCTGCCGCAACAAGCCAGTTTCACCACGCGAGGCCGGCAGTTCGAATGAGCCGAAGCGCAGGAACGACGGCGATACACGGCACACGATGGCGCCGGGTTCGGCGCGGGGATGACCGTCGTAGAACATGTCACGCACCACGTCTTCGCCGGTGCCGACCAGCGACAACGCGCGCGTGGTCGGCACGCCCAGGTGATGCATCGCCTCGCTGCACAGGAATTCGCGGATGGACGAGCGCAGCACCGCGCGGCCATCGGCGCCCCGCGAATACGGGGTGGGGCCGGCACCCTTCAGCTGCAGCTCCCAATGACCGCCATCCGGCGCGACCAGTTCGCCCAGCGAGATCGCGCGGCCATCACCCAGCTGCCCCGCCCAGTGGCCGAACTGATGCCCGCCATAATTGGCCGCCCACGGCTGCATGCCGGGGTACAGCGCATTGCCACCGAACACATCGGCGAAGCCATCGCTCTCCACTTCATCGGCATCGAAGCCGAGCATCGCCGCCACCTCCGGCGACCAGGCCAACAGCGTGGGCGCCGCCACGGGCGTCGGCATCACCGGCGACCAGGCGGCGCCCAGCACTTCACGCCTGCGCGGGCCGGACTCTGGGTCACCCGGCAGGGCATTCAGCAGGCGATTGTCGAAACGGGGGCTGTCGTTATCCATGGTGTAGAAGATGGGGGCGACGGCCGACGGCCTCAATTGCCGCTCAGCGCCTGCAGATGTCCACCGTGGGCCTCGGCGCGCTGGTAGGCCGGGCGCTCGCCAATGCGCTTGAGGAAGCCGCGCAGCGCCGGCTTGTCGTCGAGGCCACCGCCGCGCGCGGCCGCAGCCTGGATCGGAAAGCTCATCTGGATGTCGGCTGCGCTGAACCGCTCACCCGCGAACCAGGGGCTTTCGGCCAGGCGGCGCTCCATCCAGTCCAGGTGTAGGCGCCGCTGCGGACCAATGAAGCCGCGTTCGGCCTTGTCGGCGATGCTGCGCGCGATCGGGCGGGCGAAGAACGGCATCGGCGCGTTGCGGATGCGGCCCATCACCAGGGTCAACAGCAGCGGCGGCATCGCTGAGCCTTCGGCGTAGTGCAGCCAGTAACGGTAGGCGATGCGCTCGGCGCCATCGGCCGGTGTCGGGGACGGCGACAGCTGGCGTTGGGTGTCATAGCGATCCGCGAGGTAGTCGAGGATCGCGCCGGACTCGGCCAGTACCAGCTCACCGTCCTGCAGCACGGGGGACTTGCCGAGCGGATGCACCCTGCGCAGCTCGGGCGGTGCCAGCAGCGTCTTCGGATCACGGGGATAACGGCGCAGTTCGTAGTCCAGCCCCAGCTCCTCCAGCATCCACAGCACGCGCAGGGAACGGGAGTTTTCCAGGTGATGGACAATGCGCATGGGGATGATCCTTGGGGAGGCCCACATCGTACCGCGCGCAGTGCATGCCCTTTGTAGAGTCGAGCCATGCTCGAGTGGCTTTGAGAGCAGTCGAGCGTGGCTCGACTCTACAAAAAAACAACGGGCAATAAAAAACGCCGGAAGCTCTCGCTTCCGGCGTTCTGGCTACCAAACGGCAGCAGACGGATTAGACCGCCTGCACCTGGTCAGCCTGCATACCCTTCTGACCCTGGACGGCGATGAAGGTAACCTTCTGGCCTTCCTGCAGGGTCTTGAAGCCGGTGCCCTGGATGGCACGGAAGTGCACGAACAGGTCCGGGCCGCTTTCCGGGGTGATGAAGCCGAAGCCCTTGGCGTCGTTGAACCACTTGACGGTGCCGGTCTGACGATCAGACATTTGACTAACTCCTGAAACACATGTTGAAAAAATCGCAGCCACCGGGTATCGGGGCCGAGACTGAGTTGCAGGCGTTGGTAAAGCGGATCGATGAGCGGATCGTGAGATCAACTGCACCAGGCCACGATTCACGGTGACCCTAGCAAACACAGTGGGGCCAACGATACGCGTGTTTTCTGCAAAAAGCGATAGCCGGGGCGTTCATGGGCTGGCCCCGCCCGCTAGACGTGGCAAGGGTTGGCAGCCGGTCGAGGCTAACCCTGAGCCCCCATTCAGGATTTTCCTACCCTACACTGGGTAAATGACTGAAGCTGAAACCCAAGCTGAACTGGCCCTCCCCCGTATCTGGGTGGACGCGGACGCCTGCCCCGCCGTCATTCGCGACATCCTGTTCCGGGCCGCTGAACGGGTCGGGATCGAACTGACCCTGGTTGCCAACCAGTGGATCCGCACCCCGCCGTCGCGCTGGTTGCGCTCGATCCAAGTCCCCCAAGGCCTGGACGTGGCCGACAGCGCCATCGTCGAACGGGTCGCCGCTGGAGACCTGGTCGTCACCCAGGACATTCCGCTGGCCGCGCTGGTGCTGGAGAAGAAGGCCGTGGCGCTGAACCCGCGCGGTCAGCTGTACACCCCGAACAACATGGCCGAGCGGCTGTCGATGCGCAATTTCATGGAAGAACTGCGCGGCGCCGGGGTCCAGACCGGCGGCCCGCCACCACTGGGCCAGCGCGACCGGCAGCTGTTCGCCGCCGAGCTGGACCGCTGGCTGGCGCGGCGCCCGGCCCGCTGACCGGGCCTAGTCGCCCTGACCCGGCAGCACCAAGCGGTGCTGGCTGCGGAAGCGCCGTCGCTCCCCGCTCAACGGATCATTGAAGGCCAAGCCCTGCGCCAGCAGCTGCAGGGGCGGCTCGTCCGCCCCCTCCGGGCGCACTCTGAGCTGCGGATACAGGTCGTCGCCCACGATGGGCGCACCCAGCATCGCCATGTGCACCCGCAGCTGGTGCTTGCGGCCGGTTTCCGGCAGCAGCCGGTAGCGCCAGATCGCCCCCTCGGCTTCGACCAGTTCGACCCGGCTGCGCGCATTGGGCTCGCCCGGCACTTCAGCCATGCGGAAGAACGGCTCGTCTGGCGCCAGCCGGCTGTGCCGCAGCAGCGGGAACGCCAGCCCAGGCAGCGCCGGTGCCAGCGCCTCGTAGGTCTTTTCAATGCGGCGCTCGCGGAACAAGCGCTGATAGGCATCGCGTGTCGCCGGCTGGGTCGAAAACAACACCAGCCCCGCCGTGAGCCGGTCCAGGCGGTGCAGTGGTACCAGATCCGTGTTGCCGGTGCGGGCGACCAGGCGCGACAGCAGGGTTTCGCGCACATACCCACCGGCCGGCGTTACCGACAGGAAGTGCGGCTTGTCGGCCACCAGCAGGTGCTCATCCAGATGCAGGAGGGTCTCGGCGAAGGGAATCACCGGCTCGTCGGCAACCTCGCGGAAGTACTGGATTTCCAGCCCCACCTGCCAGGGCATGTCCGGCGCCAGTGCCCTGCCCTGCGCATCCTGCACACGGCCTCGGGCGAAGCGGTCCTGCCATTGCGCGCGACCGATGCGCGGGAAACGCGCGCACAGGCCATCGAGCAGGCTGGGCCAGTGGCCGGGGGGCAGCTGCAGGTGGCTGGGCAGGGTCATGGCGTCCATTCCGGCCACGGGAAAGAGCGCCAAGAGTGCCACCGTTGACGCTGCGCAGACAGCCCGGCAACGGACACCCTTCGAGCAAACCTCTATCATTGACGTCTTTAGTCTACGGATCCCCCATGGCTCTTACCGCCACCATCCGCAAGGCCGAACTGCAGATCAGCGACATGGATCGCGGCTACTACGCGACCCACAACCTGACCCTGGCCCAGCACCCGTCCGAGACCGACGAACGATTGATGGTGCGCCTGCTCGCCTTCGCTCTCAATGCCAGCGATCGCCTGGAGTTCGGCCGCGGCCTGAGCACCGACGATGAGCCGGACCTGTGGGAACACGACTACACCGGCGACATCCTGCAGTGGATCGACCTGGGCCATCCGGACGAATCGCGCATCCGCAAGGCCAGCAACCGCAGCCGCCAAGTGCAGGTGATCAATTACGGCGGCAACGCCTCGGAGATCTGGTGGGGCAAGCAGGGCAAGGGTCTGGCGCGCTTCGACAACCTGTCGGTGGTCGACCTCGACGGTGCCTTCGTAGAACTGTGGGGCCAGCAGATCCAGCGCGCGATGCGCTGGAGCGTGCTGATCCAGGACGGTGAAGTGCAGCTGCTCAACGATCAGATGCAGCTTGACGTGATCCCGGACTGGCGCAAGCGCGCCAAGGCATGAGCACGATCCGCTGCGACGTGGTGGTCATCGGCGCCGGCGCGGCCGGGCTGATGACCGCGATCACGGCTGGCCAGCGCGGTCGCCAGGTGCAGGTGATCGACCATGCCAACAAGGTCGGCAAGAAGATCCTGATGTCCGGCGGCGGCCGCTGCAATTTCACCAACACCGGCACCACCCCGGCCAACTTCCTGTCGGCCAACCCGCACTTCTGCAAGTCCGCGCTGGCGCGCTACACGCCCTGGCACTTCATCGAGCTGGTCAGCAAGCACGGCATCGCCTATCACGAAAAGGAACTGGGCCAGCTGTTCTGCGACATCTCGTCCAAGCAGATCGTGAAGATGCTGGTGGACGAATGCCAGGCGGCCGGTGCCCAGATCCGCACCGAATGCAGCGTGCAGCGCATCGAGCACGGCAGCGATGGTTTCCGCGTGCACACCACGCAGGGCCTGTTCCATTGCGCCTCGCTGGTGGTTGCCACCGGCGGCCTGTCGATTCCGAGCATGGGCGCCACCGGCTTCGGCTACGAAATTGCCCGCCAGTTCGGCCACCAGGTGCTGCCGACCCGCGCCGGGCTGGTCCCGCTGACGCTGAGCGGCAAGCACCAGGAGCGGCTGGCCGACCTCAGCGGCGTCGCACTGCCGGTCGAGGCGCGCTGCAACGGAAAGAGTTTCCAGAACTTCATGCTGCTGACCCACCGCGGCGTGAGCGGCCCGGCCATCCTGCAGATCTCCTCGTTCTGGCAGCCCGGCGATGCGCTGGAGCTGGACTTGTTGCCCGGCCAGGATGCGGGCGAGTGGCTGCGCCAGATGAAGCGCGAGCGGCCCGCCGCCGAGCTGCGCACCGTGCTGGGCGACGTGATGCCCAAGCGGCTGGCGCAGCGCCTGTGCGAGCACTGGCTGCCGGACCGCCCGGTGCGTCAGCTGGACGAGCCGGTGCTGCGCCAGGCCGCGCAGCTGCTGGGCGCGTTCCCGCTGGTGGCCAGCGGCACCGAGGGCTATCGCACCGCCGAAGTCACCCTGGGCGGCGTGGATACCGCCGAGGTGTCGTCCTCGACAATGGAATCCAAGCGCGTACCCGGCCTGCATTTCGTCGGCGAGGTGCTGGATGTGACCGGCTGGCTGGGCGGCTACAACTTCCAGTGGGCCTGGGCCAGCGGCCACGCGGCCGGTGGCGTGGTGTGAACCACATCGCCGTTCGTTGCGCGCAAGGGGTGCGCGCATGGACGGTTCGGCGCGCATCGTGTATCTAGATTTGCAGATTGGGGAGCAGTGCATGCAGAACGCGAACGACATCACCATCCGCCTGCTGATCGTCGATGACAGCGGCGAGAATGCCGAAGCCATCGTCAGCACCCTGCGCAACAGCGGCATCGCGGTGCGTCCGTGGCGCCCGCAGGATGCTGCCGAGCTGGCCCAGGTGCTGGCCAGCCAGGCCATCGACCTGGTGCTGGCCTCGCCTTCGCAGGGCATTCCGCTGCCGCTGGTGGCCCAGCATATTGCCGCCAGCGGCAAGGACATCCCGCTGGTACTGCTGGCCGAGCGCATCGACGAAGACGAACTGGTACAGGCCAGCAGCCATGGCATCCGTGCCCTCGCCCTGCGCCAGCGTTCCGAGCACCTGCTGGCCGTGGTCCGTGACCAGTGGGTGGACCTGCAGGCACGGCGTGGCCTGCGCCGCATCGAGGCGCAGATGCGTGAGACCGAGCGCCGCTGCGATGCGCTGATTGCCTCCTCGCGCGATCCCATCGCCTACGTGCATGAAGGCATGCACATCCGTGCCAACGACGCTTACCTGGAGATGTTCGGTTACGAGCATTTCGACGATATCGAAGGCATCTCGCTGCTGGACATGGTTGCCGCGCAGCACGTGGAAGGCTTCAAGCAGCTGCTGAAGGGCCTCAGCCGCGGCGAAGCGCCGCCGCCGCAGTACCAGCTCGACGCGCGCCACCAGGATGGCAGTGCGTTCCCGGCGACGATGGAATTCACCGCCGCCACCTACGAGGGCGAATCCTGCCTGCAGGTGGTGCTCCGCCGCCGCATGGAGTTCGATCCCGAGTTGGCACGCGAGGTCGAGGACCTGCGCCAGCGTGACCAGGTGACCGGCCTGCTCAACCGACCGACCTTCATGCTGCAGTTGGAAAGCGCAGTGGCCCAGGCCGGGCGCAGCGAGGGCCAGTTCGGACTGCTGCTGATCGAGCCGGACCACTATGCGCGCCTGCTGCCGGACATCGGCCTGGCCTCGGCCGATACGCTGATCGGCGCCCTCGCCGGCCTGCTGGCCGAAGTAGTTGGCGCGGACGCGCAACTGGCCCGCTTCGGCGAACACAATTTCGCCGTGTTGCAGGCCGGGCCCTACGCGCAGACCGTGGCGCTGGCCGAGCGCATCCGCGAAGCCTACGCCGCACACGTCTTCAGCATCGGCGCGCGTTCGGCCACGGTAACGGTCAGCATCGGTGGCGTGCAGGTGGGCGAGAAGATCGCCAGCATCGGCCAGGTGCTGGCACGCGCGAGCGAATGCACGCAGGCCGCCGCCGAACTGGGCAACACCTGCCGCATCTTCGACCCGGCCGCCGCCGACCGGGTCGAGGAAGAGCGCGTGCTGCGCTGGGTCGCCCGCATCCGCGAGGCGCTGGCTGGCGACGGCTTCCAGCTGCACTACCAGCCGGTGCTGAACCTGCAGGGCGAGCCACTGGAGCTTTACGAGGCCTACCTGCGCCTGGAACACAATGGCGAACTGCTGAGCCCGACCGCGTTCCTGGGCATCGCCGAAGAGCACGGGCTGCTGGCCGACATCAACCGCTGGGTGGTCTCGCAGGCGATCGCGGTGCTGGGTGAACGCGCGCGTGCGGGTCATGCCACCCAGGTGCTGGTGAAGGTCACGCCGGAATCGTTCGATGACCCGCAGATGATCGCCACCCTGCGCCGCGAGCTGCAGGCGCAGGGTTTACCCGGCGAACGGCTGTGGCTGCATGCGCCGGAAGCCAAGGTGTTCACCCACCTGCGCAGTGCGCAGCAGTTCCTTGCTGAAGTGGCGCCCCTGGGCTGCCGCATCGGCCTGGAACAGTTCGGTTCCGGACTGGATTCGTTCCAGCTGCTCGCCCACTTCCAGCCGCAGTTCCTCAAGCTGGACCGCGGTTTCACCAGCGATCTGGCGGCCACCCGCGAGAACATCGATCGCATCAGCCAGATCACCGCACGCGCGCAGGAGGCCGGTATCCGCACCATCGCCGAGTTCGTCAGCGACGCCAATTCGATGACCCTGCTGTTCAGTGCCGGCGTGGATTACGTGCAGGGCGATTTCGTCGGCCCGGCGTTGCCGGAGATGGGGTTCGAGTTTGGGTGATGCCTCTCTGTAGAGCCGAGCCATGCTCGGCTGCGGGACTCAAGCGAAGAGCAGCCGAGCATGGCTCGGCTCTACACAAAGAGAAGGCCGGCTTTCGCCGGCCTTTTCGTTGATCAGGTCATGTCGACCAGGTTGTCGATCTTCACGTCCGGATTGACGTCGGCCTCGTAGTCGACGCCCTCCACGCCAAAACCGAACAGGCGCAGGAAGTCGGCCTTGTAACCGGCCAGGTCGCTGATTTCGTACAGGTTCTCGTTGGTCACCTGCGGCCACAGCGCGACCACCTTGCCCTGCACGTCCGCCGCCATTTCCTTGTAGTCGGCACGCAGGCGGCCTTCCTCGTCAACCAGCGCAACGGTGTGGCCATCGCCATCGACCAGATCGTGGCGCAGGCGCTCGACCGCCGTGCCATCGGCCCTGCCGCCGTAAAGGATGTCGTACAGCACGTCGAGCTGCTCGATGCAGCCTTCGTGAGTACCCTTTTCCTTCATCACCTTGAACAGCAGCGACAGGTACAGCGGCATGGTCGGAATGGCCGAGCTTGCCTGGGTCACCACGGCCTTCAGCACCGACACGCGCGCGTCGCCGCCGATTTTCGCCAGCTTCTCGCGCAGGCCCAGCACCTTGGTGTCCAGGTCCTTCTTGGCGGCGCCGATCGAGCCGTTCCAGTAAATCGCCTGGGTGATCTCTTCGCCCACGTAGGTGAAGGCCGTGGTGGTGCAGCCGTTGGCCAGCACGCCGGCATCGGCCAGCGCGTCGATCCACATCTGCCAGTCCTCGCCACCCATCACCGCAACGGTGCCGGCGATCTCTTCCGGCGTGGCAGGCTGCAGAGTGGTCTCGGTGATCACTTCCTTGTCGGTATCCAGGCCACGCAGGGTGATCGGCTCGCCGATCGGCTTCAGCGTGGAACTGATGATCTCGCCGGTCTTGGGGTGCTTGCGGCGCGGTGCAGCCAGGCTGTACACGACCTGGTCGACCTGGCCGAGATCGGCCTTGATCATCTCGATGGTTTTCGCCTTCACCTCATCGGAGAAGGCATCGCCGTTGATGCTCTTGGCATACAGGCCGGCTTCGTCGGCGTACTTGTGGAACGCGGCCGAGTTGTACCAGCCGGCGGTACCCGGCTTGGATTCACTGCCCGGGCGTTCGAAGAAGATGCCCAGCGTTGCCGCGCCACTGCCGAACGCGGCGGTAATGCGTGCGGCCAGGCCGTAGCCGGTGGAGGCGCCGATCACCAGCACGCGCTTGGGGCCGTTCTGGATCGGCGGGCGCGCGCGGATGTAGTCGATCTGCTGCTTGACCGCGGCCTCGCAGCCGGTCGGGTGGGTGGTGACGCAGATGAAGCCGCGGACGCGCGGTTTGATGACCATGGATACCTCGGGTTGGCAGATGCGGCGCACAGGGCGCTCAGCAGGAATATGGGCGCGCGCCTGTGCGCGCGAACCGCAGGATCGTAGTGTGCGGGGGCCGAATGCACAACCGACGCTGGCGTAGGGTGGGGTTTGTTCTGCAGGGTTGCACCCTGCACCTGCGGTAGTGCCGGCCGCTGGCCGGCAACCTCAACAGCAATGTCAAAAGCCGGGCTACTGAGGGATGCCGGGGTGGGTCCGGTTGCGGGGGACGCCGTTAACCCGTCCATGGGGGCTTGGCCGCGGCATCCATGCCGCGGACACCCCCGCAACCGGACCCACCCCGCCTTTGACAGTCTTCCGCGATCTGTCGGAACAGCTCTTGGGGTCAGATCCGTTTTTCGAAGGAAAACGGATCTGACCCCAGAATTGTTTCGATATCTGACAAATGTGTCGACCAAGGTCGGCACCTACCCACAGCCGTGGGAATCTGTCAGAGGTGGGGCGGTGTCGGAGTGCGGGGTGTCAGCCGCATGGGCCCGAGGCATGCCTCGGGCGGGTTGGGCAGGACGCCCAACCCCGGTCTTGCCGTGCGCGCAGGACTGCGCGCACGAGCAAGCGGCTGCCAAGCCTACAGGGACGTACTTGCGGCGCCCCCGCACTCCGACACCGCCCCACCAATTCACGGAATGCCCGCTGTTGCTGTTGCTGTTGCTGTTGCCTCTGCAGGTGCAGGGCTGCAAGCCCTGCCAACAAAAAACCCCGCTTGCGCGGGGTTCTCTGCGTGTTGCGCGCAGCGGGACGCTTACGGGCGACGAGCCAGGGCCTCGACGTCCTTCGCCTTCGGCAGCAGGTCCTGCTTGCTGACGCGCAGGAAACCGATCGTCAGCATCGGCACCGCCACCAGGATCGAGGACAGCACCACGATCACTGCACCGATCATGTGCGTCTCGGCCAGGCCTTCCATCGAGCTGCCACCGTACAGGTACAGGGCCAGCGCGGACAGGAAGAACATCACCGCGGTGATCACCGTACGCGACAGCGTCTGGTTGATCGAGCGGTTCAGCACTTCCATCGAGTCCACGCGCAGGCTGCGGAAGTTCTCGCGGACGCGGTCGAAGACCACGATGATGTCGTTGATCGCAAAGCCCATCACCGAGAGCAAGCCGGCCAGCACGGTCAGGTCGAACTCACGGCCCAGCAGGGACACGTAAGCCACCGTCACGATCAGGTCGAACATCGCCACGATGCTGGCGGTGACCGCGAACTTCCATTCGAAGCGCACCGCGATGTAGATCAGGAAGCCGGCCAGCATGAAGATGGTGGCGTACAGGCCATTCATCGCCAGGTCCTTGCCGATCTGCGGGCCGACGAACTCGTTGCGCAGCACGGTGGCCTGGTTGTCAGCCGTGGACAGTGCCTTCACCACGGCAGCGGCAGTGGCCTTGTCCTCGGCAGCGGCATCACCGGTGCCCGGCGCATGCTCGCCGTGCGGCGCCAGGCGGATGAGCAGATCGGTGTTGCCACCGACGCTCTGCACCTGCGCGCCTTCGAAGCCGTTCTGCTCGAGCTTGGTGCGGACCTGCTCGACGTCCACCGCCTTGTCGAAGCGGGCTTCGATCAGGGTGCCGCCGGTGAAGTCCAGTGCGTAGTTGAAGCCCTTGATGCCGATGATGGCGACCGAGGCCAGGAACACCACGATGGTGACTGCCATGGCGACATGGCGCCAGCGCATGAAGTCGATCTTGGTGTCGTTCGGGAGGATGTGCAGCGGAAACAGTTTCATGTGCGTGTCGTCCCGTCAGATGGCCACGTTCTGGAGCTTCTTGCGGCGGCCGTAGATCAGCGTCGCCAGCGCACGCGACACGGTGATCGCGGTGAACATGGAGGCGAAAATACCGATGATCATGGTCAGCGCGAAGCCCTTCAGCGGACCGGTACCGAATGCAAACAGCGCCACACCGACGATCAGGCCGGTCAGGTTGGCGTCGAGGATGGTGCCCGAAGCACGCTCGTAACCGGTCACGATCGCGGTCTTGCCCGGCACGCCGGCACGCAGCTCTTCTCGGATACGCTCGTTGATCAGCACGTTGGCGTCCACCGACAGGCCGACCGACAACGCCAGGCCGGCGAAGCCCGGCAGGGTCATGGTCGCGCCGAACAGCGACATCACCGCCACCACGATCAGCAGGTTGAACAGCATCGCCGCCGACGTGATCACACCGAACATGCGGTAGTAGATGCTGAAGAACACCAGGGTGAACAGGAATGCGAACACGACCGCGCGCATGCCGTTCTTGACGTTCTCGGCGCCCAGGCTCGGGCCGACCACGCGCTCTTCGACGAAGTCCATCGGCGCAGCCAGCGAACCCGACTTCAGCAGCTTGGCCAGGTCCTCGGCTTCCTTCTTCTGCAGGCCGGTGGTCTGGAAGTTCTTGCCGAACACACCATTGATGTTGGCCACCGAGATCACTTCCTCGTTGACCTTGAAGCCACGCACTTCCTGGCCGTCGACGACGGTCACGGTCGGCACGCGCTCGGTGTAGACCACCGCCATCGGCTTGTTCACGTTGGCGCTGGTGAAGTCGAACATGCGCTGGCCGCCGACATTGTTCAGCGTCACGCTGACGGCCGGAGAGCCACTGTTCGGATCGGTCACCGCCTGCGCGCCGACCATCTGGTCACCGGTGACGATCACGCGCTTGTTCAGCAGCACCGGGCCCAGGCCGTCACGACGCTGGTACACCTTCGCCTCCGGCGGGATGCGGCCGGAATTGATGGCGTCCTGCGCATTGCCCTCGACCACCGCGCGGTACTCCAGGGTGGCGGTGGCGCCGATCATGCGCTTGGCTTCGGCGGTGTCCTGCACACCCGGCAGCTGCACGACCACGCGGTCCGCACCCTGCCGCTGGATGATCGGTTCGGCCACGCCCAACTGGTTCACACGGTTGCGCAGGGTGTTGATGTTCTGCTCGATGGCGCCATTGGCGATCTGGGTGATCTCGGTCTCCGGCACGGTGACCGTGATGCGGTTGCCACTGACGTCATAGCCCAGCGTCGGCTGCGCCTTCACCAGGGCGGCGCGCGCACGCTGCGCGGCGTCGTCGCCGGCGGACGGGCTCAGGTTGGCCACGATGCTGTTGTCGGCACGGCGTTCCACCGACTGGTACGGAATGCGGGCGTCGCGCAGCGTGCTGCGCACGTCTTCGGTATAGGCGTCCAGACGCTTGTCGAGGGCAGCCTTCTGGTCGACCTGCAGCACGAAATGCACGCCGCCCTGCAGGTCCAGGCCCAGCACCATCGGGCGACCGCCGAGGTTGGCCAGCCAGTCCGGCACGGTCGAAGCCAGGTTCAGGGCCACGGTGTACTTCTCGCCGACGGTGTCACGCAGGACGTCGCTGGCAGCGGACTGCGCCTTCAGGTCCGACAGGCGGACGATCAGGCTTTCCCCTTCCTTTTCGGCACCGATGGTGGCGATGCCGGCCTTTTTCAGGTCGGCCAGCACACGGTCGCGCAGCGCATCGTCGATCTGCCCGCCACGGTTGGCGGTGATCTGGATGGCCGGGTCCTTCTGGTAGATGTTGGGCAGCGCGTACAGCGCGCTGAGCGCCAGTACGATCAGGATGACGACGTACTTCCAGCGTGGAAATTCGAGCATTGCTTGGGTCCCGCGCGGCGCCATCCCCGGCGCCGCGGTTGTGCTTCGGAAAGGGAGTGGCTTACTGGGCCGACTTCAGGGTACCGGCCGGCAGCACGTTGCCGACAGCGCCCTTCTGCACGCGGATGCGCACGTTGTCAGCCACTTCAATGGTGATGAAGTTGTCGCCGATGTCGGTGACGATGCCGGCGATGCCGCCGTTGGTCAGCACTTCATCGCCACGCTTGATCTTCTCCAGCATGGCCTTGTGCTCCTTCTGCCGCTTCATCTGCGGGCGGATCATCAGGAAGTACATGATGGCGATCAGGATGATCGGGAACAGCAGCGTGGTCAGGCCCATGCCCTGCGGTTGGCCGCCGGCGGCCTGGGCGTGGGCGGCGGGAATCAGGAAAGCAAGCAGGTTCATCGTTGGTCCTTTGGTTGGGCGGCGCTCCCGTCCCTTGAGGGGCGGGGGTGTCGACCGCGGATCTGGGTCAGCCTTGAAGTATGCCACGGCCCCGGGCGTTCGTCCTTGGACCGTTTGGCAGGGGGCGTCCGGGTTAGAGGGGCGGGGCCACCGCCCCGCGTGCCGCGTAGAAAGACTCACGGAAGGCCAGGAAGGTTCCCGCCTCGATGGCCGCACGGATGTCGGCCATGAGCTTTTCGTAATAGAACAGGTTGTGCAGGGTGCCCAGCATCGGCGCCAGCATCTCGTTGCAGCGGTCCAGGTGGCGCAGGTAGGAACGGGTATAGCCACCGGTGCAGGCCACGCAGCCGCAGCCCGGCTCGATCGGGTCCATGTCGCGCGCGTACTGGGAATTACGGATGCGGACGGTGCCGAACGAGGTGAAATAATGGCCGTTGCGCGCATTGCGGGTCGGCATCACGCAGTCGAACATGTCCACGCCACGTGCGACACCCTCGACCAGGTCCTCCGGCCGTCCCACGCCCATCAGGTAGCGCGGGCGGTCACCCGGCAGCTCCGGGTCCAGGTGGTCCAGCATGGCGTTGCGCTCGTGCTCCGGCTCGCCCACGGCCAGGCCGCCGATGGCATAGCCGTCGAAGCCGATCGCCTGCAGGGCCTCGGCCGAGCGGCTGCGCAGGTCGGTGTGCACGCCCCCTTGGACGATGCCGAACAGGGCCGCATCGTTGCCCAGCTCGTCATGCGCGTTGCGGCTGCGCTGGGCCCAGCGCAGGCTCAGCTCCATCGAGCGGCGCGCCACATCCTCGGTGGCCGGATAAGGGGTGCACTCGTCGAAGATCATCACCACGTCCGAATCGAGCACCTTCTGGATCTTCATGCTCTCTTCCGGGCCCAGGAACACGCGGGCACCATCGGTGGGCGAGGCGAAGGTCACGCCCTGCTCGGTGATCTTGCGGCGGTGGGCCAGCGAGAACACCTGGAAACCACCCGAATCGGTCAGGATCGGGCCATCCCAGCGGCAGAAGCCATGCAGGCCGCCGTGGTCGGCGATGATGTCCAGGCCCGGGCGCAGGTACAGGTGGAAGGTGTTGCCGAGGATGATCTCGGCGCCCAGCGCCCGCACCTGGTCCGGCAGGATGCCCTTGACCGAGCCATAGGTCCCCACCGGCATGAAGGCCGGCGTTTCCACCGTGCCACGCGGGAAGGTCAGGCGGCCACGGCGGGCACGGCCGTCGCGGGTCTGGAGCTGGAACTGCAATCGGGACATGGAGCGGTCATTCGGGCAAATAGTTGCCCATTGTCTCCCAAAACCGCCCTCCCTGCTCCGGTAGCGCCGGGCCACGCCCGGCGGAGCGGTTTGCCCGGGATGGCCGGGGCTACCGGATTCATCACGCATGGTGTGGATCTACCTGGGCAGTAGAGCCACGCCATGCGTGGCTTTCCTGGTCTCCAGGCACCTGCAAGTGCGCACCAACGGTGCGCACCCACCACAAGCAGGCAGAGGTCAGCGCCCTACCCCCGCCTGCGGGAACAGCAGCATCGCGTCGCCGTAGCTGAAGAAGCGGTAGCGCTGCTCGATCGCGTGCCGGTAGGCCTCGAACACCCGCTCCTTGCCGGCAAACGCGGAGATCATCATCAGCAGCGTGCTTTCCGGCAGGTGGAAGTTGGTCACCATCGCGTCGACGCTGCGGATGCGGTAGCCCGGGGTGATGAAGATCTGCGTTTCACCGGCGAACGGCAGCAGCTCGCCATCGCGCATCGCGCTTTCCAGCGCGCGCACCACGGTGGTGCCGACGCCGATCACCCGGCCGCCGGCGGCGCGCGTGCGCCGCACCTGCTGCACCAGTTCGGCGCCGACGTTCAGCCACTCGCGGTGCATCACGTGGTCCTTCAGGTCATCGGCGCGCACCGGCTGGAAGGTGCCCGCCCCCACGTGCAGGGTGACGTGGCCGAAGTCCACGCCCTTCTCCTTCAGCGCGGCCAGCAGCGGTTCGTCGAAATGCAGGCCAGCGGTCGGTGCCGCCACCGCGCCCACTTCGCGCGCGAACACGGTCTGGTAGCGCTCGCGATCGTCCACGCCCGGCTCACGCTGGATGTACGGCGGCAGCGGCAGGCGGCCGGCGTGCAGCAGCCACTGCTCCAGCGACTCAGGCACGTGGAACTGCAGCACGTAGAACTCGCCGTCGCGACCCAGCACCTCGGCCTCCCCACCGGCATCCAGCGCAATGCGGCTACTGGCCTTCGGCGACTTGCTGGCGCCGACCTGGGCACGGGCCTGCTGGCCACCGAGCAGGCGCTCGATCAGGATCTCCACGCGGCCGCCGCTGGCCTTCTGCCCGAACAGGCGCGCCGGGATCACGCGGGTGTCGTTGAACACCAGCAGGTCGCCCGGCTGCAGCAGGGACGGCAGGTCGCGCACCTGCAGATCGGTGAAGGCCGCAGGTGCGGCCGGCACCAGCATCAGGCGGCTGGCGGAACGTTCGGCCAAGGGAGCCTGCGCGATCAGTTCAGCCGGCAGGTCGTAGTGGAAATCGGACTTCTTCAAGGCAGTGGGCGGCAACAGGTCGACAATGGCGCGCATTGTACGTCCAGCGTCTGCGAGCCGGCTCGCTTCGCGGCGAACGTCGCGCAAAATGCTGCTATGCAGCAGGTTTCTGCGGGGTTATCGCGCAAAAAAACAAGTGCTAGCATCGAGTTGGAAGTCCGCTGCACGAGCCTGCCCCCAAGCGCGCGTGATGACGCGCGTTTTGCATTTGAAGGCCCGTGCGACCCATCGTTTCAGGAGATCTGCAATGAGCTTCATCGAACGCCTCGCCCCCCTGCGCGCCCAGCCCGGCACCCGCCTCACCTCCGGCCTGGACGACGCCACGCTGACCGCCCTGTCCGCCAACCACCCGCAGCTGATCGCCGCGGTGGACGCCGCCGCCGAGGAATTCGCGCGCGTGCAGGCCGACCTGGGGCCGCTGCTGGCGCAGGACGAACAGGCGCAGATCGACGCGATGCAGGATGGTTTCGTCAACTTCTACGCCGATGACGCGGTGACCCCGTACGTGGCACTGGCTGCGCGCGGCCCGTGGGTGGTCACCCTGAAGGGCGCCGTGCTGTACGACGCTGGCGGCTACGGCATGCTCGGCTTCGGGCACACCCCGGACGCCGTGTTGGAGGCAATGGCCCGCCCGCAGGTGATGGCCAACATCATGACCCCCAACCTGTCGCAGCAGCGCTTCATCACCGCCCTGCGCGCCGAGATCGGCCATCGCCGTGGCGGCTGCCCATTCGCCCGTTTCATGTGCCTGAATTCCGGCTCCGAAGCGGTCGGCCTGGCCGCGCGCATCGCCGACGTGAACGCCAAGCTGCAGACCGACCCGGGTGCGCGCCACGCTGGCGCTGCGATCAAGCGCGTGGTGGTCAAGGGCAGCTTCCATGGCCGTACCGACCGCCCTGCCCTGTATTCCGATTCCAGCCGCAA
The DNA here is from genome assembly GCF_059370035.1 of Stenotrophomonas sp. YJH_SMC_37. Lineage (NCBI taxonomy): Bacteria > Pseudomonadati > Pseudomonadota > Gammaproteobacteria > Lysobacterales > Lysobacteraceae > Stenotrophomonas > Stenotrophomonas sp. YJH_SMC_37. Next base: position 22,462 of record NZ_JCAFTG010000001.1, read on the forward strand.
GAGCTACATGCAGCACTTGGCCAGCTACCGTGGCGAGGATTCGGTGATCACCGTGGCGCCGTACGATGAGGCCGGCCTGCGCAAGGTGTTCGAGGACGCCGCACGCAACCAGTGGTTCATTGAGGCGGTGTTCCTGGAGCCAGTGATGGGCGAAGGCGACCCGGGCCGCTCGGTGCCGCCGTCGTTCTACGCCGTGGCCCGCGAACTGACCCGTGCGCATGGCAGCCTGCTGCTGCTCGACTCGATCCAGGCCGGCCTGCGCGCGCATGGCGTGCTCTCGGTGGTCGATTACCCGGGCTTCGAAGGCCTGGACCCGCCGGACATGGAAACCTATTCGAAGGCGCTGAACGCCGCGCAGTACCCGCTGTCGGTGCTGGCGGTGACCGAGCATGCCGCGCAGCTGTACCGCAAGGGCATCTACGGCAACACCATGACCAGCAACCCGCGTGCGCTGGACGTGGCCTGCGCCACGCTGGCCCAGCTGACCCCCCAGGTGCGCGCCAACATCGCCGAACGTGGCGCCGAAGCCGTACGCAAGCTGGAGCAGCTGAAGAACGAGCTGGGCGGCCTGATCACCAAGGTGCAGGGTACCGGCCTGCTGTTCTCCTGCGAGCTGGCGCCGCAGTTCAAGTGCTACGGCGCCAATTCCACCGAAGAATGGCTGCGCCAGCACGGCATCAACGTGATCCACGGTGGCGAGAACTCGCTGCGCTTCACCCCGCACTTCGGCATGGACAGCGAGGAGCTGGACCTGCTGGTGGGGATGGTCGGCCGTGCCCTGCGTGAAGGCCCGCGCCGCGAACAGGCCGCTGCCGCGTAAGCCTGCTTGGCGTTTGTAGAGTCGAGCCATGCTCGACTCGGCCTTTGCCGCGATCTGAACGAAGAGCAGCCGAGCATGGCTCGGCTCTACAGAAGGGCTCATAATCCAAGGACACCCCGTCCCCGACCGCCCTGCGGTTGGCGACGGGGCGTTTTCGTTTCCGGCCAAGAGACAGGAAGATCCATGAAATCGATCTGTGTGTACTGTGGTTCCAACGCTGGCAGCAAGCCGGCCTACACCGAACGCGCCATTGCCCTGGGCGACCGCATTGCCCGCGACGGCCTGCGCCTGGTGTATGGCGGCGGCAACGTCGGCCTGATGGGAACCGTGGCCAATGCCGTGCTCGCCGCTGGCGGCGAGGTGACCGGCGTGATCCCGCGCCAGCTGGCCGACTGGGAAGTGGCCCACCGCGGCCTGACCGAACTGGAGATCGTCGGTTCGATGCATGAGCGCAAGTCGCGCATGTTCGATCTTGCTGACGGCTTCGTCGCCCTGCCCGGCGGCTTCGGCACCATGGAAGAGATCTTTGAAATGCTGACCTGGCGCCAGCTGGGCATCGGCAACAAGCCGTGCGCCTTCCTCGATGTGGAAGGTTTCTACGCCCCGCTGATCGGCATGATCGATCGCATGGTGGAAGAGCGCTTCCTGCACCCGGACCAGCGCCAGGACCTGTGGTACGGCTCGGACATCGAAGCGATGCTGGAGTGGATGCAGAACTACCAGCCGGCCCAGGCCTCGAAGTGGATCGACGAGAAGCGTCGCGCTGCCCTGCGTTGATGCAGCCGCACGCGGTGGGCTCAGGCCGCCGCGTGCGACCACGGGGCGGGCCGCCCCAACAGGTAGCCCTGGCCGTAGTCGCAACCCAGTTCGCGCAGGGTCTGCCGCTGCGCCTCGGTCTCGATTCCTTCGCCGATGGTTTCGATGCCCAGCGTGCGCGCCAGCGACAGCACGCCCTCGACCAGCGCGCGCGTGCTCTGCACTTCCGGCCCATGCAGGCCAGCGATGAAACTCTGGTCGATCTTCAACGTGCTGATCGGGAAACGGTGCAGGTAGGACAGCGCGGAGAAGCCCGTACCGAAATCGTCCAGCTGCACCTGGATGCCGCGCTCGCGCAGCCCCTGCAGGATGCGCAGGGTGTGCGGGGCATCATCCAGCAGCGACACCTCGGTTATTTCCAGCCGCAGCCGCTGCGGATCGGCCCCGTATGCGTCCAGCAGGCCGAACAGGCGGCCGCTGAACTCTGCAGAGCGGAAATGCCGCGGTGATACGTTGACCGATACATAGCTGTGCCCGCCTTCGGCGAGGCCAATGATCACCTGTTCGTAGATCAGCCAGTCGACCTGCTCGATCAGGCCGCTTTCCTCGCCCAGCTCCAGGAACGCGCCGGGCAGCAGCAGGCCACGGCGCTCATGCTGCCAGCGCAGCAGCGCCTCGTGGCCGACCACTTCACCGTCGGACAAGCGCACGATCGGCTGGTAGAACGGTACGAAATCGCGGTTGTTGATCGCACGGCGCAGGTCGGCTTCCAGGTCCAGGCTGCGCATGGCTTCTTCGCGCATGTCCTCGTCGAAAATCGCACAGCGGTCATGGCCCTGCGCCTTGGCCCGGTACATGGCCGCATCCGCATCGCGCAGCAGCTCTTCTCCGGTGCGGTAGCGCGGATTCCAGAGGGCAATGCCCAGGCTGCCGGACGGAAACAGTTCGCGCCCGGCGATCCACATCGATTCCTGCAACGCCAGCAGCAGCCGCTGGCCGAAATCCAGTGCCTGGGCCAGACCTTGCGGGCATTGCAGCAGCACCGCGAATTCATCACCGCCCAGCCGTGCCACCACGTCGTCGGCGCCGGCCATCGATACGATGCGCTTGGCCACTTCCTCCAGCATGCGGTCGCCGGCGGCATGCCCGATGCTGTCGTTGACCAGCTTGAAGCGATCCAGATCGAGGAACAGTACGGCGAACACCGGGCCACCCTCACGCCTGGCCAGCACCAGCGCATCCTGCAGTCGATCCAGCAGGTGCAGGCGATTGGGCAGGCCGGTCAGCGCATCGTGCATGGCCTGATGGGTGAGCCGCTGCTCGGCCCGCAGCCGCTCGCCGATCTGCCCGAGCAGCTTTTCGTTGACCTCGGCCAGCTCGCGGGTACGTTCTTCCACGCGCTTTTCCAGTTCGGCATGCGCCGAACGCAGCCGCTGCTGGTCGCGTTGACGGGCCAGGCCGGTACCGATGTTCTGGGCGACGAAGGTCAGCAGGCGCTGGTCGTGAACGCTGAACGTGCTGTTTTCGCTGTAGCTCTGCACCACGATCGCGCCGACCACTTCGTCGTCGCGCAGCAGCGGCACGCCCAGCCAGCAGTGCGAACGTGCACCGGATTCACGCACCTCGCCACTGGCCAGCAGCGCATCGATCTGCGCGCGCGAGGCCAGCAGCGGGCGCCGGTTGCGCACCACGTATTCGGTCAGGCCCCGGCTGAAGGGCCGTGGCGCGCGGCTGGCATTGTGCTCGTCCACCGAATACACGAAATCCAGGCCGTTGCCGGCCGGGTTGACCAGGGCGATGTAGAAATTGCGCGCGTCGAGCAGGCGCCCGACCACGCCGTGCACCTGCCCGTAGAACTGAGCCAGGCTGTCGGCCGACATCGCCATTTCGGCGATGTTGTACAGGGCGGTCTGCAGCTGTTCGGCACGACGACGCTCGGCTACCTCGTCCTGCAGGCTGTGGTTGGCCCGCTGCAGTTCCTGGGTGCGCCGCGCCACCTGCTGTTCCAACCGGACCTGCGCCTGGCGCCGATCCATCGCGGTCTGCACGTGCTGGGCGACGAAGCCCAGCAGTGCGCGCTCGGCCTCGCCGTAGCGGGCGGCCTGTTCATAGCTCTGAACCACGATGGCCCCGCAGACGCGGCCGTCGCGCAGCATCGGCACGCCCAGCCAGTCCAGGCTTTCGGGACCGCGCTGCGGGTCATGCTCCTGTTCCATCACCTGCGCCAGCAGTTTGCGCGAAGGGCCACTGAGCGGCTTGCCATGGCGCAGCAGCGCCACGGTCAGGCTGCGCGGCATCTCGCTGGCGTCATGGCTCTGCGTGGGATCGGCGACGAAGTCATCGACCTGATCGGCAAAGTACAGGAACCGGATCTGGTCGCGCACATCGTCGTATTCCACGATGTAGCAGTTCTCGGCATACATCAGCGTGCCGAGCACGCCATGCACGTGGCGCAGCATCTCGGGCATTTCCAGATCGGCACCGGCCAGATCGGCAATCTGGAACAGGGCCTGCTGCAGCCGCTCGGCCTCTTCCAGTGCCTTGATCTGGCCGGCTTGGCGGCCGCGCTGCAGCGCCAGTTCCATCGCCTGCCTGGCAACCCCCCACCATGCAGGCGAAGGCGCCGCCCCGGCTACCGACAACAGCAACCGCGCACCGTCGTATTCCCAGCCATGCTGACCCTCGCCGATTCCCGGCTCCGCGGCCACCTGGCCGGCAACTGCTGGCGACGGCCAGCCGCCCTGGCCACGACCGAGCTGCGGGTCGTCCCAGCCAACGCGAACCACGGCCGTTTCCGGCAAAAGCGCATGCAACGCGCGCACCAGCGCCGTGCTCAGCACGGCCTCGTGTGGTGACTCTTCCGCCGGTTCAGCATGCGTGGACAAATGACAATCTCTTGGCGCCGTCTGTGCGTCGCCTCCCCTGAGCCGCCGAGCATAGCGCGCCACCCGGGGGGCAATGGAAGCCCGTAAACCCCGAATCGTGCACCCGTACGTTTTTCCTGCTGTCCGTAGCCCCATCCGAGCCATGACCCTCGCCCTGCCCGCCCCCGCCACCGGCTATGCGCCATCGCCCGCAGGCCTTACCCTGTACGCCGTGGAAGCCAGCGCACTGCCAACCGATGAAGCCTTGATGCTGGCCTGGGCCGGTGGCGACCTGCGCGCCTTCGAAAGCCTGTATGCGCGCCACCGCAAGCGCCTGTTCGGCTTCCTGCTTCGGCAACTGCGCGACAACGCGCTGGCCGAGGAGATCTTCCAGGACGTCTGGCAGCGGGTGATCAGCGCCCGCGCCGGCTGGCAGCCCGAGGCCGCGTTCAGCACCTGGCTGTTCCGCATCGCCCACAACCGCCTGAATGACCATTGGCGTGCCGCCCGTCATCGCCCCGCCGCGCCGGCCGACGCCGATCTGCGCCTGGCCGCGATCGAGGATGGGCAGACCCCGGAAGGCGAGCTATCCGAATTCGAGCAACGTCGCCGCATCCAGCTGGCGATGGAACAACTGCCGCCGGAGCAGCGCGAAGTGCTGCAACTGCGGCTGGATCAGGAACTGAGCCTGGAGGAGATCGGCCAGATCACCGGCGTAGGCCGGGAAACCGTGAAATCGCGGCTGCGCTATGCGATGGACAAGCTGCGTGCGGGGTTGAACGCATGAACCGAGACGAACCACTGACGCCGGAAGAACGCGAGCTGTCCCGGCTGCTCGGCCGTCGCGCCGAACAGGCACCGCCGGCTGCACTGGACACCGCCATTCTGGCCGCGGCCCGTGCCGCCGTGGATGCTCCGCCTGCCGATGCAGTGGCCTCTCCGGAGGCGCCGCGCACGCAGCGCACACGCCCGCGTTGGCCGGCCGTGTTCGGCATCGCCGCCTCGATGGTGTTCGCCATCGGCATCGCCTGGCAGCTGCGTCCGGAACCGCCGCCGATTCCGGCCGGTGAGGCGGCCGTGGCTGCGGCACCGGCTGCGGCAGAAGACAGCGCGGCTGCCGATCAGGCCGCTGGCAACCGCGCAGCCGACAGCGCGGTGGTGGCAGCGGAACCGGCCGCTGCGCCCGCAGCGCCCGAGGCAGGCCCTGTTGCCGCTGGCCCGGCACCGGCACCGGTCATCGCGCGCACGCGCAAGCCTGCGCCGGCCGAGTCCGCTGACGCGCCGGCCCAGGCTGCACGATCGATGGCTGCAGATGCCGCCGCCGATACCTCCTTTGCGGCCCTTCCGCCCGCTCCGGCCGCAGCGCCGGCAGCGGCGCCTCCTGCGCCACCGGCACCCGCCGCCTACTCGGCACCGGCACCGGCATTCGCGCCGGTAGCGTCCGGGGCGCTGAAAGCACGCACGGCCGCAGCACCGGCAGCGAATGCCGCCGAAGTCGAGCGGGCGCAGGCGCTGGACCGGGTAGAAATCACCTCGATGAAGCGTGAGGCTCCCAGCCGTTCCGCACCAGGCATCATGCGCCGCAGCACCGATGCGGGCCTGAGCGCGGACGCCGTGCAGGACGAGGTGGACGCCGACGCACGACTGCCGCGTCGGCAGTGGCTGCAGAAAATCCGTACACGACGCGACGACGGCCAGCGCGATCTGGCCCGTGCCAGCCTGGAACGTTACATGCAGCAGTACCCGGAAGCGCGCCTGCCACGCGACCTGCGCCCACTGCTGGACGATTGAAGCGAACGGGAATACCTGGCAACCCCGTAGAATGGCGGGAATGCTCGATACTCTCGCCCAGCCGGTCAGCCACACGCTGGAAGTCAAACACAGCCGTTTCATCGCCCATGCCGCGCCCATCGACGGCGCCGCAGCGGCCATGGCGTTCCTGCAGCAGGTCGCGGTGGCCGATGCCACCCACAACTGCTGGGCCTACCGGCACGGGCAGGACTATCGCTCCAGCGACGATGGCGAGCCGGCCGGCACGGCTGGACGTCCGATCCTGGCGGCGATCGACGGCCAGGGTTTCGACCGGGTGATGGTGGTGGTGACCCGCTGGTTCGGCGGTATCAAGCTCGGCGCCGGTGGCCTTGTACGCGCCTACGGTGGCGCCGCCGCCGAGTGCCTGCGTACCGCGCCGCGCCTGCCGCTGCTAGCGATGGCCCGGCTGCAGCTGCTGGCCGGCTTCGAGGATCTGGGTACCCTGCACGCCACCCTGCCCGCCTTCGGTGCCGAAAAGCGCGATGAACAGTTCGATGCCCATGGCGTGTGCCTGCGGATCGAATTGCCTGCCGATCAGGTCGACGCATTGAAAATCCGCCTGCGCGACGCCACCCGTGACCGTATCCGCATAGAAGACGACGACCAGGATGACTGACAAGGACGACGCCCCCGCTTCGACCCCGCCGCTGCGGCGCCTCGGCAGCCTGCGCACGCTGTGGCCATTCGTGCGCCGCCATAGCGGGCTGTTCACCGCCTGGCTGCTGGCCCTGGCGGTGTCTTCGGCCGCCACGCTGAGCCTGCCGCCGGCGGTGAAGCAGATGATCGATCATGGTTTCAGCAGCGGCGGCCAGATCAACCGTGCGTTCGCCCTGCTGATGCTGGTAGCGGTAGTGATGGCGTTGGGCACGGCCGCGCGCTTCTACTTCGTGTCGCTGCTTGGCGAGAAAGTCGTGGCCGACCTGCGCAGCCAGCTGTATGCCCACCTGATCCAGCTGGGCGCCGGCTTCCACGACCGCAGCCGCAGCGGAGAGCTGGTCTCGCGCCTGACCGCAGACACCGAACTGCTGCGCAGCGTGGTCGGCTCGACCATGTCGGTGGCTCTGCGCAGCACGGTCACGGTCATCGGCAGCCTGGCGATGCTGTTTGTGACCAGTCCCCGGCTGGCGGCGTGGTCGCTGCTTGGCATCCCACTGGCGGTGCTGCCGATCATCATCGGCGCACGCAAGCTGCGCACCGTCGCACGCAACAGCCAGGACCGCATCGCCGACGCCAACAGCCTGGCCAGTGAGACACTGGGAGCGGTGCGCACGGTACAGGCACATGCGCGCGAAGCCTATGAACGCGGTCGCTTCGACAAGGCGCTCGGTGACGCCATCGGTGCCGCTCGGCGCCGCATCGGCGCGCAGTCGCTGGTCACCGCCAGCGCCATCCTGCTCGTGTTCGGCGCCATCGTCGGCGTGTTGTGGCTGGGCGCGCACGACGTCATCGACGGCCGCCTCAGCGCCGGCACGCTGGGTCAGTTCGTGCTGTATGCATTGATCGGCGGCGGTTCGGTGGGCGCGCTGGCCGAAGTATGGAATGAGCTGCAGCGCGCCGCCGGCGGCATGGGCCGCATCGGCGAGCTGCTGCAGGAAGACATCGAGATCCGCGCGCCGGCCCAGCCGCACGCGTTGCCGCAACCGCTGCGTGGCGAGATACGATTCGACGACGTGGTGTTCCACTACCCGCAGCGACCAGACCAGGCCGCACTGGACCACTTCAACCTGCATGTGCGCCCCGGCGAGACCGTAGCGCTGGTGGGTCCGTCAGGGGCGGGCAAGAGCACGGTGCTTTCGATGCTGCTGCGCTTCCATGACCCAGCCAGCGGCCGCATTGACGTGGACGGCATCGACGTGCGCCAGGTCGACCCGGCCGAGCTGCGCGCGCAGCTGGCGCTGGTGCCGCAGCAGCCGACGCTGTTCGCGGCCAGTGCACGCGACAACATCCGCTATGGCCGCCTGCAGGCCAGCGACGCGGAAGTCGAGGATGCCGCGCGTGCAGCCGAGGCCGATGCTTTCCTGCGCGCGTTGCCGCAGGGCTATGACAGCGAGCTGGGTGAGCGCGGTGCCCGTCTTTCCGGTGGCCAGCAGCAGCGTGTGGCGATTGCCCGCGCGCTGCTGAAGGATGCGCCGATCCTGCTGCTGGATGAGGCCACCAGCGCGCTGGATGCACAGAGCGAACACAGCGTGCAGCAGGCATTGGAACGGTTGATGGCGGGTCGCACCACGCTGGTCATCGCCCACCGCCTGGCCACCGTGCTCAAGGCCGACCGCATCGTGGTGATGGACCAGGGCCGCATCGTCGCCGAGGGCACGCATGCACAGCTGCTGGCCGAAGACGGACTGTACGCTGAACTGGCACGCCTGCAGTTCATCGATTGATGACGTCCGGCTAACATCGGCGCGGCCAAGCTGGCCGCGCAACAGCAGCATCCGCTGAAGGAGGTGCACGATGTCGTTCCGTCAGTTCCCCGCCGTCGACAGCAACGGCGAAAGCCACATCATCATCGAGTTCAAGCCCGAAGCGAGTGGCAGCGGGCACCACTCCGAAGCTACGCCACGCTATGAGCTGGATGACGGGCGCCAGCTGGTGCGCAATGGCCGCGAATTCACGACAAGCGGCGGTGAGCTGAGGCTGACGATCTGAGGTTCGCCGGGCATGGCCCGGCGCTACCGGATTTCATTCCGCCCCGCTCTGGTGGGTGTCGACCTTGGTCGACATGCTTTTTGCCAAAGGCGGTCGAGCATGGCTCGACGCTACAAGAAGCATGGTCAATTTTTCACCAGGCATCTTGACAGCCTTGGCTGCCAAGGGCTGCGCGCGGTTATCCACACTTTTGCTCAGAAACCATCCACACCACCTGTGGATGAATGTGCTCAGCCCAGCACCCGTCCGATGCCGCTGGCGTCCACCTCGGCCGCTGCCCGACGGATGGCCGTCGGATCACTGCCGGCCACGAATCCGATACGGAAATGCACCTCGCCCCCGGGCGTGCGTGAGGAATGGATCGAGGCCAGGCTGATGCGGTGCTGCTCGAACACGTTCAACAGTTCACGCAGCGAGCCCGGCCGGTCCTCCGGCAAATGCACCGACAGCGCGTTGCGCTCGGTCAGGTCCGCCAACAGGTAACCCACGCGTTCGAACGTGTAGTTGCCGTCAGCCAGTTCCTGCTCGCCGAAGGCAGTGCGATTGGCCAACAACAGCTGCTCACGGAATGCACTGCGTGCAGTGTCGTCGCCCTGCCCGACCTGGGCCTGCAGGGCCTGCAGCTGGCCGACCAAGCGCTCCAGCATCGGCGCCACGTACGGGTTGCCGAACTGGATGTCCTCGTAGATCGCGGGGTTCAGCGACAGGATGCGCGAGATGATCGCCGTATCCAGTTCGAACGATGCCGACCGGTACGGCATCATCGCGGCCAGGTCGCCCAGCTGCGGCTGGTACTGGCGCAGCACGCCGGCCTGGGCCAGGTGGGTGGCATGCACCATCGCCTGCACCAGCGCCATCATCTGGTCGTGATGCTGCGGCGTGGCGCGCACGCACTCAGCCTGCAACGCCGTGCACAGCGTATCAACCCACGGTTGCCAGTGCCGCAGCCGCGCTTCGCAGACCACCATCACCCGGCCCTTCAGGGTCGGCGCCTTGGGCGGCGCGGTCATCGGGTGCAGGCCGACCACTTCGGCTTGAGAGGCCAACATCGCCTGCACCGGCGCTTCTTTTACCGAGGTCACGTCCAGCCACAGCCGGTCCTGCTCGCGGCCGGCCGACTGCTGCACGTACGCGGCAATCAGCGCCGGCGTATGCCGGATCGGTGCCGAGAACACCAACACGTCAGCCTGCGCCAGCAGCTGTTCCGGCGTATGGGAGTCCGGATCGGCCGGATCGTGGCCGATCACCTGCAGCTGCATGTGCTGCTGGAAGAAGCGGGTCAGCCAGCGCCCGTAGGCGCCGGCACTGCCGATGATGCCGACCGTGCGCGGCGTGCGTGGGTCCAGGCCGCTCATGCCACGCGTTCGGCGCGGAAGCGCGTTCCTTCGGCCAGCGCCGCCGGCGCTGCAGCAATCACGTCGAACTCTTCGAAGCCGTTGTCGAGGGTCGCCTCCAGCGCCGCATGGGTGCCGGCAATCGCGCGCGAGATCGCTTGCTGCATCGATTCGCCGCGCAGCAGGAACGACACCACCAGCGACATCAGCACATCACCGGTGCCTGCCACGTCCACTGGCAGCAACGGCGAGGTCCAGCGCCAGGTTTCCTCGCGGCCAACGGCCAGGGTTACCAGTTCACCCGGGGTGCCGCCCACGCTGTGCGCGATCACCCAATGCGGGCCGCGATCCAGCAGCGTGCGCGCGGCGGCGATGGCATCGGCCTCGGCCAGCGCTGGCATGCCGGTCAGGCGATTGAGTTCAAAGGCGTTCGGGGTCACCAGCCAGGCATGGGGCAGCAGGCGCTCGGCGAAGATCGCTTCCAGGCCCGGTTCCACGTACGGGCCGGTGTGGGTGTCACCGATCACCGGGTCCAGGCAATAACGCAGTTGCGGGCAGCCCGGCAGGATCGCGTCCAGCCAGTCGGCGAAGGCGGCACCGTTGGCGGTGCTGCCGAAGTAGCCGGACACCAGCATCTTCGCGCGTTGCGGCAGGCCGCGCTCGTGGCTGCCGAGCAGCAGGTCGGCGAACCAGTCGGCCGGCAGCACGCGGCCACGCGTGGTGTCGTAGAACGGCGCGTTGCTGAGCAGCACCGTCGGAATGCTTGCCACACGCACGCCCAGCGCGCGCATCGGCGGGATTGCCGCGCTGTTGCCGGCATGACCGTAGACGAGTTGCGACTGGACCGAGATGACATCGATCGGCGACGGACCGTCGGGCCGCTGGCGGCGGCCGTGGACCAGGTGGTTATCAAGGGATTCGCTCATGGCCGCATTCTACGCCCAAGGGGGTTTTCGGCAGGGCTTGCAGCCCTGCACCTGCCGAAGGCGAAGCCGAAGCAAGATCAAGAGCCGCATTCCGTGGGATGGCGGGGCGGTGTGGGTGGTCAGGACACGCCGTAAACCCATCCATGGGGGCTCGATGGCGCCATCCATGGCGCCAACGGTCCTGCCCACCCACACCGCCCCGCCTCTGACAGATTCCCGCGACTGTTGGTGGGTGCCGACCGTTGGTCGGCACATCTGTGGGATACCGAAATAAATCGGGGTCAGATCCGTTTTCCTTCGGAAAACGGATCTGACCCCACGAGCTGTTCCGACAGATCGCGGAAAACTGTCGAAGGCGGGGTGGGCCCGGTTGAGGGGGCGAGAGCCGCATGGGCCCGAGGTATGCCTCGGGCGGGTTGGGCAGGACGCCCAACCCCGGTCTTGCCGTGTGGGCAGGACAGCGCACACGAGCAAGCGGCAACTGAGCTTACATGGGTGAGGGCGCTTTGCTTGCGAAGCACCGCTTCGCAAGCGCCCGAACGCACAGCCGCCAGCGGCTGGGCCGGGCCCCGGAGGGGGACTTGCAGCGTCCCCCTCAACCGGCCCCACCCCGCCACCCCACGGATAGCGCGCTTCGGCTGTTGCCGTTGCCTCTGCGGGTGCAGGGCTGCAAGCCCTGCCAACCAAAACCCCTCAGTGAGCAGCAGGCCGCGACGGCGGCAGCCACGCCGCCACGATGCCCAGCAGCGGCAGGAACGCAGTCAGCTGATAGACGTACTCGATGCTGGTCTTGTCCGCCAGCAGGCCCAGCACGGCGGCACCCAGCCCGCCCATACCGAACGCGAAACCGAAGAACAGGCCGGACACCATGCCGATCCGGTGCGGCATCATTTCCTGCGCATAGACCACGATGGCCGAGAACGCTGAGGACAGCACGAAACCGATCAGCACCGCCAGCACCGTGGTCCAGAACAGATCGGCATGCGGCAGCATCAGTGCGAACGGCGCAACGCCCAGGATCGAGGTCCAGATGATCGGCTTGCGGCCGATGCGGTCACCCAGCGGGCCGCCGAGGAAGCCGCCGGCCGCGGACGCCACCAGGAATGCGAACAGGTGCAGCTGCGCCTGTGCCACCGGAATGCCGAAATGGTGGATCAGGTAAAAGGTGAAGTAGCTGCCGATGCTGGCCATGTAGAAGTACTTGCTGAAGATCAGCACCAGCAGGATCGCCAGCACCTTGGCCACGGTGCGCGGCGGATGGCGCGGCGCCGTCGAGGCGGTGCTGGCCGGGCGCGGGATGCCCAGGTGCAGCGCGTACCAGCGGCCGACATAGGTCAGCAGCGCGATGCCGATCAGGGCGGCGCCGGCAAACCACGATGCGGCATGCTGGCCATACGGCACGATCACCGCCGCTGCAATCAGCGGGCCCAGCGCGGTACCGAAGTTGCCACCGACCTGGAACACCGACTGCGCGAAACCATGGCGACCGCCCGAGGCCAGCCGCGCGATGCGCGAGGCTTCCGGATGGAAGATGGCCGAACCAATGCCGACCATCGCCGCCGCCATCAGCACCACCGCGTAGTTCGGTGCGAAGCCCAGCAGCAGCATGCCGCACAGGGTCGAGGCCATGCCGATCGGCAGCGAGTACGGCGCCGGGCGGCGGTCGGTAGCCATGCCGATCAACGGCTGGAAGATCGAGGCGGTGAGCTGGTAGGTCAGCGTGATCAGGCCGATCTGGGTGAAGCTGAGGTTGAAGCCGCCCTTGATCACTGGATAGATGGCCAGGATCAGCGACTGCATCATGTCGTTGACGACATGCGAGGTGGAGATGGCGGCCAGCACGCCGGGGGCCACCGGGCGTGAGGTGGTTGCGGGAGAAGCCAGGGTCGACATGGATACAGTCAGGTTGGGGGCGAGCCACGCATGCTACGGTGACCTCCCCCTCCCTTCTGCCGCGTTCGGGTCATGGCATATCGCAAAAAGGACATCCCCTGCCAGGTCCGCGAGACCGCGCCGTGGAACGAGGTTCCGGTGCACCGCCCAGTGACCTGCCGCGCCCGCCATTACAAGCCCGGGACCCACATCGCGCCCCACCGGCACCGGCGTCACCAGCTGGTGTTCGCCATGTCCGGACTGATGGTGGTGCGTGCAGACGGCGGCCGCTGGGTAGTGCCTTCAACCCGCGCGATCTGGGTCCCGGCCGGCACGGCCCATGCGGTGGACTGCGTCGCCGAAGTACACATGCGCAGCCTGTACGTGGAGCCGGACTTCGCGCCGCAGCTGCCGGACGAAGCGTTCGCGGTACAGGTGGCGCCGCTGCTGCGCGAGCTGCTGCTGGCCGCCAGCCTGATCGAGACCGCGCATGTGGACGACAGCCGCGACGGCCGCGTGGTGCGCCTGCTGCTGGACGAGCTGCACCGCATGGACGTGCTGCCGCTGCACCTGCCCTCGCCCACCGACCCGCGCCTGCAGCGGATCTGCCAGCACATCCAGAAGCATCCCGGCGACGACGCCACGCTGCAGGATTGGGCGCAGGCCCTGCAGGTGGACGTGAAAACCATCCAGCGCCATTTCGCCAGCGAACTGGGCATGACCTTCGGGCAGTGGCGACAACAGGCGCGGCTGCTGGCCGCACTGGAACGGCTGGCCGTCGGCGACAAGGTCATCGATGTCGCGCTGGCGATGGGTTACGACAGCCCAAGCGCGTTCACCAGCATGTTCAAGCGGCAGCTGGGGCAGACACCTGCGGCGTTTTTCCGCTGACCGCATACGAAAACGCCGGGCATGGCCCGGCGCTACCGTTCAATGCTTGCGTTGAGAACTCAGGACGTCATGCGGTCCCAGAAGCCCTTCACGCCATCGATGAAGGTGGCCGACTTCGGCGAATGCTTGCGCGCTTCCTCACCAACGAAGGTGGCTTCGAACTGCTCCAGCAGCTTGCGCTGCTCGTTGGTGAGGTTGACCGGGGTCTCCACCACCACACGGCAGTACAGGTCACCCTCGCTGCGGCTGCGCACCGAACGTACGCCCTTGCCACGCAGGCGGAACAGCTTGCCGGTCTGGGTCTCGGCCGGGATGCGGATCTCCGCCTCGCCGCCGAGCGTGGCCACGCGCACGGTGTCACCCAGTGCCGCCTGCGAGATGCGGATCGGCACTTCGCAGTGCAGGTCGTCGCCATCGCGCTGGAAGATCGCATGCTCGCGCACGCGCACTTCCACGTACAGGTCGCCCGGCGGCGTACCGGCCGGCCCGGCTTCACCCTCGCCCTGCAGGCGGATGCGGTCACCGGTATCGACGCCCGCCGGCACCTTCACTGACAGCACCTTGTCTTCCTCGACACGGCCGTTGCCATGGCAGGTCTTGCAGGGCTTGGCGATGATCTGGCCACGGCCGCCGCAGTTGTGGCAGGCCTGCTGCATGGCGAAGATGCCGCGCTGGATGCGCACCTGGCCACGGCCATGGCAGACGTTGCAGGTCTCGACCTTGCCGTCCTCGGAGCCACTGCCATCGCAGTCGCTGCACTCGGCCAGGGTCGGAATCTCGATGCGGCGCTCGACGCCGCGCACGGCTTCTTCCAGGTCCAGCTCCATCACGTAGCCGATGTCGGCGCCGCGACGGGCCTGGCGCGGACCACCGCCGCCACCAAAGATGTTGCCGAAGATATCGCCGAAGATATCGTTCATGTCCGGGCCGCCCGGACCACCGCCGCCCATGCCGTGCTCGAACGCGGCGTGGCCGTGGCTGTCGTACATGCGGCGCTTGTTGCCGTCGGACAGTACTTCGTAGGCTTCCTTGCACTCCTTGAAGGAGGCTTCGGCCGCCGTATCGCCCGGGTTGCGGTCCGGGTGGAACTTCATCGCGCAGCGACGGTAGGCCTTCTTCAGCTCTTCGTCGGTGGCGGTGCGGGCAACGCCCAGCACTTCGTAGTAATCGCGCTTGCTCATATCGTGAATCGGGTTCCGGAACGTCGGGATTCGTCAAAGCGGAAGAGCGGAACCAGGTCCGCTCTTGCGTCGGGCGCCCCGACACGCCGGTGGGCGGTCAGGACCCTGATGCGACAACGGGACGCTGGTGGCCAGCGTCCCGCGTCGGTCCGGATCAGGACTTCTTGTCGTCCTTGACTTCGGTGAACTCAGCGTCGACCACGTCGTCCTGCGCCTTGCCGGCATTGCCGGCGTCGGCACCCGGGGCACCGCCCTGGTCGGCCGAAGCAGCGGCGAACAGCGACTGGCCAGCTTCTTCCAGTGCCTTCGACTTGGCTTCGATCTGTGCCTTGTCGTCGCCCTTCATCGCGGTTTCCAGGTCAGCCAGCGCTGCCTCGACCTTGCCGATGACATCGCCGCCGACCTTGCTGCCGTGCTCGGTGATCGCGCTGCGGGTGCCGTGGATCAGGGCGTCGGCCTGGTTGCGGGCCTGCACCAGTTCCTGGAACTTCTTGTCTTCTTCGCGGTTGGCTTCCGCGTCGGCGACCATGCGCGCGATCTCCTCCTCGGACAGGCCCGAACCGGCCTTGATCTCGACCTTCTGTTCCTTGTTGGTCTTCTTGTCCTTGGCCGACACATGCAGGATGCCGTTGGCGTCGATGTCGAAGGACACTTCCACCTGCGGCAGACCGCGCGGGGCCGGCTCGATGCCGGACAGGTCGAACTTGGCCAGCGACTTGTTGAAGCGGGCCTGTTCGCGCTCACCCTGCAGCACGTGCACGGTCACGGCCGACTGGTTGTCCTCGGCGGTGGAGAACACCTGCGAGGCCTTGGTCGGGATGGTGGTGTTCTTCTCGATGATCTTGGTGAACACGCCACCCATGGTCTCGATGCCCAGCGACAGCGGGGTCACGTCCAGCAGCAGCACGTCCTTGACGTCGCCGCCCAGCACGCCGCCCTGGATCGCCGCACCCAGTGCCACGGCTTCGTCCGGGTTGACGTCCTTGCGCGGTTCCTTGCCGAAGAACTCGGTCACGGCCTGCTGCACCTTCGGCATGCGGGTCTGGCCGCCGACCAGGATCACTTCGCTGATGTCGCTCGAACGCAGGCCGGCATCGTTCAGGGCGACGCGGCACGGCTCGATCGACTTCCTGATCAGGTCATCCACCAGCGCTTCCAGCTTGGCGCGGGTCAGCTTGATGTTCAGGTGCTTCGGACCCGACGCGTCGGCAGTGACGTACGGCAGATTCACTTCAGTCTGCTGGGCGCTGGACAGCTCGATCTTGGCGCGCTCGGCAGCGTCCTTCAGGCGCTGCAGGGCCAGCGGATCCTTGCGCAGGTCGATGCCCTGGTCCTTGTTGAACTCTTCAACCAGGTACTCGATGACGCGGTTGTCGAAGTCTTCGCCGCCCAGGAAGGTGTCGCCGTTGGTGGCCAGCACTTCGAACTGCTTTTCACCGTCGACGTTGGCGATCTCGATCACCGAGACGTCGAAGGTGCCGCCGCCCAGGTCGTACACCACGATCTTGCGATCCTTGTTGTCGCCCTTGTCCAGGCCATAGGCCAGCGCGGCCGCGGTCGGCTCGTTGATGATGCGCTTGACGTCCAGGCCGGCGATGCGGCCGGCGTCCTTGGTCGCCTGGCGCTGGCTGTCGTTGAAGTAGGCCGGCACGGTGATGACCGCTTCGGTGACCTTCTCACCGAGGAAGTCCTCGGCGGTCTTCTTCATCTTTTCCAGCACCTTGGCCGAGATTTCCTGCGGCGCCATCTTCTTGCCGTCGCTGGTGGCCACCCAGGCGTCGCCATTGTCATGGGCCAGGATGCTGTACGGGACGTGGGCGATGTCCTTCTGCACCTCGCCATCGGTGAACTTGCGGCCGATCAGGCGCTTCACCGCGTAGAAGGTGTTCTTCGGGTTGGTCACGGCCTGGCGCTTGGCCGAGGCACCGACCAGGACTTCGCCGTCCTTGGTGTAGGCGACGATCGACGGGGTGGTGCGATCGCCTTCCGAATTCTCGATGACGCGGGCCTTGCCGCCGTCCATGATCGCCACGCACGAGTTGGTGGTGCCGAGGTCGATACCAATGATCTTGCCCATGGGGGAGACTCCTGAGGATGCTTGTTGGGGTCAGTCCGGCCGTTCGGCCGGTGGATGAATACGATGTGGGGGAGGCTCGTGGAACATTCAAGCCATCCTCCGAACGCTGTGTTTCCGGTCATCCGGCGCGTTCAGCGTCGGGTCGGGTGGCGGTGGCTGTCCGCCGCCCGGCCCCGCGGGATCACTCGGCGGCCACCACCACCAGCGCCGGCCGCAGCAGGCGCTCGTTGAGCAGGTAGCCCTTCTGGAACACGGTCACCACGCTGCCCGGGGCGGCGCCCGGGGTCGGGGCCTGGCTGATCGCCTGGTGGTGTTCCGGGTTGAACGGCTGGCCGATCGGGTCCAGCAGGACCAAGCCGTTGTCGGCAGCGACCTTGAGCAGCTGCTTGTAGGTCAGCTCCAGGCCTTCGCGCAGCGGGTGCGGGTCGTCGCCGGCGGCCTTCAGGCCGGCGTCCAGGCTGTCGAACACGGGGAGCAGATCGCCCAGCAGCTTCTCGTTGGCGAACTTGCGGGCCTGTTCGATGTCACGGGCAACGCGCTTGCGCTGGTTCTCCAGGTCGGCGCGCTCACGCAGGGCATCGGCCTTGACCTGTTCGATTTCGGCGCGCAGGCGCTCGACTTCGTCGTTGACGCCGGCGGTGGCGGCCGCATCGGCGGCACTCTGCTGGGATTCGATATCTGGCTGTTCGTGGTTCATGTCTGGGTCCCTGGCGGTCAAACTCCGCCTCCAACCACCCTAGTGTGGGCGGGATGCTGCGTTTCAAGCGTCGGATGTTCCCGGCGTGCGCGAGGCCGGTGAAAAGGCCGCGCCGAGCACATCGGCCGTGGCCTGGACCAGCGGGATCACGCGGTCGTAGGCCATCCGCTTGGGACCGATCACGCCCAGCACGCCCAGCACCTGGCCGTTGGCGGTGTACGGGGCGGTGACCAGCGAGACGCCCTGCAGCGGCATCATCCCGGTCTCCTCGCCGATGAAGATGCGCACGCCCGGCGCCTGGATGGTCCGCTCCAGCAGCTGCAGGATCTCGCGCTTGCTGGAGAACAGCTCGAACAGTTCGCGCAGGCGCTCCAGGTCAGACAGGTCCTGCACCCCCATCAGCCGGGTCTGGCCGGCCACCAGCATGTCGTCGGCCGGCGGCTGCAGGGCCTGTTCGGCCAGTTCGATGCTGTGCGCCAGCAGCTGTTCCAGTTCGGACCGGGCATCGCGCAGTTCCAGCAGCAGGCGGGTGCGGATCTCGGCCAGCGGCAGGCCGGCGAAATGCGCATTGAGGTAGTTGGCGACCTGCTCCAGCTGCCCCGGCGCAAACTCCTGGCGGGTCTCAATGACCCGGTTCTGTACCTCGTTGTCGGCGAACACCAGGATCGCCAGCACCCGCCGTCCGTCCAGCGCCACGAAATCGATCTGGCGGAAGGCGAACTGCTCCCGCCGCGGGGCGCTGACCACGCCGACGAAGTGGCTCATCGCCGACAACAGTTCCGAAGCGCTGCCGAGCAGGGCCTGGGTGCTGCCACCGCCGGCCAGCTCCTGGCGCAGCCGGGCCAGCTCGCCCTCGCCCGGCGGCTGCATCTGCAGCAGGCTGTCGACGAATACCCGGTAGCCGTGCGCGGTCGGTACCCGCCCGGCCGAGGTATGCGGCGAGGCCAGCAGGCCCAGGTCCTCCAGGTCGCCGAGGATGTTGCGGATGGTGGCCGGGCTGACCTCCAGCCCGGCCACGCGTGCCAGCGTCTGCGAGCCCACCGGCTCACCGTCCTGGATATAACGCGCGATCAGCGTGCGCAGCAGATGGCGCGCACGCGGGGCAAGCTGGTCGGGAGAACCGTGCATGGAATCAACCTGTGAGACACGGACACTAGATAATGGCGGCGCATCACCTTGGCAAGTCATTGGACCTCCCGCGCCCGCGTGCTAGCGTTGCGCGGCTGCTGATACCCCCTTACCCATGCTCAGACATCTTTCGATCAAGGATTTCGCCGTCGTCCGCGCTACCGAACTGGAGTTCGGGCCAGGCATGACCGTGGTTTCAGGCGAGACCGGCGCCGGCAAGTCGCTGATGGTCGACGCGCTGGGCTTCCTGTCCGGCCTGCGCGCCGACAGCGGCGTGGTCCGCCATGGCGCCGCCCGCGCCGAGCTTTCCGCCGAATTCGCGCTGGAGCAGCTGCAGGCCGCCCGCCAGTGGCTGGCCGACAACGAGCTGGACGACGAGGACCAATGCCAGCTGCGCCGCGTGATCCGCGCCGACGGCGGTTCCCGGGCCTGGATCAACGGCCGCCCGGTGACCCTGGCCCAGCTGGGCGACCTGGCCTCGTTGCTGGTGGAGATCCACGGCCAGCACGAACAGCAGGCCCTGCTGACGCGCCCGTCGCAGCTGGCGCTGCTGGATGCCTATGCCGGCAACGAGAACGAACGCCGCCAGGTACGGCGCGCCGCCGCGGCCTGGCAGGCACTGGTCGATGAATCGCTGGCGCTGTCGCAACAGGGCGACGTCAGTGACCGGATCGGCTTCCTCGAGCACCAGCTGCGCGAACTGGACCGGGAAGACCTTGAGCCGGAATCGATCGCGGCACTCGGCGCCAGCCACCGTCGCCAGGCCCACGCCAGCGCCCTGCTGAGTGCCTGCCAGGCGGCCAGCAACCAGCTCAACGGTGACGACGGCAGCTCCGCGCTGGACCTGTTGCAGCAGGTGCGCCACGAGCTGTCGCGCCTGATCGAACACGACCCACGGCTGGGCGAGGTGGACGGCCTGATCGAGAATGCCTCGATCCAGCTGCACGAAGCCCTGTCGCTGCTTGACCGCGTGCACGACGATCTGGATGCCGACCCGGAACAGTTCGAGGAGAACGAGCGCCGCCTCGGCCGCCTGCACGACCTGGCCCGCAAGCACCGCGTGCCGATGGACGAGCTGGGCGCGCAACGCGAGCGCATGCATGCCGAAGTGGAGCAACTGCGCGGCGCCGACGAGCGCCTGCAGCGCCTGGCCGGCGAGATCGACAAGGCCGCCGCCGCCTGGCGCGTGCAGGCTGAAGTGCTGACCGCCAGCCGCCGCAGCGCCGCCGCCGAACTGTCGGCCACCACCACCGGCATCATCGCCGAGCTGGGCATGGGCGGCGGCCAGTTCCTGATCGAGCTGGAACCCCAGGACGCCGGCAAGCCCGACCCGCAGGGCGCCGAACGCGTGGAGTTCCTGGTCGCCGCCAACGCCGGCCAGCCGCCGCGCGCCCTGCGCAAGGTGGCCTCGGGCGGTGAACTGTCACGCATCTCGCTGGCCATTGAAGTGGCCGCGCTGGATCTGGACGCGGTGCCGACGATGGTGTTCGACGAAGTGGATTCAGGCATCGGCGGCGCGGTGGCCGACATCGTCGGCCAGAAGCTGCGCGCTCTGGGCGAGAAGCGCCAGGTGCTGTGCGTGACCCATCTGCCGCAGGTCGCCTCCAAGGGCCATGCCCATTACCGGGTCAGCAAGGCGCCGGTGGAAGGCATGACCCAGAGCGCCGTGGAAAAGCTGGACAGCAAGGCGCGCGAAGAAGAGCTGGCGCGCATGCTGGGTGGCGTGGAAGTGAGCAAGGAAGCGCGCGCCGCTGCGCGCAAGCTGCTGGCACATTGAGCCGAGCATAGGCTCGGCTCTACAGCCGCCCCCCCCCCCAAAAAAAAAACGAAACCGACATGTAGAGCCGAGCCCACGCTCGGCTACGCGCACCGGCGCGGCGCATATCACCCCAACGGCCGCTCCAGATCCACGTTCTCCACCAGGAAATCGAGGAACGCGCGTACCCGCAGCGGCAGGTAACCGCCCTGCCCCAGGAACACGGCGTGTACTTCTTCCAGGTCACCCGGATTGGCCTCTTCCAGCACCGGCAGCAGGCGCCCGGCGGCGACGTCGTCCTGCACCTGGAACGCGGCCAGGCGGGCCATGCCCAGACCACCCAGCACCAGCTGGCGCAGTGCATCGCCGTTGCTGGCACGGGCGTTGCCGCTGGGCAGCACCATCCGCTCTCGCCCCTCCTGCAGCAGCGGCCAGCCCTGCATCGCACGCGCGTGGCCGATGTCCAGCCGGTTGTGCGACTGCAGTTCGTCGGCGTTGCGCGGCATCCCGTGCCGCTGCAGGTACGCCGGCGCGGCCACGATCATCATCCGCGTCGCGCCCAGCCGTCGCGCCACCAGGCTGGAGCTCTTCAGCGGACCAGCCCTTACCGCAACGTCGGTGCGCTGCTCCAGAAGGTCGATCACTTCATCATTGAGGGTCAGGTCCACCCCCACCTGCGGGTTGCGCGCCAGGAACGCCGGCAGCAGCGGCAACAGGAAATGCTGGCCGAACGGCACGTTGGAGTTGACCCGCAGGCGTCCACGCGGTTCGGCATGGGCACTGGCGCAGCGCTCTGCTTCTTCCAGATCGGCCAGCACCCGCAGGCCCCGCTCGTAGAACGCGCAGCCTTCCGGGGTCAGCTGCAGCTGGCGGGTGGATCGCTGCAGCAGTCGCGTGCCCAGCCGCTGCTCCAATCGTGCCACGAGCTTGCTCACCGCAGACGGCGTCATGTCGAGCGTGCGCGCGGCGGCGGAGAAGCCGCCGGTCTCGATGACCCGCACGAACACTTCCAGCTCGCCGGATCGGTTGATGTCGGGTCGCGCCATGACGATGAATCCAGTTCACAGATGATTATCCATGCGCAGTCTAGTTCACAGATGGCCGGAGAATCACCATGGCAATTCCTCCTTCCCGGGATTGCCCGATGAACCGCTTGAGCCAGTTCACCGCCGCCGCATTGATTGCCCTGTCCGGCGCTGCCAGCGCGGCCACGGCCCCGCACTGGGTCGCCAGCTGGCAGGCCAGCCCGCAACCGGTCTGGGGCGCGGATTTCCTCTTCCCAACCCTGGTTCCGGCCGCGCTGCATGACAAGACTTTCCGCCAGACCGCGCGCATCAGCCTGGGCGGGGCGCGGCTGCGGGTGCGGCTGAGCAATGCCTACGGTACCCAGCCGTTGCGGATCGGAGCGGCCAGCATCTCCGCACGCATGGGCGGCGCGCCTCACCCGCTCAGCTTCGACGGCCAGCCCAGCGTGGTGATCGGCCCCGGCCAGGAACGGCTGAGCGATCCGCTGGCGCTTGCCACGGATGACCGGCAGGCGCTGCAGGTCAGTGTCTTCGTGCCGGGGCCGGCGGCGGTCCAGACGTTCCATTGGGACGGTCGCCAGTCCAGCTGGATCGCCGCTGGCGACCAGAGCCGGGCCCAGGCGCTGCGCGCTGCCAGCAGCACCACCGCGCGCCTGCTCCTGGCCGGTATCGAGGTCGAGGCCAACGCCAGCGCGCGCAGCGTGGTGGTGATCGGCGACTCGATCACCGATGGCGCCACGGCCAGCCTCGACCAGGACCAGCGCTGGACCGACCATCTGGCCGCGCGCCTCGCCCCGCGCGGGGTGGCGGTGGTCAATGCGGGCATTTCCGGCAATCGGCTGCTGAGCGACGGCATGGGTGAGTCCGCCCTGGCCCGTTTCCAGCGCGATGCACTGGATCAACCCGGCGTGGCGAGCGTCATCGTGCTGATCGGCATCAACGACATCAGCTGGCCCGGCACGGCGTTCGCCCGGGGCCAGGCCAGGCCAACGCTGGCCGAACTGCAGGCGGGCTATCGCACCCTGGCAGAACAGGCCCGCAGGCGTGGTGTGCGGATAATCGGCGCCACCCTGCCACCGTTCGCTGGTGCCCTGCCCGGCACGCCGCTGGACGACTACTACCACCCGGACAAGGACGCCCTGCGGCGGCAACTCAATGCCTGGCTGCGTACGGACAGCCCGTTCGACGCGGTGATCGACCTGGACGCGGCGCTGCGCGACCCGGCCGAGCCGTTACGGATGGCCGCCGCCTACGACTCCGGCGATCACCTGCATCCGGGTGATGCAGGGAACCGGGCGATGGCCGAGGCGGTGGACCTGGACCTCCTGATGGGATCATCCAGGCGTGGCGGGAATCTACCGTAAGCAACGAAAAACCCCGGGCAGGCCCGGGGTTTCGTCGCATCCAGCGGGCCTGAACGGCCTACTTCCGCTTCTTGCGCACGTACAGCACCAGCGAGTGCTCTTCCAGCTCGTAGCCATGGTCGGCCGCGATCTTGCGCTGCAGCTCCTCGATCTCATGGCTCTCGAACTCGATGATCTTGCCGCTGTCCACGTCGACCATGTGGTCGTGGTGGCCACCACGGTCCAGTTCGTAAACGGCCTGGCCGCCCTCGAAATTGTGCTTGAGCACGAGGCCGGCAGCCTCGAACTGGGTCAGCACCCGGTAGACGGTCGCCAGGCCGATCTCGTCGCCATGCTCGAGCAGCTGGCGGTAGATGTCCTCGGCGGTCATGTGATGCTGGTGGTGCTGGGCATTGCGCTGCTCGAGCAGCGCCAGGATCCGCATCCGCGGATGGGTCACCTTCAGGCCGACTTTACGCAGGTCGTGGGTTTCCATAGGTCTCCGTTCATTGGCGATTTAGCGCCAGCTGCCTCGGATTGGGTCGCGGTGGCACGCCGGGAGTGTATCATCGGTTTGATTTCCCCAACCGCCAGTCCCGATGCGCAATCTCCTGTTGGTCGCCGCCGTCGCCCTGTCCACCACCGGGTGCGGCATCATCTACAAGCAACCCATCTATCAGGGCAACCTGATCCGGGAAGATGCCGTGGCCAAGCTGCAGGTCGGGCAGAGCAAGCAGCAGGTCACCGCGCTGCTGGGCACCCCGTCCATTCCCGACCCGTTCCACGCCCAGCGCTGGGACTACACGTCCAGCCAGCGCGTGAACCGCCTGGGCCGTACCGAAGTGAAGAACTTCGTGGTGTTCTTCGAGAATGACACCGTGACCCGCTGGGAGGGCGATTACTTCCCGGGCAACGACAAGGCCCTGGCCCAGCAGACCGTGCGCCAGTTCGGCCGCAACCTGCCCAAGGACAAGAAGAAGAAGGGCCGTTAAGCGCCCAGCCCCGTCCGCAGGGACGGGTTGCCGGGATCAACCGCCGAGCGCGCGACGCCGGCGGTTGTCCTTGGGATCGGCCAGCAGCGGGCGCAACAGCTCGACGCGGTCGCCATCCAGCAGCACCTGCTGCGGACGCGCCAGGACGCCGTGCACGGCAGCGGCCGGACAATCGGCACTGCCTTCCAGCGCGGCGGCGGCAATGGCATCGGCCACGGTGGCACCCTCCTCCAGTTTCAGTCGGCGCGACAGCACCTGCTGCGGCCAAGCCAGTACCACTTCGACCTCGATCACCGCTCAGTCCTCGTCGGCGACGCGGACGAAATCGTTGACCATCCGATCGGCCAGGCCCTGGAAGCCGATCGCCAGCGCCGGACCGAGCAGGCGCGAGCTGGGCTCGAACTCCAGGGTGAGGGTGACCTTGCAGGCGTCCTCGGCCAGCGCATGGAATTCCCAGCGGCCGTGCAGCTGCTTGAACGGGCCATCGCGCAGCTGCATATCGATGCTGTGCGGTCGCCGCAGGGTGTTTTCGGTCTGGAACCAGGTGCTGAACGAACCCAGGCCCAGGTCCAGGCGTGCCACCAGGCGGTCCTCGCCCTGCTCCAGGATCTGGGCGGCCGAACACCAGCGGAAACGGCGCGGATAGGCCTGGACATCGTTGACCAGGTCGAACATGCGCGCAGCCGAATGTTCGACCAGGGCGCTGCGGCGGATAGTAGGCATGAATGCAGGACGTTTCGGCAATCGACCGGGCGGGCCCGAATCGGAGACAATACGGAAATGAGCAAGAACAGCGGCAAGGATAAAGCAAAGAGCGCGACGGCCAACAAAACCATCGCGTTGAACAAGCGTGCCCGCCACGAATACCACATCGAAGAGCGCTTCGAGGCCGGCCTCGCCCTGCAGGGCTGGGAGGTCAAGTCGATCCGCGCAGGCCGCGGCAACATCATCGACGCCTACGCCTATGTGAAGCGCGGCGAGATCTACCTGATCGGCGCACAGATCACCCCGTTGATCCAGGCCTCCACCCACGTGGTGGCCAATGACCGGCGCGAGCGCAAGCTGCTGCTGCACCGGAACGAGATCGACAAGCTGATCGGCAAGGTCGAGCGCGACGGCTACACGATCGTGCCTACCGCGATGTACTGGAGCAAGAACAAGATCAAGCTTGAGATCGCACTGGCCAAGGGCAAGCAGAACCACGACAAGCGCGATGCCGCCAAGGACCGCGACTGGGCGATCGAGAAACAACGCGTGATGCGTCGCGGCAACCGCGACGCGTAAGGCGGCTGCGCAGCACCCTGTAGAGCCGAGCCATGCTCGGCTGCTTTGGCTTTCTGTAGAGCCGAGCCACGCTCGGCTGCTTTGGCTTTCTGTAGAGCCGAGCCACGCTCGGCTGCTTTGGCTTTCTGTAGAGCCGAGCCACGCTCGGCTGCTTTGGCTTTCTGTAGAGCCGAGCTGTGCTCGACTGCCGTGAAGCAGCCGAGCATAGGTTCGGCTCTACAACACGATGCGGCTCAGCTGGCCAGAACGCCCTGCCTGCGCATCCTCGGCGCCAGCGCCGCATGCATCACCGCCAGGTGCATCACCACCGAAAGTTCCGGAGCGTGGCGATCATCACCGGCGCGCCACTGCTGCGCCAGCCGCGCGGCGTCGACGGGCAGCAGGGCCAGCAACTGGGCGTCGTCCAGCGCATCGGCGGAAGCCTGCAACTGTCGCGCAACTTGCCGCGACTCCCACACATGCACGCCAATGCTGAGGCTGGCCAGCGACATCAAGGTCAGGGCCAGGCCATGTTCGAACCACTGTGACAGTACATCCGGGCCCCACAGCAGCGCGGCGAGCACCGCCAGCGCCGGCAGCCGCCAGCCCAGCCAATGCAAGCGCCCACGCTGCGGCCAGTGCACCACCACCGCACTGGAGACCAGCGCGGCTGCCGCCGTCGCCGGCAGCTCGGTCGGCCAGGTGGCCGCCAGCAGCACCGCCAGCACCGCCCAGACCCAGCCGGGCGGCAACGCGCGCCGCTGGTAGTCGGCCCCGACGGGTCCAACCAGCTGTCGCAGGCTGCGTTGTTGGCTTGCCTCGGTCACCCACAGTCTCCCTGTCTGTCCTGGCTTGGATGGTCGTCGCCAGTGTGTCGCAAATTCGTGCCCATGACGTTACCAATCCGCTATGACGGAGGCTCTACAACTTGTTGTGGATTGCCACGGTGACTGTTCAGCTGTTTTGGCGTAGCATTGGCAGCGTTGGGCAGGCCCCGCTCGTGGCAACACGGCATTGGCCCTGTACATTGCAGCACTGTAGAAACCGGGGGTGCATTGGTTTCGACGGGGGTTGTGAAGTCGCCTGGCGCATGCCGAGGGGGTAGCTTTCCTCGTAAATCCAGCTGCAAAACTCTAGTTGCCAACGACGACAACTACGCTCTGGCCGCTTAAGGCCTAAGCCTCGAAACCGCTTGTGTCCATGCTCGCGGTGTAGAGTCACTATCATGGAATCGCGCTGGGCGGCTGCCTGTCAGCCCGGCACTAGAACACAACAGGCTGGTTCCCGGATGCGCTTTGCGCACCGTGCTGTTCGGGGACGAGATCCAACGGTGAGCTAAGCATGTAGTGCTGGGGATGGAGTGCCTTCGGACGGCGGTTCAATTCCGCCCACCTCCACCATCTGTATGGCCTGTCGAGGCCGCAAGAAGCCGGATCTCCCGTCAACCGGGGTTCCGGCTTTTTTGTGCCTGCACGTCGCGGAGGATGAGTGGCGCATAATCGGGATGACACCTCCAACAGCCCCTCACCCCGCGATCGCCAGAAGGATCTGCCATGAAAGCCCCCCTCGCGATGTCCCTGCTCCTCACCGCCCTGGCCGCAGCCCCAGCCACGCACGCCTCCACACCCACCATCGCGCCGCCAGGCACCGCAACGTTGGAAGCCCTGCTGTCCTGCAGACCTGGCTCCAACTTCAGCGAGGCCGAAGCCATCGATGCGCTGCAGGCAGCCGGCCTGGCCAAGAAGCCGGGCGGTACATTCGAACCGGAGGACAAGCCGGTCGCGCTGTTTGGCGGCACGGTCACCAGTGCCGATGTGAACGTGGCCGAAGGCGAGAGGAGCCTCTTCGTGTACTTGAACGGTGTCGATGCCAAGCGCCTGGCCAAGGCCTGGTCGGTGACCGAAGTCAACGAGCACGCCAATACCGAAGAACCGTCGTACGCGAAGCGCATCGACAAGCGCCATACCCTGCACGTGATCGGGGGCGACGATTACGAGGGCTATTCGGCCGCAGTGAAATGCCAGATCAGCCGCTGATGGCGTAGCCAACGCTACAGCCAGCGCGGCACGCGACGACGGTACTGCGCGTACGCCGCGGGAAAGCGCGCCATCAGTGCCCGCTCCTCCGGCAGGATCTGCAACCGCATGATGTACGCCAGGAACAGCGGGACCACGATCAGCGCGATCGGATGCTGCAGGTACACCATGGCTCCCAGCAGAACCAGCGCCTGGCCCAGATACATCGGATTCCGTGTGCGGCGGTAGACCCCGCTGGTAACCAGCACGCTCGAGGCCGAAGGTCGCAGAGGATTGACGGTGGTGCCTGCTCGCCGGAAGGAGACCTTGGGCAGCAGGTTGAGCACCACACCGAGCGCCATCGTCAGACCCGCCAGTAGCGCCGGCACCGGTGCCCGAAAGGCAGAACCCGGCCACAGCCTGCACGCTGCATAGCCGACAGCTGCACACAGCAGCATCACCACGGGCGGGGGAACACGTGTTTCCAGCCAGGTCATCACGATCACCAAGCACGTTCCACCACAGTGTCACACGGGAATGCCCGGATCGCACGGCGGACGCATCGGCCAGGCCCAATCCGGCCAGTGGATTCCACTTTGACAGACCGACCGCTAGAGTGGCGCCTCCGCGCAGGAGGATCGCATGGCTACCACGGGCTTGGGCTTGATCGGCCGCACGACCCTCATCATCACCGCGCTGCTCAGCCTGGGAGGTTGCGCGACGCTGCGGCAGTTCGGGCCTTCGGTGCAGGTCGCCTCGGTCACGCCCGGCCAGTACATCGCGCTCAAGCGCGGTGACATCCTCACCTCCGGCAAGCTCAGTGCGGCGACCACGGAGACGCTGCGCGTGGCCGGCCTTGATGAAGGTGTCTGCGCCAAGACCGGCCTGCCCTGCATCGAAGCGATGGAAGCCAGCATCGTCGTGCGCGAGGAGAACAAGCGCTCCAGCCTGGCCGAGCTGTGGCTGCAGTATGCGATGACCCTGCCGGCGCCGAAGCGCGAGTACTCCGCCTCGGGTCGCGCCAAGACCGCAATCAACGAGTTGGATGCCGACTTCCAGCCGCGCCTGGACGCATGGATGCAGGTCGCGCGCCAGGCCTACGCCTACCTGTTCTTCACCGAGCGCACCGCCAACCAGCGCGGCTTCGAAGACCGCCAGACCCAGGTGCGCGACTATTACAACCTGGCCGTGCAGGAGGCGTCGGTGCAGCTGTACGACGCCTACGCCACCGGGCGCGTGCACAACGATGCCAACCATCTCCAGCTGGGCCGCTGGACGTTCGTGCTGGCCCCTCCAGGGGAAGCATCGGCGTTGGACGAGCGTACACCGACCGAACTGGTACCCGCCGCCTCGCTGTCGTTCACCGGCACGCTGCGCAGCGTGCGCCGCCGCGATGGCTTCGGTGCCGAACTGGTGGCCGTGATGGATGACCCGGCCGCAACCACGCCCAGCACTACGCCGGCAGCGGTGCAGGCAAGCCCTTCCGCCACGCAGAGCTGGAGCGAGATGCCTTCGCCATCGATGACGGTGCTGCTGCGCTTCTCGGGAAAGAACCTGTGGGAAGTGCTGCACGATGACGAGCCGGAGCTGGAGATTCACGATCCCTACCAGGTTTCGGAAGTAACCCTGCACGGCCAGCACGTGCCATTGGCGGCCAACTTCACCGCCGGCTATGCGTTGTGGCTGGCCCGTTCCAATTTCAGCCGGCAGTCGCTGCGCTCGCTGTTCGGGGGCAAGGGCGGCATCGACACGCCGCATCTGTACATGATGCAGCCCTACGATCCCAACCGTCGCGTACTGCTGATGATCCATGGCCTGGCCAGCAGTCCGGAAGCCTGGGTCAACGTGGCCAACGAACTGCTGCGCGACGACGAGATCCGCCAGGACTTCCAGGTCTGGCAGTTCTACTACCCCACCAACATGCCCATCGCGATGAGCCACGATGCGATGCGCCACACGCTGGATGAGGTGTTCAAGCATTTCGACCCCAGCGGCAAGGCGCAGGCTTCGCATGACATGGTCCTGGTCGGGCACAGCATGGGTGGGGTGATCGCGCGGTTGATGGTTTCCTCTTCCGGCGATCATCTGGTCGATACCCTGCTGGCAACCGCGCAGATGACGCCGGCACAGCGTGAACTGCTGCGCACCAAGGGCGCACCGGTGCTGACCTTCCTGCCGGAACCGGCAGTGTCGCGGGTGGTGTTCATCGCCACGCCACACCGCGGCACCGATGTGGCGGGCACCCGCCTGGGCCGCTGGATCGGTCGCCTGGTGCGGTTGCCGCTGACCGTGCTGGAAGACGTTGCCACCATCGCCAACGACGGCCAGATCGACCGCTCCGACGGCAAGCACGGCTACCAGATGAACAGCATCCAGAATCTGGACAAGGACGATCCCTTCGTCCGCGCCGTGGCAGACCTGCCGATGTCGCCGAAGGTGCACTACCACTCGATCATCGCGCGGGCAAAGGCCGATGGTCCACTAGGAAAGACCAGCGACGGGCTGGTGCCCTACTGGAGCTCGCACCTGCCGCATGCGGACTCGGAGAAGGTGATCGTCTCCGGGCACAGCGTGCAGGAAGCCACGCCGGCCATCGTCGAACTGCGGCGGATCCTGCATGAGGACATGCAGCAACACGGAAACCAGGCCAATTAGCCGTGGGCAGCTGAGGGAAATCCCTCATCGCGCGTGCGCACCCACCCTCCTATGCTGGCCTCACATTTCCCGCAGGAGATCTGCATGAACACGCAAGAGCCCAGCCGCCAGCCCAGTCCCGACCCGGCCGAGCGCGATGCCTTCTTCCCGTCGCCCTACTCGCTGTCACAGTTCACATCGCCCAAGAGCAACCTTTCCGGTGCCGACTACCCGGATGCGCGCCGCGATGGCCGCTGGAAAGTGCTGATGATCGCTGCCGACGAACGCTATCTGCCAACTGCCAATGGCCACCTGTTCTCCACCGGCAACCATCCGGTGGAGACCCTGCTGCCGATGTACCACCTCGACAAGGCCGGCTTCGGCATCGATGTAGCCACGCTGTCGGGCAACCCCGCCAAGTTCGAATGGTGGGCATTTCCGAACGAGGACAAGGAAATCGGCGGGCTGTACGAGCGTTATGCCTCGTGCTTCCGCCAGCCGCTGCCACTGGACGAGGTGGTTGC
Organism: Stenotrophomonas sp. YJH_SMC_37; assembly: GCF_059370035.1. Lineage (NCBI taxonomy): Bacteria > Pseudomonadati > Pseudomonadota > Gammaproteobacteria > Lysobacterales > Lysobacteraceae > Stenotrophomonas > Stenotrophomonas sp. YJH_SMC_37. The sequence goes on from NZ_JCAFTG010000001.1 coordinate 53,018, forward strand.
CGGGCTCGATGCGGATTCGGACTATGCTGCAGTGTTCATCCCCGGTGGCCATGGCGCCCTGATAGGACTGCCGCAGAGCCGCGCGGTGAAGTCCGTCCTGCATTGGGCGATGTCCCAGCAACGCCACATCATCACCCTTTGCCACGGTCCGGCCGCACTGCTGGCTGCGGGCGTGGACGAGGCCGATGGCGGTTCGCTGTTCCGCGGCTACCGCATCTGCGCCTTCCCCGATGCGATGGACCGGCAGACGCCGGAGATCGGCTACATGCCTGGACAGTTGCCGTGGTTCTTCGGTGAGCGCCTGGCACAGCGGGGCGTGCAGATCGTCAATGACGGCATCGATGGCAGCGTGCTGCAGGACCGCCTGCTGCTGACCGGCGACAGCCCGTTGGCTGGCAATGCGCTGGGCAAACTGGCTGCACGCGCCCTGCTCGACGCCTTGGCCGGGCGCTGAGCCGGATGACCGAGCTGGTGCAGGCGCTGCTGGAGCTGGAACGCGCCAATTCGCTGAGCGCGGTGGGTGCAGTCCTGCGAGGCATCGCGGCACCGCTCGGCTTCGACCGCGTGCTGGTGTTTGCCACCGGCACCGGGCTGGAGCGGGGTACGCAACGCGTGTACTGGATCGAGGGCGGCTGGTTCGGCGATGGCAGCGATACCGACCTTGCGCGCTACCTCCACGCCTGCCCCGTCAATCGCCACGTGCTGGACAGCAACGCGCCGTTCTTCTGGAGCAAGCGCCTGGGCGTTCGCGGCGAGCGCTACCAGGTGGTGAAGCAGCCTCGCGGCGAAGGCCTGCATGGGCTGCAGGTGCCGGTGTTCGGCATCACCGGCCTGGAAGGCGCGGTCAGCGTTGCCGGTACGTCAATCGACGCGTCGGCCAACGCGCGCCTGCGGCTGGAAGCTGCTGCAACCGCAGCATTCCGGGCCGCGCGCCGTCTGGCCGAATCACCTGCCGAGCGTTCGGGAAGCGCACTGAGCAACCGCGAGCGCGAAGTGCTGCGCTGGGTCGCCGCCGGGCGCCGGCAAGCTGAGATCGCGGCCACGCTTGGGCTTTCCACGCGCACGGTGGAGAACCACCTGCGCCACGCGCGGCAACGGCTGGGTGTGGCGACCACCGCGCAGGCAGTGCGTGCCGCCAGCCGTCGCGGCGAGATCGAAGACTGATCGCGGCGAGGCACTTCCGGAGCTCTGGTTCGCGTGTTACACACGCCATGCGCATGTGCGCGATTGCAGAAAGCAAGGATGATGCTTATGAAACTGCAACTGGCCGCGATGGCCGCATTGATGTTGGCATTGGGTAGTGGGATACCGGCGACTGGCCACGCGGCCGGGTCCCCCGGATCGACGACCGATTGCGTGCCCGTAAGACTTGGGCCCAACCTCGTGCATCAGCGCTGCACCGTCACCCGCACTCTGGCAGACGGCACCGTTTTCACGTCGGTGTACTGGATAGACGAGAACGGTCAGTGGTACCTCCCGGCAGACTGATCTGCATCGGACACCGACTACGGCTACAAGGAGTGTGATCAATGACGCTGCACAATCGAATGACCGCTTTTTCTTTCGCTGCAGTAGTTGCACTTGCGGCCCTGGTGCCCTCGCCGCCGGCGAATGCAGCCGAAGAGGTCGGCCTGCAGGAGGAGTGCGTGCCCTTCCGCATCAGCGGCAACGTGTTCCACCAGCGTTGCACGCTGTACGTGGTCCATGACGACGGCACCCGCGTGGCCAGCGACCACTACAACCGCGACGAGAACGGGATGATCTACGACCCCTGATCGGGCAAGGGGCATCTGCCGGGCGGAGCGTCCAGCGCCCGCCCGGCGTCTCCAAGTCGCCCGTCCCGGCATACCACTGCCCCCGCCTTCCATGGCATGCTCCATGAAACCGTTTTCATGGGATGGAGGGATTCCACGATGTTGTCGCGTTTCCGTCGCCCGGCGCTGAGTGCGCTGCTGGCGCTTGCTCTGCCTGCCGTTGCCTGGGCCGTCACGCCGGCGCCGTTGAAGGTGATGTCATTCAACGTCCGTACCCCGGCTGACACCGAGCCGGGCAAGCGCTGGCCCGACCGCCGTGATGCGATGGTCAAGGTGATCCTCGACGCGCACCCGGCAGTGATCGGCACCCAGGAACTGGTGAAGGAACAGGCCGACTACCTGTCAGGGCACCTGCCCGGCTACCGCTGGTTCGGTGAAGGCCGCCGCGGTGGCAGCGGCGATGAGCACATGGGCGTGTTCTACGACAGCAAGGTGCTGGCCATCGAGGAATCCGGCAACTTCTGGCTTTCGGATACGCCGGACGTCCCTGGCAGCATCAGCTGGGGCAACCTGTACCCGCGTATGGTCACCTGGGCCCTGTTCCGCCGCCTGGACGATGGCCGTCGCTTCTACTTCCTCAATACCCACCTGCCCTACCGCGACGAGGACGAACCGCGCCGGGTGAAGGGTGCCGAGCTCATCGGCAAGCGCCTGCAGGCCATGCCGGACGACCTGCCGGTGGTGTTGACCGGTGACTTCAACAGCGAGCCCGGCGGTGACACCTACAGGGCGTTCACCCGCCTGCTGCAGGACACCCGTACCCAGGTGAAAACACCGCAGGGTCCGCGCCCGACCTTCCACGACTTCACCGGCAAGGCCACCGTGCAGCTGGACTGGGTGCTGGTGCGTGGCTTCCGTGCGCGCAGCTTCCTTACCGATGATCGTCGCATCGACGGCGTGCTGCCGTCGGATCATTTCCCGCTGGTGGTCGAGCTGGACTGGCCGAAGCCCTGAATTCCCGCGGCAGCCGTGGCTACGGCGGCGGCAGCCGCGACAACAGCCGGTACAACGCCTGGTGCTGGTTGCGCGCCTGGCAGATGCGGGCGCCGACGGCAAGGAACACGGCGACACCGATCAGCCCGAGCCCCAGCATCGGATCGGGCAGTCGCAGGAAACCGATCGCAGCGGCCATCGTCGCCAGCACCAGCAGCACAACGACCGCCACCGAAAGGCCCGCACCGGGTGGCCCCGGGTCGCCAAACAGCATGCGCTGGGTATCCCGCCTGTCATCGCTCATCATGTGTACTCCCTGGAATCTGCCCCACTAGTTACACGGCGGACACGGCTTCCGGCAGAGTCAGAAACGTCACGACTGTGACAACGTCCACAGCAGACGCCGCGCTACCCTGCCCCTGTTCCCGAACTGTGGAGAAAGGCATGGCACACCAGAGTCGCCTGGCCGGTTTCATCATCGATTGCGAGGGCATTCCCGCCGACGAAGGCGCCCGCTTCTGGGCCGCCGCGCTTGGCCTGCAGGCGCAGCCCGCCCGTGCCGAAGACGCCGCCGAGTACGCCGACCTGCTCGGTGCTCCGGCGGGCCTGGACGTTGAAGTCCAGCGCGTCGATCACCCGTCACGGGTGCATCTGGACATCGAGAGCGACGACATCGATGCCGAAGCCGACCGCCTGGAGAAGCTCGGCGCGCGACGGATAGGCTTCGTCAAGCGCTGGTGGGTGATGGAAGCACCAACCGGCCATCGCTTCTGCATCGTGCGCATGCGCGAGCGTGAGGTACCGGCCAACCACTGGCCCTGAAAGAACAAGGGGACGGAAGTCCCTGCTTCCGTCCCCTGCGGTTACTGCGCCTGCGCCACGCTTGGCGGCTGCGGTGATTGACCCCAACCACCCAGCGCCTTGTACACACCCACCACGCTGACGTTGACGTCGGCCTCGGCCGCCGCCAGCGCATCATCGGCTGCCAGCTGGGTCCGCTGCGCGTCCAGCAGGGTCAGGAAGTCCTCCGATCCCTCGCGATAGCGGATCTGCGCCAGCGATTCGGCACGCCGAGCCGCCTGCGCCTGCTCCACCACGATTGCCAACCGTGCCTGCTGCTTGGAATAGCGGGTCAGCGCGTTCTCGGTGTCCTCCAGGGCGAGCAGTACCGCCTGTTCGTACTGCGCGGCCACGCCTTCGGCTTCAGCCTTGCTGGCACGCAGGCGCGCACGCACGGTGCCGAAGTCGAACGCGGCCCAGCTCAGCGAGGGCGTCAGCGACCAGGCCTTGTTGCTGCCATTGACCAGGCCACTGGCATCGCCGCCGAGGAAGCCGACGAAGCCTGACAGCGACAACCGCGGGAACAGGTCCGCTGTGGCCACGCCCACGCGTGCGGTCGCGGCAGCCAGGCGACGCTCGGCCATACGCACGTCTGCACGCTGGCGCAGCAGTTCGCGGGTATCACCCAGCGGCAAGGCCTTGGCGAACGCCGGGACTTCCTGCGGCGCCAGCATCGCCGTCAGCACTTCCGGGCGCTGGCCCAGCAGCACGGCCAGCCGGTTGCGCGACTGCGTCTCGGCTACTTCCAGCAGCGGGATATCGGCCTCGATCGCCTTCAGGCGGGCGCGGCTGCTCTGCACGTCCAGTTCGCTGCCGGCCCCAAGTTCCCAGCGTGCTTCGGTCAGCTTCTGCGTATCGCGCAGGTTCTCCAACGTGTGCTGGGCCACTGCGATGCGCTTCTGGGTGCCACGCAGTTCGAAGTAGTTGCGCGCCACTTCAGCGGCAACCAGCACCTGCGCGTCGGCCAGGTTGGCCTGCTCGGCGTCCAGGTCAGCGCGCGCGGCTTCTGCAGCACGGCGCTTGCGGCCGAACAGATCCAGTTCCCAGCCGGCGTCGAAGCCGAGCTGGTAGCTTTCACTGAACACCCGCTGCCCACCCAGCTGCGGATCGGGTTGCTTGCGGCGGTCGTAACTGCCGCCTGCGGTGATGTGCGGGGCCTGGTCGAAACGGCTTTCGACGAACACAGCACGGGCCTGGCTGACGCGGGCCACGGCCACGCGCAGGTCCAGGTTGTCCGACAGTGCTCCGTGCACCAGCTCTTCCAGCACCGGATCGTCGAACTGCGCCCACCAGCTGGCCACCGGCGAGACGGAACTGAAGACCGGCTGCTGCGCGCTCTTCAGCACCACCGGCTCCTGTACCGGGGCCTTGTAGTTCGGGCCGACGCTGACACAGCCTGCCAGCACCAGGCTGGAGACGGCCATCGCCAACGTGCGGATCACCATGGCAGCACCTCGCCCAGGTAGGTGAAGCTGCCGCTGGCACCGGACTCACCGATCAGCGCCATTTCCACGCTGGAACGCGCGCCTTCGCTGATTTCGATCTCGCCATTGCCGCCGTTCATGTCGGTCTTTACGTAACCCGGATGCACGGTATTGACCTTGATCGGCGTGTTGCGCAGCTCATAGGCCAGGCTCAGGGTCCAGCTGTTCACTGCGGCCTTGGACGCGTTATAGGCCGGGATCTTGAAATCGTAGATGCCCGAGGTCGGGTCGGCATGCAGGGTCTGCGAACCGAGCATGCTGGACACATTGACGATGCGCCCGGACTTGGCCTGCCTGATCAGCGGCAGGAAGGCCTGGGTGACTGCCACCAGCGCATAGACGTTGGTGTCGAAGGTGCGCTTCCAGGTCTCGAGCGATTGCTCCGACGGCGCCTGCGCGGGATTCTCGATCATGATGCCGGCATTGTTGACCAGGATGTCGAGGCGGCCATGGCGCTGGCGCACCTGCTCGACTGCCTCGGCGATGCTGGCCGCGTCGGTCACGTCCAGCTGCAGGGCTTCCACCGGCAGGCCCTCGGCCTGCAGCTTCAGGGCCAGCTCCACCGCCGTTTCGCGCTTGCGACCGGCCAGCAGCGTGTGCACGCCCGCCTGGGCCAGCTGGCGCACGGTTTCCAGGCCGATGCCACGGGTAGCGCCAGTGACCAGCGCGATCTTGTTCTGATGGGTGTTCATGGATTCATGCCTCGTGAGGGAAAAGCCGCCGCCGGCCGGTAGCCGGCGGCGGCGGGGTTCCATGTCAGTGATGGATGGTCGGTTCGCCATGCTGCACCAGCTGGCCGCCACCGTTGCGGGTAACCAGCTTGCGCAGTGCCACGTAGAACACCGGGGTGAGGAACAGGCCGAACAGGGTCACGCCCAGCATGCCGGCGAACACGGTGATACCGGTCACCGAGCGCACCTCGGCGCCTGCGCCGTGCGACAGCACCAGCGGCACGGTGCCGGCGATGAACGCGATGGAGGTCATCACGATCGGGCGCAGACGCAGGCGGCAGGCTTCCAGCGCGGCTTCAACGATGCCCTTGCCGCCCATCTCCAGCTCTCTGGCGAATTCGACGATCAGGATTGCGTTCTTGCACGCCAGGCCCATCAGCACCACCAGGCCGACCTGCACGAACACGTTGTTGTCACCACCAGTCAGCCACACGCCGAACAGCGCCGACAGCAGGGTCATGGGCACGATCAGGATCACCGCCAGCGGCAGCGACCAGCTCTCGTACAGCGCGGCCAGCACCAGGAAGGCCAGCATGATCGCCACCGGGAACACGATGAAGGCGGCCTTGCCCTGGGTTGCCTGCTGGTAGCTCAGGTCGGTCCATTCGGTGGTCATGCCGACCGGTAGTACCTTGCCGGCGATCTCGGTCAGCTTGGTCATCGCCTCGGCCGAGGACAGCAGGCGCGGGTCGGCCTCGCCGGCCAGGTCCGCTGCCGGGTAGCCATTGAAGCGCAGCACCGGATCCGGGCCGAAGGTCTGCTTGATGGTGACCATCGAACCGATCGGCACCATCTCGCCACGATCGTTGCGGGTGCGCAGCTTGCCGATGTCCTCGACCGTCTCGCGGAACGGACCGTCGGCCTGGGCGATCACCTGCCAGGTACGGCCGAACTGGTTGAAGTCGTTGACGTAGGCCGAACCCAGGTAGGTCTGCAACGTGTCGAACAACTCAGTGAGCTGCACGCCCTGTGCCTTGGCCTTGACGCGGTCCACCTCGGCATCCAGCTGCGGCACATTGGCCTGGTAGCTGGAAATCGGGAAGGCCATGCCCGGGGTCTGCGCAACGGTGCCCTGCATCGCCTGCACGGCATTCTGCAGTGCGCCGTAGCCCAGGTTGCCGCGGTCCTCGATGAACATCTGGTAGCCGTTGCCGTTACCCAGGCCGAGGATCGGCGGCGGCATCATCGCGAACGCGAAGCCCTCCTGCAGGCCAGCGATCTTCTGGTTGATCTCGGCGTTGATCTGCGCGGCAGTGCGGCCATGGCGCTCGGCGAACGGCTTGAGCGGAATGAACGCCACACCGGTGTTGGGCGTGTTGGTGAACTGCAGTGCATTCAAACCCGGGAACGAGATGGTGTGGGCCACGCCATCGGTTTCCTGGGCGATCTTGGCCACCTTGCGCAGCATTTCATCGGTGCGTGCGATCGACGAACCTTCCGGCAGCTTCACGCCCGCAATCAGGTACAGCTTGTCCTGGGTCGGGATGAAGCCCGGCGGCACCAGCTTGAAGATCACGCCGGTACCGACCAGCAGGATCGCGTAGACCACGAACACCGCACCACGACGGCCGAGGATGCGGGCCACGCCACGTTCGTACTTCTCCGAGCTGGACTTGAAGAAGCGGTTGAACGGACGGAACACCCAGCCGAACAGGCGGTCGATCAGGCGGCTCGGGCCGTCCTTCGGCGCACCATGGGCCTTCAGCAGGCGCGCGGCCAGGGCCGGCGACAGGGTCAGCGAGTTGATCGCCGAGATCACCGTGGAGATCGCGATGGTGACGGCGAACTGCTTGTAGAACTGGCCGGTGACACCGGACAGGAACGCCATCGGCACGAACACGGCGCACAGCACCAGCGCGATCGCCACGATCGGGCCGGACACTTCGCGCATGGCCTGGTGTGCCGCCGCAGTGGGCGACAGGCCTTCCTCGATGTTGCGCTCGACGTTCTCCACCACCACGATCGCATCATCGACCACGATGCCGATCGCCAGCACCAGGCCGAACAGGCTCAGCGTGTTGATCGAGAAGCCCAGCAGGTACAGCGCGGCAAAGGTACCCACCACCGACACCGGCACCGCGATCAACGGAATGATCGACGCACGCCAGGTCTGCAGGAACAGGATCACCACCAGCACCACCAGGGCGATCGCTTCCAGCAGCGTGGAGACCACGGCCTTGATCGAGTCGCGCACGAAGATGGTGGTGTCATACACCGCTTCGTACTTCACATCGGCAGGCATGGTCTTCTGCATCTCGTCCATCGTCGAGATGACCTGGTCGCGGATTTCCAGCGCGTTGGCACCCGGCGACTGGAAGATGCCGATACCCACCGCGTTCTTGCCGTCCAGCTGCGAGCGCAGGGTGTAGTCGCCCGCGCCCAGTTCCAGGCGGGCCACGTCGGACAGGCGCACGATCTCGCCATCCGTGCCGCTCTTGAGCACGATGTCACCGAATTCCTTTTCGGTCTTCAGCCGGCCCTGGGCATTGATGAGGGTCAGGAACTTGCTGTCCGGCAGCGGTTCGGCGCCGAGCTGGCCGGCCGACACCTGCACGTTCTGCTCGCGCATGGCGCGCACCACGTCGCTGGCGGTCAGGCCGCGCGAAGCCACCTTGTCCGGGTCCAGCCAGGCACGCATGGCGTAGTCGCCGCCACCGAAGATCTGCGCGTCACCCACGCCCGGAATACGCGCCAGCGCATCCTTGACGTGCAGGCGCGCGTAGTTGCGCAGGTACAGAGTGTCGTACTTGCCTTGCGGCGAGGTCAGGTGCACCACCATCAGGAAGGTGGGCGACTGCTTCTGCGTGGTCACGCCCTGCCGGCGCACGTCCTCGGGCAGGCGTGCCTGTGCCTGCGCCACGCGGTTCTGCACCTTCACCGCCGCCGCGTCCGGGTCGGTGCCCGGGCGGAAGGTGACGGTCATCTGCAGCACGCCGTCCGAGCCGGCAACCGACTTCAGGTACATCATGCCTTCGACGCCGTTGATCGCCTCTTCGAGCGGGGTAGCAACGGTCTCGGCAATGACCTTGGGGTTGGCGCCCGGATAGACCGTGCGCACGACCACCGACGGCGGCACCACTTCGGGGTACTCGCTGATCGGCAGGATTGGAATCGTGATCAGGCCTGCGGCGAAGATCACGATCGACAGCACCGCCGCGAAGATCGGCCTGTCGATGAAGAAGCGGGAAAAGTCCATGGAGGAATTCCTGGGAAAGGCATTCGGCGGGCAACAGCCGCCCCGCCCCTCGCCAATATGACGAAGGCAGGGAAGGCTGCCGCTGGCGCCGGCAGCTAAGCGGGGACGCGGATCAGGAGCGGGCGGATCAGTGGTTCAGCGCAGCGGTGGCATCGCGGCCCGGTGCGGGCTTTGCGGCCGGTGGCTGCATGGCCACCGCCTTGGCCTGCACCGGCATGCCCGGCATGAAGACCTTCTGCACACCGTCGATGATGACCTTGTCACCTGCGGCCAGGCCATGCTCGACAATGCGCAGGCCGTCGGCGGTACGGCCGAGCTGGATGTCGCGGCGCTGGGCCTTGCCATCCTTGTCGACCACATAGACGTACTTGCGGTCCTGGTCGGTCAGCACGGCCTTGTCGTCGATCAGCAGGGCCTGGAACTGGCCGCTGCCAAGCAGCTGCACGCGGGCGAACAGGCCCGGTGTGAACTGGCGGTCGGCGTTGTCCAGCAGCGCACGGACGCGGATGGTGCCGGTGCTGCGCGCCACCTGGTTGTCGAGGAAATCGACCTTGCCCGAGTGCGGATAGCCCTCTTCCCCCGACAGGCCGACCTTCACCGGCAGCTCGCTGTCCCGCTCGCTCGGGCGCTCGCCCTTGCGCGCCATCTGGGCGTAGCGCAGGAAAGTGCTCTCGTCGGCATCGAAGTAGACGAACACCGTGTCCAGCGAGACCAGCGTGGTCAGCACGCTGGCGCTGTCGCCAGCAGTGACCAGGTTGCCGGCGGTGACCATCGCGCGGCCGGCACGGCCGTCAATCGGCGCGCGCACCTTGGTGAATTCCAGGTTGAGCCGGGCTGCATCCAGGGCCGCCTGCGCGGCCTGCACGGCAGCCCCCGCCTGGTCGGCAGCCGCGCGACGCTGCTCGGCGGTCTCGGTGGAGATCGCCTGCTGCTCGGACAGCCGCTTGGCACGCTCTGACTCGCTGCGGGCCAGGCTGGCCTGGGTGCGGGCACGGGCCAGCTCGGCGGCTGCGCGGTCGTACTCGGCCTGGTAGCTGCGGGCGTCGATGGTGAAGAGCACATCGCCCTTCTTCACTTCCTGGCCTTCGACGTAGTTGACCTTGTCGATGTAGCCGGACACGCGCGGGCGCAGTTCAACGCTCTGTACCGCTTCGACGCGGCCGCTGAACTCGTCCCACTGGCTGACCTGCTTGACCAGCACCGGCGCGGCGCTGACCTGCGGCGGCGGCGGTGCACCGGCCTCTTCGGCATGGCCGCCGCTGCAGGCCGCCAGCACGGCCGCGGCGAGGATCGACACGCCAACCATCGCAATGCGATGGCCGAAACGATGTGGGGTGGTATTGGGGGAAGTCATGGCATGCATCCGTACGGAGGGGTGGTACAGCAATATGGGAACGTGTTGCAAAAAACGGCGGCGCATACTGCGACCTCAACCTTGGTCGAGGTCAAGCGACGCCTGCGGTATCGCGCCACAAAGGGGGAACTTCCAGGTGCAGCAGGCCGCGTGGCAGTTCGGCATCGCTGCTGTCGCAGCGGACGATGGCGCGGTTGTCCCGGCAACCATCGAGCAGCGAGACCACGCGGCGGCCGACCAGCAGCGAGCTGGGCCACTCGATGCAGGCGTTGGCCGCGTTGGCCGGGGTACACACCGGGCTGCAGACTTCCAGCATCTGCGCGCGCACGCCCAGCGCCTGCGCTTCCTGATGCACCACCTGCGCGTACATGCGCAGCGCGGCGGTAGTGATCGAGGTCTCGCCGTAGCCCGCCCAAGGCTTGGCGCTGGCCGGGCTGCCGATCATCACATAGCGCCGCGCATGCACGTTGTCCTGCAACAACGGCAGCAGGTGGCGCACCGCATGCACATGCGGCATCAGGTCGGCCTGCATGGCCCCGAGCAGCTCCTCGCCGTTGCGGTCGATCACCCGGCCGCGACGGTAGGGCCCGCCCATGGCCGCGATCACCGCGGCCAATGGACGCGGGCGCTGCCCGATGCGTTCGGCCAGGGCGCGTGCCGAGCCGTCATCGCTGAGTGAACCCAGCAGCGTCTCCAGGCCCGGCTCATCGGCGAACTGCTCATGCAGCGCAGCCAGCCGGCCCGGATCGCGACCGACCACCAGCACCGGACTGCCGGCTTCCAGCAAGGCGCCGACCACGCCCTGGCCCACGGCACCGGTACCACCGAGGACCAGAACTTCGGGCGTCAGTATCCCATTCACGGGACATTTCCTCCCAAATCCGGGATAGTCCCGATCCGGCGCAGCCGGTCACCCTTGTGGGGGGCCAAGCGGATGGCGCCGCCACGCTGCTGACGCATGGGCGCGGTAAACTCACGAAAGTCCTTGTGTACCAAGGAACTCGGACGGGCTTCGACGGTCATCGCCAGGTCCAGGGTGCTCTGGCCGGCGTTCCGGAGTCGGGCAAGAATGTTGCGCAGGCTCATGGCGGACGGGCTCCAATTAACGAATGGCGCCACGATAGACCTCAAACCTTTACTTGATTAGTCCTGATTAAGGGGAATAATCATCCCGCTCCCGGTCCAATCGTTCTGTCACGATTGTCCCATCCCCGACGTCCAGGATCCCGACCATGTCCCACGATCTCAACGAGACGCTGATCTTCGTCAAAGTGGTCGAGCAAGGCAGCTTCATTGCCGCTGCCAAATCGCTCGGCCTGCCCAAGACCACGGTCAGCCGCAAAGTGCAGGAGCTGGAAACGCGCCTGGGCGCGCGCCTGCTGCACCGGACCACGCGCCGCCTCGGCCTGACCGAAGCTGGTTCGATCTACCACGAACATTGCCAGCGCATCGCACGCGAGCTTGAAGAGGCCGAAAGCGCGGTGAGCCAGCTGCAGTCCGGCCCGCGCGGCTGGCTGCGCTTCACCGTGCCCTATTCGATCGGCATCACCTGGATCGCCCCGCTGCTGGGCCAGTTCCATGCGCAGTACCCGGAGATCCGCCTGGACATGCACATGGGCAACGAAAAGCTGGACCTGATCGCCGGTGAAGCGGACCTGGCGCTGCGCGTGGGTGCCCTGCCCGATTCCAATCTGGTCGCGCGCAAGCTGGGCAGCCTGCGGACGCAGGTGTTCGCCAGCCCGGCCTACATCGAGCGCTACGGCGAGCCGCTGCATCCGGAAGAACTGCAGTTCCATCGCATCCTTGCGATGCGCAAGCCGTACCACACCGGCAACTCGCCGCGCTTCACCTGGCAGCTGGGCGAGAACGGTGGGGAACTGCGCGACTTCCCGGTTACCCCGCTGATGACCGCCAACGACATGTCTGCGTTGAATGGTGCATTGGTCTGTGGCGAAGGCCTGCTGCTGACCGGCGACGTGATGGCCAAGCCGTTCGTTGAATCGGGCATGGTGCGCCGCGTGCTGGCCGGCTGGACCGGCCCGGAAGTGGACTTCAACGCCGTGTTCGCCGGCGGCCGCCTGGTCTCGCCAAAGGTGCGTGCGTTTGTCGACTTCCTGGTCGAGAAGCTCAACTTCGACGCCAATTACATGCTGGCGCAGTGCCCGGGTGCGAAGCTGGCGCAGCAGCAGAAGGAAAAGGAAGACGCCGCTCTGGAAAGCAGCGGCAAGCGGATCCTGGAGAAGGTGGCCGCTTCGGCGGCGTAGCCGGGGGTATCCACGCGTGGCGTGGCTCTACCCGGGCGCGCGATGCCGGTTTCTGTAGAGTCGAGCCACGCTCGACTGCCTCTGGTGAGTCGAGCACGGCTAGACTCCGCATACGCCATCGGCGTGCCGAGCAACGCTCGGCACCCACAAAAATGCCGCCTGCAAGGGCGGCATTTTCGCTCCGGCCGATGGCCGGACCGGCTCAAGCAATAACGCTACGCGTTACTGCTTGAGCGGAATCACCCGAATCTCGACGCGGCGGTTCTTGGCACGGCCGGCGTCGGTGCTGTTGTCGGCAATCGGATACGCCTTGCCGGCGCCCAGCGTTTCGATACGTACGCTCTGCACGCCCTGGCCGATCAGGTACTGGGCGACCGAGTCGGCGCGTTCCTTCGACAGTCGGTTGTTCACAGCGTCGCTGCCGATGCTGTCGGTGTGGCCGACCACTTCGATCATGGTCTGGTTGTACTCACGCAGCGTACCGGCGACGCCGTTGAGAGAGCCGTAGAACTGCGGCTTCAGGGTGGCCTTGCCGAAGTCGAAGGTGATGCCGTCCGGCAGGTTCAGCATGATGTTGTCGCCCTGGCGCTGCACATCGATGCCGGTGTTGGCGGTGCGCTCGCGCAGCGCGCGTTCCTGGCGATCCTGGTACTGGCCGACCGCGGCGCCGCTGAGCGCACCGATACCGGCACCGATCAATGCGTGCTGACGGCGCTCGGTGGCGCTGTCGCCGGTCAACAGGCCGGCAGCCACGCCGATGGCGGTACCGATCAGCGCGTTACGACCAGTGCGGTTCTGCTGCTCGGTCGGATTGCCGTACTGGTCACTCTGCACGTAGGAGCCGCCGGTGGCGCAGGCCGACAGGACGGCCGCACTCATCAGGGCCAGTGCGACGTTGCGGGTGGTGTTGCGGATCATGAGGTTCTCCTTGGTTTCCGGACGGGCCGGCGGCTTGCGGGCGCAGAGAGAATAAACAGCCCGATGCGACGTCGGGATGATGATCCGGTGCGCCGACAGGGCCGCGTTCAGCTAACTGACCGGATCGCTCGGGTCACCCTTTACCCCGCCCCCGACTGGCGGTATGCCGCCAATGCGGCGTCGCGGCCCGCGGCCAGGTCCACCAGCGGCGCACGCGGATAGCCCGGGGCATGCGCCGCCAGCAGCAGCGGATGCTGCCACGGCGCAAACCGGGCCTTCACCGGCAGCGCGGCCAGTTCGGGCACCCAGCGGCTGATGTACCGTGCCTGAGGATCGAATTTCTCGGCCTGAGTCACGGGGTTGAACACCCGGAAGTACGGAGCGGCATCGGCGCCAGTCCCGGCCACCCATTGCCAGCCCATGGTGTTATTGGCCAGGTCGGCGTCGACCAGGGTGTCCCAGAACCAGCGCGCGCCATGCAGCCAGTGCGCGCGCAGGTGCTTGCACAGGTAGCTGGCCACGATCATCCGCACCCGGTTGTGCATGTAGCCGGTGTGCCACAGCTCGCGCAGGCCGGCATCGACGATCGGCACGCCGGTATTGCCGCGCTGCCAGTCGTGCAGCTGCGTGGCACTCGGAGTGGCCCACGGGAAACGGTCGAAGCGCGGGTTGAGGTTGTCGGTCGGCGTCTTCGGGAAGTGATGCAGCAGGTGGTAGGCGAAGTCACGCCAGCCCAGCTGGCGCAGGTAGCCGTCGATGTCGGCGTCGGTGCCGGCGCTACGCACCCCTTCCAGCGCATGGGCAATCCGCCAGGGTGCGATTTCGCCGAAATGCAGGTGCGGCGACAGCCGCGAGGTCCCGACACGGTCCGGCAGGTCACGCTGCTCGCGATACCCGCGCAGGGCACCGTCTTCAAAGACGGACAGTGCTTCCAGCGCACCGGCTTCACCCGGCTGCCAGTGCTCCCAGAAGCCGGTATCCCAGTCCAGCGTCGGTGCCAGCTGGAGATCATCCAATGCCAGGCTGTCGACCGCGTGCGGCGCCAGTGCTTCCGGTGCAGCCTGCAGTGCCGGCAGGCGCCAATGACTGAGTACATTGCGCCAGTACGGCGTAAATACCTTGTACGGCTGGCCCTGCTGGGTGGCAATGTCCCAGGGTTCGAACAACAGGCTGCCATTGCAGCTCTGCGCGTCGATGCCCTGCTCGCGCAGCGTGCGCTTGATGGCCGCGTCGCGGGGCTGGGTGGCCGGTTCGTACTTGCGGTTCCAGTACACCGCCTCGGCGCCCGCCTGCTCGATCAGCAACTGCAGGGCCGGCAGGCTATCGCCGCTGCGCAGCACCAGCGAGGAACCCCGCGCGCGCAGGTCCGCATCCAGCGCGGCCAGTGAACGGTGGCGCCAGGCATCGGAGGCCGCACCGGGCACCCATTCGCCTTCCTCGTGCGGCGCGTGGATGTAGACCGGCACCACATCGTGACCTGCATCCAGCGCGGCCTGCAGGGCCGGATTGTCCTGCAGCCGCAGATCACGGCGGAACCATACCAACGCTACCGACACAGGCACTGCCTTCGTTGTGGAAGGCGCACATGATAGCCAGCGGTGGTGAAGGCGATGCGCGCAGACGCTGTCTGCTAGGCTGCACGGCCGCTACCCGTTGGACTCTGACATGGAAGATCTGCACGCCTCATTCGCCCGCTTCGGGCTGCTGCATGCCCAGCACGAGCGTGACTGGCAGGGCCCGTTCCCTCTGCCCCCCGTACTGGCACGTTTTTACGCGCAGGTGGGGCCGCTGGGCGAAGAGATCAATGCCAGGGTTGGCCGCGCCGGCATCACCGTTCCCGGCCTTGATGTCTGGATACCGCCACTGCAACGCCTGTGGAGCCAGCAGGCCGGCTATCGTTGGCACGGCGTCAGCGGCGAACGGATCAACGACTGGCCATCGAACTGGCTGGTGATTGCCGATCGCAGCGCCGATCCGTTCATCCTCGACCTGGACGATGGCCGTGTACTGTTCAGCCATCACGGTGCCGGCCTGCTGGATGCCGGCGAGATCACCGCCGATGTGCCGACCCTGATGGCGGCTCTGGCTGCAGCGGGCACGGTATACCTCGATGCCGGCGATGACCTCTACAACGACGATGATGATGGCGGCATCCGCCCTGAACACCAGGAGGCAGCAGTACAGGCGGTGGCCCGGGTACTGGGCGACCGCCTGCAGGCCGAATCGTTCATCGAGACGTTGCTGGACTGAATCCACGCATGGCGTGGATCTACTTTTCGAAGCGCTTCATCGCTTCGCTGATCAGCGCCCGCGCCTCGGCGGCGTTGCCCCAACCGTTGAGCTGCACCGGGTTGCGCCCGGCCGGCAGGTCCTTGTAGACCCGGAAGAAGGCCTCGATGCGCTGGCGCTCGACCTCCGGCAGATCCTTCAGATCGCGGATCGTGGCGTAGGTCGGGTCGACCTTGTCGGTCGGTACGCCGATGATCTTTTCGTCGTGCTCGCCGCCATCGATCATCTTCAGGTAACCGATCGGCCGGAAGCGCACGATCACGCCCGGATGCAGGGGTTCACGGGTCAGCACCAGCGCGTCCAGCGGATCGTTGTCGCCAGCCAGCGTGCGCGGCATCGAACCGTAGTTGGCCGGATAGGCGACCGGCATCGACTGGAAGCGATCCACATGCACCAGGCCGTCTTCCTTGATCTCGTACTTGGTGAAGCTGCCGGCAGGAATCTCCACCGCCAGGTGAACTTCATCCGGGGCCTGCTTCGGCTGGTCGGCCAGGAACGGGTGCAGCACGGTATCGGCAGCGGTCACTGCACTGGCCAGCAACAGCAGTGCCGCACCGATGGCAGCGAGAGGAACGATACGGCGGTGCGTGGTCATCGGCATCTCCTCATTCCCAGCAGCGGTCGGTACGACCCTTGGCCGTCTGTGCGCGCGGGCAGTCGCGTGGCGTAATGCGGCCTTCGGTCAGCTCCGTGCGCTGCTTGCCCCCCTTGGCATCGCGGCGCAACTCGAAGGCATCGTAGAGACGACCGGTCACGGTACGCGCCTCATAGCGCAGGCGCTGCGGATCGATGTTCAACACCTGGAACAGCTGGGTGTCCTCGGCCACCGGATCCATCGTCTTTCGTGCCTCGTCGGAGAGACGGTACTGCTTGGGCCCGGCCACGGTCACCACGTACTGCGGGGTTGCGGCCTGCCCTTCGCCACGGCGGCCGTAGGTGTGATCGTGGCCCTGCAACACCAGGTCAACATTGTGGCGGCGCACCACCGGCAGCAGCACGTCACGCAATGCGGCGTTCTCGCGGCCTTCGCGCGGCGAATAGAACGGCTGGTGCAGCAGCACGATGGTCCACGGCTGGGGATTTCCGGTCAGCACCTTGTCCAGCCATTGTGCCTGTGCCGTGGCGGTGCCCAGGTCGAGTGCTGACGTGCCATCGACCACGGCCACGCGCACGCTCTGCGCGTCGAACCAATAGCTGGTCTGCTGTGCAGCGGTGGCACCATTTCCCGGCAGTGCGAACGTCAGCGGCCAGTGCCTGCCCAGCACGCGGCGTTCCTGCGGAGTGTCCTCGAACTCCTCGAAATACTCGTGGTTGCCGATCGCCGGCGCCACCAGGGTCTCCTGCGCCAGCCAACCGGTGGCGGCAAACCACTCACCCCACTCGCTGTCATCGGCACCATCACCTCCACTGACCAGATCGCCAGCGAACAGGCTCATGCGCGCCTCGGGTGCGGCCTTCTGCGCGGCGCGCACCACTCGGCTGACATGGCTGACGTTCTTGTTCTGGGTGTCGCCAAAGTACAGCAGGGTCAGCGGCTGGTCGGCGGCGGCCAGCGTACGCAGCTGGTTCCAGGCGCTCCAGCTGCCGTTGCCCTGCACCCGGTAGACGTACAGGGTATCCGGCCGCAGGCTGCTGATGTCGGCGCGATGATGATGCGACAGACCGTTCTCGGTCTGTAGCGAACGGGTCGTTGCGCGTACCTGGCGGATGCCCTCGATGGCGGGCGAATCTGCGGCGGGGGCAATCTCCAGCAGCGGTGCCTGCACGCTGCCGTCGGTACGCCAGGCCACGGCGAACCCATGGCTGGGATCGGCCGACGGGGAGGCGACGATGCGGTCCGGTACCGTCGTCGCCGCGTAGTGGCGGCTGCCCGCCGGCACCTGGGTATTGGCTTCGGCTGCTGCGAACGACAGCGACGGGAGGGCCAGCAGCAGGCCCAGTGCCAACGTAGGCATCACGCAGTGCCGGCTCATGCACCACACTCCAGCGGTAGCGCCAGCTGCTTGGCGATGCTCTCCCAGTCGAAGGCCACCACGCCCTGGTCGTCGTGCACGGCGTACAGCGCACCATGCGGGAAGCGCGCGCTGGGTTGCTGCATCATCCAGATGCCATCGGTGTTGGCCACGGTATTGCCCTGGAACGCGCCGACCGGTTTCAGCGTGTGCCGGTCGAACAGGTGGAACACGCTGCGCTGCTTGCCCTGTTCGGTGGTGATCCACCAGCCGTCCTTGCCACAGGTGCGCAGGGTCACGCCTTCGGCCTGTGCCTTGAAAACGTCGCGGCCGAAGGTGGTGCCGGTGAAGCGGCCCGCCAGGGTGTAGACCTTGAACTCGCTGGCGTAGCTCTCGTCCTCTTCGGCGATCAGCAGGCGGTCGTTCTCGGGATCGCCCCAGATCGACTCGACCACGCGCAGCGCACCGGCCTCGGTGGTGTCACCGATGCTGGCGACAAGCTTCGCGTCGACCTTCGCGCCATTGCGGGACACGTGGTACTGGCGCACGCGCTTGTCCAGCTCGGCCAGCGGCGGCAGGATGTCACGCCCCTGCGCATCCTCGCCGTTGTCCCAGGAGTCGGTGACGTAGACGC
Organism: Stenotrophomonas sp. YJH_SMC_37; assembly: GCF_059370035.1. Taxonomy (NCBI): domain Bacteria; kingdom Pseudomonadati; phylum Pseudomonadota; class Gammaproteobacteria; order Lysobacterales; family Lysobacteraceae; genus Stenotrophomonas; species Stenotrophomonas sp. YJH_SMC_37. Next base: position 71,427 of record NZ_JCAFTG010000001.1, read on the forward strand.
TGTAGCCATCGGCACGGCGGTCGACCCACAGCCCGTACGGCTTGCGCAGGTCGTCGGCAGCGAACGTCGCCAGCGGCGTGAAGTCCGGCAGGCTCAGCACCTGCACACGGTGATTGTCGCGCTCCACGATCCACAGCAGGTCGTCGATCACCGCGATACCGTTTGGGCGGTCGAACTGCCCCGGTGCGGTGCCGCTGCTGCCGACGTCACGCAGGTGCTGCCCGGTGCTGCCGTCGTAGACCACCAGCTTGTCGGTGGCCTTGGCGGTGGCGATCAGCCACAGCGCGCCGTCCGGCGCGCGCCAGGCTGCAGGCGAGTCGATGTTGTCGGCCGGGGTCATCGGTGACAGGAAGGCCTCGGCGATGGTGGTCACCACGCGCTCGCCCCCGGCGGCCGGCGCGGCTACTCCCGCAACCGGATCGGTGCCGGTGGCCGGCGTGCAGCCGGCGACCAGCGCGGCTGCCAGCGCGGCGGCAAGGACGGTGAAGCCACGCCCCCTCACAGCGCCACCTTCAGGCCCAGCGCATAGGTGCGGCCGTACTCTTCCATCTGCAGGGTGCGCGAACGGGTGCCCTGGTAAAGCTCCAATGGCTTGTCCAGCAGGTTCTGCGCTTCGAAGTACACGCTCACGCGCGGGGTGAACTTGTAGTCAAGCGAGAAATCGAGCTGGGTGTTGGGTGCCACGTAGATGTCGAACGCGCGGCCCTTGCCGATGCTGTCCAGATACTCGCTGCGGTACACGGCCGCCAGGCGCGTGCTTACACCATACTTTTCATAGCCGATGTGTGCGCTGTAGACATGCTTGGAAGCGCGCGGCAGCGTGAAGTCCTCGCCCGCACGGTCCTTGATGCCGGCATCGAACTCGGTATCCAGCCAGGTGCCACTGGCGCCGACCAGCAGGCCATCCAGGCCCTCCGGCAGGAAGGCCAGCTGCTGCTGCCAATTGAATTCGGCACCACGCACGGTGGCCTTGCGGCCATTGATCGGTTGGGTCACGTCGTATCCGCCGTAGGCCGGATCATTGGTGCGCACGGTCTCCACGATGTAACCGTCGATCGATTTATGGAACAGGCCCAGCGAAACGATGCCGCTGCTGCCGATGTACTTCTCCACCGACAGGTCGATGTTCTTCGACTCGTACGGCTCCAGGTCCGGGTTACCCAGGCGCACTTCCTCGTCACCACGGCTGTAACCCACGCGCGGCGAGACGTCGCCGAAGGACGGGCGCGATACGGTCTTGTTGGCCGAGGCGCGCAGCACCCAGTCATCAGCCGCGTCATAGCGCAGGTGCAGGCCCGGCAGCACGTTGGTGTAGCTGCTGTTGGCCACGCGCGGGGTGACGGTGAAGCTGCGGCCGTTGGCGGCCACGTCCACCTGGTTGCCGATCGCCTTGAACTGCGTGTTTTCCACGCGAATACCGCCGATGATGCGCAGTGCGCCCACGTCCCAGGTACCCATGGCATAGCTGGCGAAGATGTCCTCGCTTGCCACGTAATCCTCTTCCAGCGACGTCATCGCATTGCCACCGGCGTCCTGCGGGCGGGCGCTGTACTGGCCGCCGTTGGCCGCCCAATAGGCACGCATCGCGGGCGAATCCATGCCGTCACCGATATCGCCGTGGCGGTGTTCCGGCGAGGTGGTGGTCCAGCTCGACAGCGCCACCTTCGGGCCGACACGCAGTTCGCGCTCGTCCACATTCACGTCGCGGTCGCGCCAGCGGCCCAGCAGGCCGAACTTGATGCTGCTGCTGTCGCCGTCGAAGCGCACGTTGACCTGCGCGCTGTGTTCCTTGTCATTCACCTGCTTCGGCGAGATCACGAAACGATCGAACGCGTAGTTGGCATTGTCCAGCCACTGCGGATTGTCGAAGCTGTAGCTGGGCAGGCGGCTGCGCTGATCCAGCGTGCCGTTGAAGGCCTTTCCGTTGAGCTTGAAGCGCGCCTCCATCTCGTCATTTACCCGCTCTTCGGTACGGGTGTAGCCGATCCGGTAATCGACCACGGCATTGGTCAACTTGTTCTCGCCGCCCAGGCTCGCCGCGAAGGTGTTTTCCTTCTTGGTGCGATAGCGCATGCGCTTGTCGATGGAATCCTTCGGCATGCCGTCCAGGCGGTACTGGTCGGTGCCGGTCTTGACCATCTTCGCGTCATCGAAGTTGAAGATCACGCGCTGACGGGTCTCCGCATCATCGAACTGACTGTACAGCGTGCGCAGGTAGTACTTGCTGTTTTCGTTCGGCCGCCAGTCGAGGTTGAGGTTGGCGCCGATGCGCTTGCGCTCGATCTCGTACTTGCGGTGCTGCAGGTTGATCGCGGTGACGTCGCCAGGTGCGGCGTCATCCTCGCCGTCGTACTCCACTTCGGTGTTGTCCGACTCGAACTTCCGCTTCTGGTAGTTCACGCCCAGGGCCACGCCGAAGGTGTCGTTGAACACTTCGCTGTAGTTGAAGGCGGCCTTGGGGCTGGTCTCGCCGGACAACTGCTGGTGGCTGCCTTCGATCTTGCCACGCAGGCTGCGACCGTCGCGGTCAAAGGCCGAGGCCGATTCCACCAGCACTGCGCCACCGATGGCGTCGCCGGGCATGTCCGGGGTCGGCGACTTGACCACGCGCAGGCGTTCGGTGGAGTCGGACGGGATAACGTCCAGCGGCGCGGCGCGGCTGGAATCTTCCGGCGTGCCGACGGCGATGCCATCCACGCTGACGCTGTTGAGATTGGCATCCAGGCCGCGGATGACCACGAAGCGGCCCTCGCCCTGGTCGCGGGTCACGCTGATGCCCGGCAGGCGCTGCAGCGACTCGGCTACGTTCTTGTCCGGGTACTGGCCCAGTGCGTCGGAGGACACTGCATCCTCGATGGCGTCGCTGCTGCGCTTGAGATCGACTGCGCGGATCTGCGACTCGAGCTGGGCGCGTACTTCGATGCGGTCCAGGTCGACCGCGTCGGCGGCCACGGCGCCGGTGGCGGCTACCGCCTGCTGCCCGGCCGCCTGCAGCGGTGCTGCGGCCCCCATTGCCAGGGTCAGGGTGATGGCAACGGCCAACGGAGTCTTGATATGCACTGGGAATCCCCATTCCTGTTAAGAATGGGTCTGCACGATATGTCCGCAAGGTTGCATGGCCATGACACGCACCTGCACATTTCCGGTCACGCCGCTCCGGGGCCGGTTTGGGATTCGACACGCCAATCCGGCAAAATGGCCTCCTCTCTCTCCTTTCACCCTTCCCGACCATGAAGATCGTCGAAGTGCGCCACCCGCTGGTGCAGCACAAGATCGGCCTGATGCGCAATGCCGCGCTCAGCACCAAGGATTTCCGCGAACTGGCCAACGAGCTGGGTACCCTGCTGGCCTACGAGGCCACCGCCGACCTGGACACCGAGCCGCACACCCTGCCTGGCTGGGCCGGCCCGGTGACGGTTCAGCGCATTGCCGGCGCCAAGATCACCGTGGTGCCGATCCTGCGTGCCGGCCTGGGCATGCTCAGCGGCGTGCTGTCGCTGATCCCGGCGGCCCGTGTCAGCGTGGTGGGCCTGCAGCGCGATGAGGAAACCCTGCAGCCGGTGCCCTACTTCGAGCGCCTGACCGGCCGCCTGGAAGAGCGCGACGCACTGATCCTCGACCCGATGCTGGCCACCGGCGGCACGCTGATCGCCACCATCGACATGCTCAAGCGCGCCGGCGCCCGTCGCATCAAGGGCATCTTCCTGGTGGCCGCGCCGGAAGGCATCGAAGCAGTCAAGGCCGTGCACCCGGACGTGGAGATCTACACCGCGGCCATCGATGCCCAGCTCAACGACAAGGGCTACATCCTGCCGGGCCTGGGCGACGCCGGCGACCGCATCTTCGGAACCCGCGTCGGGTAATCCCGGTGAACGGGTCGGATCCCTCTCCGCAGGAGAGGGCTCTGACCCGCCAACGCCCGTGGACGCGGGCGTGGCCGACGCGTGATTCTTCACGTGGCCTTACCGGTCGGAAGCGAATGCTCCGCGCACCCGCCACCGCTTGGAGCATTCCGATGAAAGCCGCTTTCCTGCTGGCCGCCGTCCTGCTGGTTGGCCTGCCCCTGGCTGCCAACGCCACCACCCCGCAGCAGCAGCGCATGGCCGAATGTTCGGCCAAGAACAAGGGGCTGAAGGGTGATGCCTACAAGACCGCGCAGAGTTCCTGCCTCAGCGGCCACGCCGCCGAAACCAAGGCGGTCAATCCACAGCAGGAACGCATGCGCAAGTGCAATGCCGACGCGGGTGCGAAGAAGCTGGCAGGCGATGCGCGCAAGACCTTCATGAGCAGCTGCCTGAAGGCGTCGTAACGAGAGTGATGTAGAGCCGAGCCCACGCTCGGCTCTGCCGTTAACCCAGGGCGCGCGCCTTCAGCTCGCCCTGTTCGTGCAGGGTCACGAAACGTCCCTTGTCATCACGGCCCAGCTGCGCCAGCGCCACCTGCGGGTCGTGGGTGAAGAACAGCCGCACGTTGCGCGCCAGCTTGTCTTCAAGGAACTGCCGCTTCTCGTCGATCAGCAGCTCGGCGTTGCGGTCGTAGCCCATGGTGATCGGCACGTGAACCCATGAGCGCCCCGGGATCAGGTCGGCACAGAACACCACGCCACCGTGCGCATCTTCACCGGCATGCGCATGACCAACGATCTCGGCCAGCATCAGCCCCGGCGTATGCCCGTCGCTGTAGCTGAAGCGCACGCTGCGGCCAAGTGCCTTCGAGTACTCCCCCTCCACCACTTCCAGGCGGCCACTGGCCTGCAGCAGGCCGGGCAGCTCAGGAATGAAACTGGCCCGATCGCGCGGGTGTGGCTGCACGGCGCGCTGCCAGTGCTGCGCACCGACCACATAGGTTGCGTTGGGGAACAGCAGCTCGGGCTCGCGCCCTTCGCTCCATGCGGCAAGCAGACCACCGGCATGATCGAAATGCAGGTGGCTGAGCACCACCACGTCGATGTCCTCGTGCTCGAAACCTGCTTCGCGCAGTGAATCGATCAGCACGTGCTGGCTTTCCTGCACGCCGTAGCGCTCGCGCATGCGCGGATCGAAGAACGCTCCGATACCGGTTTCAAACAGCACGGTCTTGCCTTCCAGCGGACTGGCAAGCAGCGCGCGGCAGGCCAGCTCGATGCGATTGAGCTCGTCCGGTGCCGCCCATTTTTCCCACAACGCGCGCGGCGCGTTGCCGAACATCGCGCCGCCATCAAGGCGTTGCGAGTTTCCACGAATAGACCAGAGTTTCATGTGTCGATTATCGGCGCCGGACCGTTAAATAATCGCTAGAAAGCAAACGGAAAACCCCGCCGGCGAAGACGGGGTTTCGATATCCGCCGAGGTGCCGGCCAGTGGCCGGCACTCCCACGTCAATGGGCCGGCACGACCTGGGCACTGCCCACCGGATTGCGCGGGTCGCTGCCGCCGAACAGTCGGTTCGCCTTGCGGTCCCATTCCACGGTCTGCAGGTTGCCCCACACGTGGCTGGAACCGCGGCCGCCTGCGGCGACATTGCCCGGCAGGTCGATCTTGTGGCCCATCGCCTGCAGCTGCTTCACCGTCGCCGCGTCGAATGCATCGTCCTCAGCTTCGATCAGGTCCGGCAGCCACTGGTGGTGATAGCGCGGCAGCGCAGCAACCTGCTGCGCGTCCAGGCCGGCGTCGTAGCCGAGGATGCCCAGCAGCACCATGGTGATGATGCGGCTGCCACCCGGGGTGCCCAGCACGATCACCTTGTCGCTGTTTTCCATGAAGGTCGGCGTCATCGAGCTGAGCATGCGCTTGCCCGGCTTCGGCGCATTGGCCTCGTAGCCCATCACGCCGAATGCATTGGGCGTGCCTGGTTTCAGCGCGAAGTCGTCCATCTCGTTGTTCAGCAGCACGCCGGTGCCCTTCGGAATCAGGCCCGAGCCGTACAGCAGGTTGACGGTCTGGGTGGCGCCGACGCGGTTGCCGTCACGGTCGATGATCGAGAAGTGCGTGGTCTCGTCATCTTCCAGTGGCGTCGGGTTGCCCGACAGCAGGTCGCTGGGCGTGGCCTTCTCCGGATGGATGGTCGCGCGCAGGCCCTGCGCGTAGTCCTTGCTGGTCAGCACCTTCTGCGGGATCTGCACGAAGTCCGGATCGCCGAGGAAGAAGGTACGGTCGCGGTAGGCACGGCGCATCGATTCCACCACCAGGTGGGTGCGGTGCGCCGGGTCCATCTTCCTGATGTCCCAGCCTTCCAGGATCTGCAGCATGCTGGCCAGCGCGATGCCACCGGATGACGGCGGCGGCGCGGTGGTGATCTTCCAGCCGTTGTAGTTGAACACGATCGGTTCGCGCTGCTTCACGCGATAACCGGCCAGCTCTTCAGCGGTCCAGTTGCCGCCAGCCTGCTTCACGCCGGCCAGCAACAGCTTTCCGGTCTGGCCCTTGTAGAAGCCATCGAAGCCACCCGCAGCCAGCCGCTCCAGCGTCTGCGCCAGTTCCGGCTGCTTGAACAGGTCTCCGGTAGCGATCGGCGTGCCGTTGCGCAGGTAGACCTCGCGCGTGCCGGGATAGCGCTCCATCACTTCACGGCGCGAGGCATAGCCCTTGGCCATGCGCTCGTACACCGGGAAGCCTTCGCGCGCGATGCGGATGGCCGGCTGCAGCGAGGCCGACAACGGCAGCCTGCCGTGCTTGGCCGACAGTTCGACCAGCGCTGCAGGCAGGCCCGGGATGCCGGCCGACCAGGCGCCGTTGACCGAGCGGTCACGGTCCAGGTTGCCCTGCTTGTCGAGGAAGGCCTGCGGGGTAGCGGCGGCCGGCGCGGTCTCGCGCGCGTCCAGCATCACGTCCTTTCCGGTGGCCGCATCGTGCAGCAGGAAGAAGCCGCCACCGCCCAGACCGGAACTGATCGGCTCGACCACCGCCAGCGTGGACGACACCGCCACTGCTGCGTCGAAGGCGTTGCCGCCCTGGGCCAGGATGTCGATACCGGCCTGGGTGGCCAGCGCATGGCCGCTGGCAATGGCGGCGCCATCAGGGCGCTCGGCACGGACCGGGCTGCCGGCCCAGGCAATCGGGCTCAGCAGCAGGCCGAGCAGCAACAGGGGGCGAACGATCAGCGTCTTCATTCGGATGGGGGCTCCGCGTAGAGTTCGGGGTGATCGTGCTGCAGCTGGCGCAGTTTGGCCAGCAGCTGGTCTTCCGTTTCCACGATCTCCGGGTCCGGGTCGATGCACTCGACCGGGCAGACGACCACGCACTGTGGCTCGTCAAAATGACCGACGCATTCGGTACAGCGCGCAGGGTCGATCACGTAGATGGTTTCACCCATCGAAATGGCCTGGTTCGGGCAGGCCGGCTCGCAGACGTCGCAGTTGACGCAGAGCTCGTTGATTTTCAGCGACATGGCGATACTCCTCGCCCGCGCCTTGGGACAAAGGACCGGCCAGCGCGGGCGCGCGGGCCGGTCAGGTCATCAGCGGCACCCTTGCGGGGTGCCGCCCGGGCCATGCCGGAGCATGGCCGCCATGGCTCGGTATTACTTGGCTTCGACGAAAATGTACTCGGCGCCGGTCGGCTGGACCGCCGCCTGCACGCGGGCGTTGTCGGCCGACTGGCCGATGAAGACGACGCGCACGCCCTTCATCGAATCCGGCGCCACGTCCTTGAACACAGCCTGGATCATGTCAGCCATCTTGCCCGAGGCCGACGAACCGAAGGCCAGCATGTTGCCCGGCTGCACGCCACGGGCCACGGCCTGGGTCGCGCTCTCGGTCTGGCGCTCGTACTTGGCCTGGAAGTCCGGGTCCGATTCCGGCGAGAGGTAGTACAGGAACGGGCTGTTGCTGATGTTGCCCATGTTCTGGATGGCCACTTCCTGCAGGTACTTCTTCCAGCCTGCATCGTCATCCTTGGACGGCGCGACCAGGGCCTGCTTGGCCTCGTCGACAGGAGCGGCCTCTTCCTTCTTGCAGGCGGTGAAGGCCAGGGCCAACGAAGCGATCAGCATCGCGCGCATGGTGGTGTTCATGGGTTTCCTCCCGGAATGGTGCGTGGTGGTGTACGTAATGGGGTGCGGGTACAGCGGGGCTTACGACTGTGCCGCCTTCGCTTCGCGGACCTTGCGCAGGGCTTCGAGCACCGCGGCCGGCACGAAGCCGGACACGTCGCCACCCAGGCGGGCGATCTCGCGGACCAGCGAGGACGAAATGAAGCTGTGCTGCTCGGCCGGGGTCAGGAACAGGGTCTCGACCTCGGGGATCAGGTGGCGGTTCATGCTGGCCATCTGGAATTCGTATTCGAAGTCGGACACCGCGCGCAGGCCGCGCAGCAGCACCCCGCCCTGCACCGAACGTACGAAATGCGCCAGCAGGGTATCGAAGCCGATGACCTCGACATTGCCGTGATGGGCCAGGGCGCCGCGTGCGAGCTGCACGCGCTGCTCCAGCGGCAGCGCCGGGCCCTTGGACGGGCTCTGCGCCACGCCGACCACGACTTTTTCGAACAGCGGCGCGGCCCGGCTGACCAGGTCGATATGACCGTTGGTGATCGGATCGAATGTGCCGGGATACACGGCAATGCGGCGGTTGGCCACGGTCATGGGCGGGTGCAGATGTTCAGATGAGGTCAAAGTGTAGCAGTGGCGCGGCGGTACAGGGCAAAGCGCACCTCGCGGGTGCCGCCCTCGCGGTGCAGCAGCCAGTCCGGCGGCAGCACCGGCACGTGGCCGGCCGGCGATTCCAGGTACAGCCAGGCATCGGCGGCCAGGTGCCGCGGCAGCTGGGCCAGTACGTCCTGCCACAGGCCATCGGCGAACGGCGGGTCGATGAAGACCAGATCGGCCTGCTGCGCCTGCGCCCCTTGCAGCCAGCGCAGGGCATCGGCCTGCACGACGGTGACCTGGCCGGAGGCCTGCAGCTTGGCCACGGCCGCGGTCAGATTGCGTCCCAGCTGCGCGTCGCGCTCGACCAGAGTGGCGTGGGCGGCGCCGCGCGAGACCGCCTCCAGGCCCAACGCGCCACTGCCGGCGAACAGGTCCAGCACCCGCGCGCCGCCCAGCTTGGGCATCAGCCAGTTGAACAGGGTTTCGCGCACGCGGTCGCTGCTGGGTCGCAGCCCCGGCAGGGTCGGCACCGGAAGGCGGGTGTTGCGCCAGCGACCACCGATGATGCGGACCTGGCCGTCATTGCCCCCACGGCCGCTCACCGGCGCCCCCGGCGGGAGGTATTCGAGAATTTCAGCATGAGCGGGATTGTAGTTCGGCCGGGCGGCGCCCGGGGACGCGCCAACGCATGCGCGCTGTCGCTCCCACGCTTCGCTGCGCGAAACGCGGGCCCCACTTACCAGCTTCCATACCCCCGCCGCTTCGCGGCCGCCCCCTGACTCAGGGGGCTCTACCCCAGACGCGATCCGATGCTCGACATACAGGCCAGTTTTATTTCGATATCTGACAGATGTGTCGACCAAGGTCGACACCTACCAACAGCCGAGTGAACCCGTCAGAGGCGAGGCGGTGTGGGTTGGCAGGACCGTTGGCGCCATGGATGGCGCCATCGAGCCCCCAGGGACGGGTTCACGGCGTGTCCTGCCAACCCACACCGCCCCGCCATCCCACGGAACGCCCGCTGTTGCTGTTGCTTCGGCCTCTGCAGGTGCAGGGCTGCAAGCCCTGCCGACCAACCCCTTGATTTCGGGACAATCAGCCATACCCCTTGGCGAGGCCGCACGCGCTGGCGCGGCATTGCACATGGAGCCCTATCGATGACCGACACCATCCAGACCGAAACCCTTGGCTTCCAGACCGAAGTCAAGCAGCTGCTGCAGCTGATGATCCACTCGCTGTACTCCAACAAGGAAATCTTCCTCCGCGAGCTGGTCTCCAACGCCGCCGACGCCGCCGACAAGCTGCGCTTCGAGGCCCTGACCCAGCCGGCACTGCTGGAAGGCGACAGCGAACTGCGCGTGCGCGTCAGCTTCGATCCCTCCGCCCACACCATCACCATCGACGACAACGGCATTGGCATGAGCCGCGCCGAAGCCATCGCCCACCTGGGCACGATTGCCAAGTCCGGCACCGGCGACTTCCTGCGCCAGCTGTCCGGCGACCAGAAGAAGGATTCGCAGCTGATCGGCCAGTTCGGCGTCGGCTTCTACAGCGCCTTCATCGTTGCCGACGAAGTGGAAGTGACCTCGCGCCGCGCCGGCCTGGCCGCAGGCGAAGGCGTGCGCTGGACCTCGCGCGGCGAAGGCGATTTCCAAGTGGCCACCGTCGACAAGGCCGAGCGCGGTACCCGCATCGTGCTGCACCTCAAGGACGGCGAGCACGGCTTCGCCGATGGCTGGCGCCTGCGCAGCATCCTCAAGAAGTACTCGGACCATATCGGCCTGCCGATCCAGATGCCGAAGGAAGGTGGCGAAGAAGGCGCCGCGGCCGAATGGGAAACCGTCAACCGTGCCAGCGCGCTGTGGACCCGTCCGCGCACCGAGATCAGCGACGCCGAGTACACCGAGTTCTACAAGCACGTTGCACACGATCACAGCGATCCGCTGGCGTGGAGCCACAACAAGGTCGAAGGCAAGCTGGAGTACACCTCGCTGCTGTACGTGCCTGGCCGCGCGCCGTTCGACCTGTATCACCGTGATGCGCCCAAGGGCCTGAAGCTGTATGTGCAGCGCGTGTTCGTGATGGACCAGGCCGAGCAGTTCCTGCCGCTGTACCTGCGCTTCATCAAGGGCGTGGTCGATTCCAACGACCTTTCGCTGAACGTCTCGCGCGAGATCCTGCAGTCCGGCCCGGTCATCGATTCGATGAAGGCCGCGCTGACCAAGCGTTCGCTGGACATGCTGGAAAAGCTGGCCACCGACAAGCCGGAGCAGTACGCCACGTTCTGGAAGGAATTCGGCCAGGTGCTGAAGGAAGGCCCGGCCGAGGACTACAACAATCGTGAGAAGGTGGCCGGGCTGCTGCGCTTCGCCTCCACTCGTGGCGACGGCGATGCACAGACTGTGTCGCTGGCCGATTACCTCGGCCGCATGAGCGAAGGCCAGGACAAGATCTACTACCTCACCGGCGAGAGCTACAGCCAGGTGCGCAACAGTCCGCACCTGGAAGTGTTCCGCAAGAAGGGCGTGGAAGTGCTGCTGCTGACCGACCGCATCGACGAGTGGCTGATGGGCTACCTGACCGATTTCGACGGCAAGGGCTTCGTCGACATCGCCCGCGGCGACCTCGACCTGGGCGCGCTGGAAACCGAAGCGGACAAGCAGGAACAGGAAGCGGCGGCCAAGGACAAGCAGGGCCTGGTCGAGCGCCTGAAGACGGTACTGGGCGATGACGTGGCCGACGTGCGCGTCTCGCACCGCCTGACCGATTCGCCGGCGGTGCTGGCCATCGGCGAGCAGGACCTGGGCCTGCAGATGCGCCAGATCCTCGAAGCCAGCGGGCAGAAGGTGCCGGACAGCAAGCCGGTGCTGGAGATCAATCCGGGCCATCCGCTGATCGCCAAGCTGGATGCAGAAGCCGACGGCGCACGCTTCGATGATCTCGGCCGGGTACTGTTCGACCAGGCCGCACTGGCCGCCGGTGACAGCCTGAAGGACCCCGGCGCCTATGTGGCGCGCCTGAACAAGCTGCTGCTGGAGTTGTCGGCCTGATCGAGGCGGTGGTCGCCGGGCATGGCCCGGCGATGCTCTGGTTGGTGCCAACCTTGGTTGGCACTGCAGCAGAGGCCAACCTTGGTTGGCGCCCCAAAAGCGTGCCAACCAAGGTTGGCACCTACTCAGGGGGGCGAGCGTGTCAACCCAGGTTGACACCCACCAAAGCCGGGCGGCTCAGACCTCCCGATCCAGCAGCGAACCCAGCATCTGGTCCTGGCGCCGTATCACCGTGGCATTGGCGGCGAAGGCCACCACCTCGGCTTTCGCCGCCAGCAGGTCCCCCAATGGCGCGCCAGCATCGGCGTCGGCAGGGGTCATCGCGGCCTGCACCCCGCCCTGCTCCGCCTCACTGCGCAGCAGTTGCAGGCGTCGGGCATCAGGAGTCGCCAGGTTGGCCACGTTGTGCGCGGCCACCTGCACGCCCTGGTGGGCCGCGCGCATCCCGCCGAGAGCGATTCCCATCACGTCGTTCATGGCGGTCTCCGGGCCGCGCTGCGCGGCCCTTCGGACCGGTTAACGGCCGGCGGGCCGCGACCTTGAGTCCACATCAGCCCGACAGGCCCGAGTGGTAGCATATCCCCCTGATTTCAGCGCCTTTTGCCAATGCTCAGTTTTTTCCGCCGCAAGAAGCCCCAGGATGCCCCCGCCACGGAGGCACCCAAGACCCAGCACTACTCGGCTGAAGAGCTGGCGGCGGCGTTCCCGTCAGCCGCCCCGGCCGAAGACGCCGCCACGATCCCGGTAGTCGAAGCCGCAGCACCGGCACCTGTACCGGAACCGGCGCCCGTCGCCGAATGGCCTGCCGTACCGGCTGCGCGGCCGGTCACCGCGCCGGAGGACGTCCAGGCCGAAGTGCTGGCTGCGGCCGCCGTGCTGGCCCCTCTGGCTCCGGTCATTCCGGTCGAGGAACCAACCGCCCCGGCCGCCGACCTGCCAGCTCTGGTGGATGCCCCGCCAGCCCCGGCCGGCAAGCCCGGCTGGCGCGAGCGCCTGCGCAACAGCGTCATCGCGCGCAGCTTCGGTGGCCTGTTCTCGCGCAATCCCAAGCTCGACGACGACCTGCTGGACGAACTGGAAACCGCACTGATCACTGCCGACGTCGGCGTGGGTGCCACTACCGATCTGGTCGAGGGCCTGCGCAAGCGCATGAAGTCGCGCGAGTTCGCTGATGCCAATGCGCTGCTGGCCGCGCTGCGCGCCGAGCTGATCGCGATCCTGCAACCGGTCGCCAAGCCGCTGGTGATCGACCGCAACGCCAAGCCCTTCGTGGTGCTCACCGTCGGCGTCAATGGTGTCGGCAAGACCACCACCATCGGCAAGCTGGCCAAGCGCTTCAAGGATGATGGCCACAGCCTGATGCTGGCCGCCGGCGATACCTTCCGTGCCGCTGCCGTGGCGCAGCTGCAGGCCTGGGGCGAGCGCAACGGCGTGGCCGTGGTCGCGCAGGGGCAGAACGCCGATGCCGCGTCGGTGGCGTTCGACGCGCTGCAGGCCGGCAAGGCCCGTGGCACCTCGGTGCTGATCGCCGATACCGCCGGCCGCCTGCACACCCAGTCCGGCCTGATGAACGAGCTGGGCAAGATCCGCCGCGTGCTCGGCAAGATCGACCCCACCGCGCCGCATGAGGTGCTGATGGTGATCGACGGCACCACCGGCCAGAACGCGCTGTCGCAGCTGCGCCAGTTCAATGCTGCGGTGAACGTGACCGGCCTGGTGGTGACCAAGCTGGACGGCACTGCCAAGGGCGGCGTGGTGTTCGCACTGGCCCGCGAGTTCGGCATTCCGATCCGCTTTGCCGGCATCGGCGAGCGCCCGGAAGACCTGCGCGTGTTCGACCCGGAAGCCTTCGTCGACGCCCTGCTGCCCGAAGCGCTGGGCGCCTGATACACCGTGCAGCCACGCATGGCGTGGCTCTACTGCACCGCAACCGCAATGCAGTAGAGCCACCCTACGGGTGGCTGCCTTCCCCGGAACACCCATGCCCCGCCAGCCGCACGCCAGCGCCGACAACCCCCAGCAAGACGACTTCATCGCTCGCCTGCTGCACTGGTTCGACGACCACGGCCGCCACGACCTGCCCTGGCAGCACCCGCGCAGCCCTTACAGGGTCTGGTTGTCGGAGATCATGCTGCAGCAGACCCAGGTGACCACGGTCATCCCGTACTTCCTGCGGTTCCTGCAGCACTTCCCGACCCTGCCCGACCTCGCCGCCGCCAGCAATGACGCGGTGATGGCGCAGTGGGCAGGGCTTGGCTACTACGCCCGTGCGCGTAACCTGCATGCCGCTGCAAAGCGCTGCGTGGAACTGCACGGCGGCGACCTGCCGCGCGATTTCGATGCATTGCATGCCCTGCCCGGCATTGGCCGCAGCACCGCTGGCGCGATCCTCAGCCAGGCCTGGAACGACCCGTTCGCGATCCTTGACGGCAACGTCAAGCGCGTGCTCAGCCGCTATCACGGCATCGACGGCTTCCCCGGCCTGCCAGTCATCGAAAAGCAGCTATGGGCGATCGCCGAGGCACACGTGGCGAAGGTGCCGGCCGGTCGCATGGCCGATTACACCCAGGCACAAATGGACCTGGGCGCGTCCGTATGCAGCCGGGCCAAGCCCGCCTGCGTCATCTGCCCGCTGCAGGACACGTGCGTGGCACGCCGCGAAGGCCGCACCGCTGAACTGCCCACGCCCAAGCCCAGCAAGACCCTGCCGGAGCGCGAAGCCGTGGCTCTGCTGCTGCGTGACGCCCAGCAGCGCGTGCTGCTGCAGAAGCGGCCGGACACCGGCATCTGGGCGCAGCTGTGGACGCTGCCGCAGGCGGAGGCCGGCAGCGACCTGCAGGATTGGTTCGACGCACATGTCGACGGCTCGCTGGAAGATGCAGAGGAACTGCCGGTGCTGCAGCACACCTTCAGCCACTACAGGCTGCACCTGCAGATATTGTCACGGAAGGTGCGCGGCCTGCGCGTGGAAGAACCCACGCTGCGCTGGGTCGCCAACGACGAGCTACCCGCATTGGGCCTGCCAGCGCCGATCCGCAAACTGCTCGACGGCGCCACGATCAGGACGCCAAAACGAACTTCCAAGAAATCCCGCAACCACGAGTGAGTGCCATGCCCCGAACCGTCTTCTGCCAGTACGAACAACGCGATGCCGAGGGCCTGGACTTCGTGCCCTACCCCGGCGAGCTGGGCCAGCGCATCTTCAACAACATCGGCAAGCAGGCCTGGGCCGCGTGGCTGGCGCACCAGACCATGCTGATCAACGAGAACCGGCTGTCGCCGCGGACGCCGGAGCATCGCGCATTCCTCGAAGGTGAACTGGTCAAGTTCCTGTTCGAGAAGGACGCAGAGAAGCCGGCTGGCTTCGTTCCGGAAGCCTGACCTGCCGGTAGCGCCGGGCCATGCCCGGCGTCCAGGCATCCGCCGGGCATGGCCCGGCGCTACCCGTTTATTTCCCGGATTCCTCGCGCTCCTGCACCTGCGCCTGTCGCAGCTCCTGCTCGGACGCGCGCAGCGCCTTCACATCCAGCTTGCGGATGCTGTCGATGAAGCACGGCATGCGCGAGCCACCGGTAGGGTCGCGCACCAGCACCTTGTCGAAGCGCGCCGAAACACGATTCATCTGGCTGGTCAGGCCGATGGCGGTGGCATACGGCAGGTCCTGGCAGGGGCCTCTCAGCTCCAGCAGGTAGGCCTCGCTCGGGCGCGTCCAGACCGCCAGTGCGCTGTCGCCCAGTTCGGTCCAGCCATTGAGGGTGCCGAAGAACTGCATGTCGCTCTGCGGCGCACCGGCGTGGGCGCGGTAAAGGTCAAGCTTCTCGGCGCTGCTGAGCCGGCCGGTGGTCGCGCAGGCGACCAAGGCGAGGCAGAGGCCGGCCAGCAGGATCGGGGTCTTCATGGCGATCTCCTCGGGGAACTGTCGCCATCATGCGCCCGGGCTCGCAACGCTGGCGCGACGACCGGCAGCCCATTCAGCCGCCGGTCGGCGGCTGCTGGCCGGACCACGGTAGACGCCAACCTTGCTTGGCGCTTGCCCTGCAGGAGCAGCCGACCCAGGTCGGCTTCCACCAAAGCGGGCCCAGCGCCTCAGACGTCGGCGTGGGCCAGTGCGTGCAGGCGCCCTTCCCGCAGTTCCAGCACCCGGTCCAGGCGACGCGCCAGGCTGCGGTCATGGGTCACCAGCACCAGGCTGGTATGGCGCGCGCGGTTGAGTTCAAGCATCAGCTCGAACACCGTTGCCGCCGTGCGGTCATCCAGGTTGCCGGTAGGCTCGTCGCCCAGCACGCAGGCCGGGTGATTGACCAGTGCCCGCGCCACCGCAGCACGCTGCCGCTCGCCGCCGGACAGCTCGCCCGGCTTGTGGTCCAGGCGATGGCCGAGGCCGACCGCTTCCAGCAGCATGGTGGCGCGGCTGCTCGCTTCGGCCACCGCGGTGCCAGCCAGCAGCACCGGCATCATCACGTTTTCCAGAGCGGTGAACTCCGGCAGCAGGTGATGGAACTGGTAGACGAAGCCCAGCGCCTGGTTGCGCAGCAGGCCGCGCGCGGTGTCCGACAGCGCCGACATGCGCTGGCCGGTCACATAGACCTCACCGGCAGTGGGAATGTCCAGGCCACCCAGCAGGTGCAACAGCGTGCTCTTGCCGGCGCCGGAGGCACCGATGATCGCCACCGTTTCGCCAGCGGTCACGGTCAGGTCCAGCCCATCGAACACCGGGGTCTGCATGCGCCCTTCAGCGTAGGTCTTGCCCAGTGCTTCGGCACGGATCACTTCGTCGCCGCGGTTGAAGACCTTATTCATAACGCAGGGCCTCCGCCGGCTGGGTGCGTGCTGCCCGCCAGGCGGGATACAGGGTGGCCAGGAAGCTCATCAGCAGCGCGACCACGGTGATCGCCACCACGTCGCCCGTCTGCATGTCGGTCGGCAGGCCGGTGATGTAGTACACATCCTCCGGCAGCAGCTTGACGTTGAACACGCTCTCGATGGCGCCGAGGATGCGTTCCAGGTTGAGGGTCAGGGTGATGCCGCCGATCAGGCCAGCCAGCGTACCGAAGATGCCGATCAGCGAACCCTGCACCATGAACACCTGCATCACGCCACCCGGGGTCAGGCCGAGGGTGCGCAAGATGGCGATGTCGGCCTGCTTGTCGGTCACCAGCATCACCTGCGAAGACACCAGGTTGAACGCACCCATGGCGATGATCAGCGACAGCAGGATGCCCATCACCACCTTTTCCATGCGCAGTGAGTGGTAGAGGTTGGCATTCTGCTGGGTCCAGTCGCTTACGCGGTAGGCGCCACCGAGGTTCTGCGCAAGATCCACGCCCACCTCCAGCGAGCGGTCCATGTCGTGCAGTTTCAGGCGCACGCCGGTGGCACCGTCGCTGCGCAGCACGCGCTCCAGGTCCTGCATGTTGGCGAAGCCGACGCCGCGATCGACCTCGTTATAGCCGGCCTCGAAGAGGCCACTGACGGTGAAGCGTTTCATCCGCGGCACCGCGCCGGCCGGCGTGCCCTGCACTTCGGCAAAGGTCACCAGCACCTGGTCACCAACGTCCACGCCCAGCCAGATCGCCAGCTCCTTGCCCAGCAGCAGGTTGAAGCTGCCCGGCTTGAGGCTGTCATAGCTGCCCTTGGTGATCTTCTTGTCGATCACCGAGACGTTCGGCTCCAGCGCCGGATCGATGCCTTGGATGATCGCGCCCTGCACGCGCGGGCCGCTGATCATCGACTGGATCTCGATGTACGGTGCGGCGCCGGCCACACGCGGGTCCTTCCTGGCCACGTCGACCACCCGCATCCAGTCCGGCATCGGTTCGCCGTCGCGGCTGATGGTGGTGTGCGCGGTCATCTGCAGCAGACGACTGCGGATTTCCTTCTGGAAACCGCTCATGACGGCCAAGGTGGTGATCAGCACCGTAACGCCGAGCGCGATGCCCAGGATCGATGCCATCGAGATGAAGGAGATGAAGCCGTTGCGGCGCTTGGCACGCAGGTAGCGCAGGCCGATCGCCACGGGAATGGGTTTGAACATGCAGGCACGCCAGTCAATTCAGCTTATGGTGCCATTGACCGGGGCCGACGGGAAACGCCGCGTGCGGCCACGGCCAGTCGCAGTTCACGTCGCTGCCCGGAATGGAGCACATCGGGCCAGAACAGCAGGCGCCGGCGGCGCCGATCCTCACACCACAGCAACAACAGCCATGGGCCACGCACCACCAGCCGTGGCGTATCAACGTCCTGCCCGGCCACCTGCAGTGGTTCGGGAAGCGGCGCAAGAAGCACCTGTACGCGTGGCCTGCGCTGGCGCCAGGCCAGTTCGGCCAAGCCGACGCCCCAGGCCAGCAGCAGCGCGGGCATCAGCAGCCGCGCAGGCAGATCCGAGGCGCGCAACAGCCAAGGTGCGGCCAGCAGCACCGCCAACTGAGCGGCGGCCTGCAGCCTCGAAGGGCGCCACTCAAGGCTTGAGGGTGAGGATCTTCTGCATGAGGGGGATCGCGTGCGCATGCGGACAGGCCTCGTAGCCCATGAACCAGCGCCACAACTTATCGTCCTCGCAGTCGAGCAGGAACAGGAAAACCTCGCGCTCTTCGGTCGGCGCAGTGCGCCATTCGTGGTCGAGATACCGCTCGAACAGCTGATCCAGCTCACGCATGCCGCGGCGGCAGCGCCAGCGCAGCTTCTTCAGCAGAACGTCTTCTTCCATCGTGCTTCTCCAGATACAGCAAAGCCACGCATGGCGTGGCTCTACTGAGGTGGTGCAGCCACGCATGGCGTGGCTCTACCGGGTACAGCCAGGCCTGATCAGGCGCGGCGTTCCATCATCAGCTTCTTGATCTCGGCGATCGCCAGCGCCGGGTTCAGGCCCTTCGGGCAGGTGCGGGCGCAGTTCATGATGGTGTGGCAGCGGTACAGCTTGAACGGATCTTCCAGATCGTCCAGGCGCGCGCCGGTGTCCTCATCGCGCGAGTCGATGATCCAGCGATAGGCCTGCAGCAGGATCGCCGGGCCCAGGTAACGCTCGCCGTTCCACCAGTAGCTCGGGCAGCTGGTCGAGCAGCAGGCGCACAGGATGCACTCGTACAGGCCGTCCAGCTTCTTGCGGTCTTCCGGCGACTGCAGGCGCTCGCGGTCCGGCGGTGCCGGGGTCTGGGTGCGGATCCACGGCTTGATCGAGGCGTACTGCGCGTAGAAGTGGGTCAGGTCCGGAACCAGATCCTTGACCACGTTCATGTGCGGCAACGGGTAGATCGGCACTTCCTTCTTGCCGCAGTCCGAGATGGCTCGGGTGCAGGCCAGGGTGTTGGTGCCGTCGATGTTCATCGCGCACGAACCACAGATGCCTTCGCGGCACGAGCGGCGGAAGGTCAGGGTCGGGTCGATCTCGTTCTTGATCTTGATCAGGGCGTCCAGGACCATCGGGCCACAGGCATCCAGATCGACCTCATAGGTATCGGTGCGCGGGTTGCTGTCGTCGTCCGGACTCCAGCGGTAGATCTTGAAGGTGCGCACATTCTTGCCGCCGTTCTTGACGGGGAAGTGCTTGCCCTTCGTGATCTTGGAATTCTTGGGGAGTGAAAACTCGGCCATGGCTGCTCTCGTTGGCTCAGGCGGCCCGCGCCCGTGGGCGCGGATTGCATGGTAGGCGGGGTCGGATCAGTACACGCGCGGCTTCGGCGGCACCACGGACACGTCGTCGGTCAACGTGTACATGTGCACCGGACGGTAGTCGAAGCTGCACTTGCCCTTCTCGTCGACGCTGACCAGGGTGTGCTTCTGCCAGTTGACGTCGTCGCGGTCCGGATAGTCCTCGTGCGCATGCGCACCACGGCTTTCCTTGCGCTGTTCAGCCGAGTTGATCGTCGCCACCGCGTTGAGCAGCAGGTTGTTCAGCTCGTAGGTCTCGATCAGGTCCGAGTTCCAGACCAGCGAGCGGTCGGAGACCTTCACGTCCTGGAACGAGTCGAAGATCTTGTCCATCTTCTCGCAGCCTTCCTTCAGCGTCTGGCTGGTGCGGAAGACCGCCGCGTCGGCCTGCATGGTGCGCTGCATGCGGTCGCGGATGACCGAGGTCGGGGTATCGCCGTTGGCGTGGCGCAGCTTGTCCAGCAGGCCCAGCGCCTTGTCGCAGGCATCGGCCGGCAGCGGCTTGTGCGCGGCGCCCGGCTTGATGGTCTCGGCGCAGCGGTTGGCCACCGCACGGCCGAACACCACCAGGTCGAGCAGCGAGTTCGAGCCCAGGCGGTTGGCGCCGTGCACGGAGACGCAGGCCGCTTCGCCGATGGCGTACAGGCCCGGCACCACGGCGTTGTCGTTGTCGCCGACCTTCTGCACCACTTCACCGTGGTAGTTGGTCGGGATGCCGCCCATGTTGTAGTGCACGGTCGGAATGACCGGGATCGGCTGCTTGTGCACGTCGACGCCGGCGAAGATGCGGGCGCTCTCGGCGATGCCCGGCAGCTTCTCGTCGATCACGCCCGGGCCGAGATGGGTCAGGTCGAGCAGGATGTGGTCCTTGTGCTCGCCGACGCCGCGGCCTTCGCGGATCTCGATGGTCATCGAACGGCTGACCACGTCGCGCGAGGCCAGATCCTTGTAGTGCGGTGCATAGCGCTCCATGAAGCGCTCGCCGCTGCTGTTGCGCAGGATGCCGCCTTCACCGCGGACACCCTCGGTGATCAGGCAGCCGGCGCCGTAGATGCCGGTCGGGTGGAACTGCACGAACTCCATGTCCTGCATGGCGATGCCGGCACGCATGGCCAGGCCGCCACCGTCGCCGGTGCAGGTGTGCGCCGAGGTGGCGCTGAAGTAGGCACGGCCGTAGCCGCCGGTGGCCAGCACCACGCCCTGGGCGCGGAACAGGTGCAGCGTGCCATCGGACATGTCCAGGGCCAGCACGCCGCGGCAGGCGCCTTCGTCGTCGAAGATCAGGTCGAGCGCGAAGTACTCGATCATGAAGCGCGCATCGTGCTTCAGCGACTGCTGGTACAGGGTGTGCAGCATCGCGTGGCCGGTACGGTCGGCCGCCGCGCAGGTACGCTGCGCCGCCGGGCCTTCGCCGTACTTGGTGGTCATGCCACCGAACGGACGCTGGTAGATCTTGCCTTCGGCGGTGCGCGAGAACGGCACGCCGTAGTGTTCAAGTTCGATGATGGCCGGGATGGCCTCACGGCACATGTACTCGATGGCGTCCTGGTCACCCAGCCAGTCCGACCCCTTGATGGTGTCGAAGAAGTGGTAGCGCCAGTCGTCCTCGCCCATGTTGCCGAGTGCGGCCGAAATACCGCCCTGGGCGGCAACGGTGTGCGAACGGGTCGGGAAGACCTTGGTCAGGCACACGGTCTGCAGGCCCTTGGCGGCCAGGCCGAACGTGGCGCGCAGGCCGGCACCGCCGGCGCCGACCACGACCATGTCGTACTTGTGTTCGGTGATCTTGTAAGCGGACATCTAATCTGGATTCCTGTGTAGGTGCCTGGGCTCAGGCAACGCCGAGGGCGATGCGGCCCACCGCAAACACACTGACGATCATGCCGAGCACGGCGACGAACTTCACCGCGGTCTGCAGCACCAGGGCCAGCAGCGATTCGTGGATGTAGTCTTCCAGCACGACCTGCATGCCGAGCTGCGCGTGCCAGAACATGGCGATCAGCAGGCCGATCAGCGGCACCGCGTTCCACGGCTTGGCCACGGCGGCGGCGGCGGTCGCGTAGTCCGAGCCGAGCAGGCCCAGCACGAAGACCAGGAACCAGATGCCCAGCACCACCAGTGCGGCGGCGGTCAGGCGCTGGTGCACGAAGTGCTCGGTGCCGGTCTTGGCCGAGCCCAGGCCGCGCACGTTCTTCAACGGGGTACGGAACTTGCTCACGCGGCACCTCCGAACATCACATAGGCCCACACCAGCAGGGTGATCACCAGGCTGCCGATGACCGACAGCCAGCTGCTGCGGATGAAGGCCGGGATGCTGAAGCCGATGGCGAAGTCCTGCACCACGTGGCGGATGCCATTGCACAGGTGATAGGCGAACGACCATGTCCACGCGAACAGGAACACGCGGCCATACCAGGCCCCGGCATGGCCGGTGAAGCAGTTCCAGGACTCGGGCCCCATCATCAGGGCCAGCAGGCCGGCAGCGATGATGAGGGCACCAACAGACAGAAAGATGCCGGTGGCTCGATGGAGGATCGAGGTGGCCATCTGAATCTGCCAGCGATACACCTGAAGGTGCGGGGAAAGTGGGCGTTGTCTGGTCGCCATTCGCTGGGCTCGTTGTCTCGGCTGGGCGGCACGCGGCCGCGTTGGCTCAATGCTGATCAGAAATCGATGCAGCGTCCGTTTTTCTCCCAATCGCCATACCGCACCGGATCAAGTCCGCCGCGGCCGCCGAATTCCTCTGCCTTTTCCTGCTCCACGGGCACGGGTGCCGCAGGGACCAGCGGGGCTTCAGTTTCGTCGTCGGGAGTGGGGGTTGTTTGGCCTATCATGTTCGGTCTCGCAACGCACAAATTTTAGACCTCGTTCACGTGCCTGACAACCTGCCCCCTGCTTTCGTCGGATATCCGCGCCTGCCCGGCCACCAGCTGCTGAGCCTGCAGGGCCCGGATGCGGCCGCCTTCGCCCACGCCCAGTTCAGCAGCGATGTCACCGCCCTGCCCCTGTTGCACTGGCAGTGGAGTGCCTGGCTGAGTGCCAAGGGCCGCACTCTGGCGGTGTTCCAGCTGCTCCGGCTGGCCGACGATCACGTGATGCTGGTGCTGGCCGACGGCGATGCCGATGCGATTGCGTCGCAACTGCAACGCTTCGTGTTCCGTCGCAAGGTGAAGGTACAGGTGCGCAGCGATCTGGCAGCTGCCGGCGCCTTCACCGCGCCCGAGGCCGCCAGCGGCGCGGCGATTGCGCAGGCCGCAGATGAGGGTTGGGAGCTGGACCTGGGCAGCGATGCACTGCCGCGCACCTTGCGCATCGGCAGCGCCGAAGCGTTCGCCGCCAGTTCTGAAGCCGATGAGACTGCTTTTGCCCTGGCCTGGCGCCAGGCCGACCTGCGCTACGGCCTGCCACGGCTGGAAGAGAGCCAGCGCGAAGTGTGGACCCCGCAGCAGCTGGGCCTGGACCGCCTGAATGGCTACAGCGTGAAGAAGGGCTGCTACCCCGGCCAGGAAATCGTCGCCCGCACCCATTTCCTCGGCAAGGCCAAGCGCGCGGTGCAACTGCTGCATACCGCGGCACCCGCACGTGCCGGCGATGGCGTGCAGCAGGACGGCGCGACGCTGGGCACGATCGCCAGCGTGGCCGGCGAGCTGGCGCTGGCGGTGCTGCCACTGGAGGCTGGCGACGCCGAGCTGCAGGTGGGTGATGCCATTGCGCAGCGCGTGCCGCTGCTGGATGGATTGGCGCGCTGAATCTGACGCGCCCTCATCCACGCATGGCGTGGATCTACTGACCGACCCGGTGGGTGCGGACCGTTGGTCCGCACGCCTTCGGTGAAGGAATGGTAGTGCCGGCCGCTGGCCGGCAACCATGCAGGGTTGAGGTTGCCGGCCAGCGGCCGGCGCTACCCGTTACAGGCGCTCGCCGCTCTCTGCGTTGAAGAAATGCAGGCCCTGCGGGTGGATCGCCACGCGGATGTCATCGCCCACCGCAGGCAACGCCTGCGGTGCCACGCGCATGGTCAGCGCATGCTGGCCACTGCTGAGGTTGACGAAGATCTCGTTGCCGACCGGTTCGATGCCCTCAATGCGCGCGATGAACGCGTGCGCATCATCAGCAGCAGCCGGTTGCAGGTGCTCCGGGCGCACGCCCACCGCGATCGGTTTCTGCAGCCATGCCGGATCGATCGTGGCCTGGCCCAGCGGTGCACGCCACTGGCCGTCGACCACGGTCACGCCACCGGCATCGCCCTGCAGCGTGCCACGCAGCACGTTCATCGCCGGGCTGCCGAGGAAACCGGCCACGAACAGGTTGGCCGGGCGGTCGTACAGCGCCATCGGCGTATCGATCTGCTGGATGATGCCGTCCTTCAGCACCACGATGCGCTGACCCAGGGTCATCGCTTCAACCTGGTCGTGCGTCACGTAGATCATGGTGGTGCCCAGCTTCCGGTGCAGCTGCGCAATCTCGGTACGCACGCTGTGACGCAGCTTGGCGTCGAGGTTGGACAGCGGCTCGTCGAGCAGGAACACCGCCGGCTCGCGCACCAGCGCCCGGCCCAGTGCCACGCGCTGACGCTGGCCACCGGACATCGCCTTGGGCAGCTTGTCCATCATCTCGGTCAGGCCCAACGTCTGCGCCGCCTCGGCAATGCGCTTGTCGATGGTCGCCTTGTCATGCCCGCGCAGCTTCAGGCCGAAGGCCAGGTTCTCGGCCACGGTCATGTGCGGGTACAACGCGTAGCTCTGGAACACCATGGCGATGTCGCGATCCTTCGGCGCCACGTCGTTGACCACGCGATCACCAATGGTCAGCGTGCCACCGCTGATCTCTTCAAGGCCGGCCACCATCCGCAACAGGGTCGACTTGCCACAGCCGGACGGTCCGACCAGCACCATCAGCTCGCCATCGGCGACCTCGAAGGTGGCGTCCTTCACCGCGACCTGGCCGTTGTCATAGACCTTGCGCACACCCTGCAACTGCACTTTTGCCATATCACCTATCCGGTCCGCCCGAAGCCGGGCTGTCTTTTGGGACTGCCTCGGCCCTCCCGATGGCAGTGATGATTGCGCGCCTGCCGCATGACGGCGAGTACTGCAATCGAATACAGTTGCCCATTCTGCCATGTAAACGTTTTCACGTGGCACTATCCGATGATCGGTGCGCACCGATCTGCGTCGGCGGTTGAACGAAGGTTCCGCCGAGGTAGTGGTTTCGAATGGAACGATCTTCCGCAACACCGGAGATCGCCCCTGACGAACCTCGGACAGGCAGTTGCGCGGATGTCCCCCGAACCCAGCCATGAAGCGATTGACAACGATGTCACCCGGATCTGAAACTCGAGCGATGCACGACACCCTCTTCCTGTTCGGTGCCACAGGTGATCTGGCCCAGCGCTACCTGTTCCCTTCGCTGCTTCGCCTGCTTGGCGACGGCCTGCTGCCGGAGGACTTCCGCATCCGCGCACTGGCCCTGTCCGGGCATGACACCGAAGCTTTCCATGACATCCTCCGGCCGCGCCTGCAGCAGGCCATGCCGATGGCCACGCAGGACGACATCGCTGCCCTGCTGCGCCGCATCGACTACCGTTCGGTGGACCTGCGCGATGTCGACTCGGTTGCCGCCGCCGTCTCCGACCTGGTGCACCGCAAGTGCGTCAGCTACCTGGCCATTCCGCCGGGCCTGTACATCTCCACCTGCGAAGGCCTGGCCAAGGGCGGCGCCCTCGCCGCGCCGGCACGCCTGATGCTGGAGAAGCCGATCGGCAGCGACAGCGAGAGCGCCGAGGAAATCATCAGCACCATCGGCCAGTGGATCGACGAGGACCGCGTGTTCCGCCTCGACCACTACCTGGGCAAGGCCGCGGTACAGAACCTGATCGCACTGCGCTTCGGCAACACGCTGCTGGAAGCGGTGTGGAACCGCAACTACATCGAATCAGTGCACATCCTGGTGGCCGAAAGCGAAGGCGTGGATGGCCGCGATGCCTATTACGCCCGCTCCGGCGCGCTGCGCGACATGGTGCAGAGCCACATCCTGCAGCTGCTGTGCATGGTGGCGATGGAACCGCCGGCATCGCTGGAAGCCGATCGCATCCGCGACGAGAAGGTCAAGGTGCTGCGCGCCCTGCGCCCGCTCGATGCCAGGCACGCCGCGCGTGACAGCATCCGTGGCCGCTACACCGCCGGCACCATCAATGGCCAGCCGGCCCAGGCCTACCAGCCGCCGGAAGGCAGCGACGTGGAAACCTTCGCCGGTGTCACCGCGCATATCGACAACTGGCGCTGGAGCGGCGTGCCGTTCCACCTGGTCACCGGCAAGCGCCTGCCCGAGCGCACCACCCGCGTGGTGGTCACGCTGAAGCCGGTCACCCACTGGCTGTTCGAGCGCCCGCAGCGCGCGCAGGCCGCACCGAACCGCCTGGTGTTCCAGCTGCAGCCGCAGGAAAACATCGAACTGGGCCTGATGAGCAGCCTGGCCGGCCCGGAATGGGGTGCCCTGGAACTGCATCCGCTGGAACTGGAACTGTCGGTGCCGACCGGCCTGCACCGCCGCATCGCCTACGAACGCCTGTTCCTGGATGCCTTCAACGGCAACCACACGCTGTTCGTGCGCGACGACGAAGTGCGCGCAGCGTGGGCCTGGATCGACAGCGTTGCCGACGCCTGGAAGGAGGCCAAGCTGCCGCTGGAACCGTATCCTGCTGGCCAGTGGGGCCCGAGCAATGCAGGCGAGTTCCTGCCGCAGGGCGTGGACGCGCCGGACAGCGGGGCCTCGGCATGAGTGCCATCTCGCAGCCGGTGCTGGTTGCCGACATCGGCGGCACCAATGCCCGCTTCGCCCTGGCCGACACCTCGCAGGACGCGCCGCTGCTCAAGGAGAGCATCCGCGAGTACGCGGTGGCGGAATTCCCGTCGCTGGGTGATGCCGCGCGCCACCACCTGGAGCAGATCGGCGCTGCGGCCAGCCGCGGCGTGTTCGCAGTGGCCGGCCGCGTCGACGGTGACGAGGCGCGCATCACCAATCATCCGTGGGTGATCTCGCGCAGCCGCACCGCCGCGATGCTGGGGTTCGACGAGCTGCACCTGATCAACGACTTCGCCGCACAGGCGATGGCGATTTCGCTGCTGCAGCCCGAGGACGTCGTCCAGGTCGGCGGCGCCGCCTGGGTACCGGGCAAGCCGGGACAGCCGCGCAACTACGCGGTGATCGGGCCCGGTACCGGGCTCGGCGTCGGTGGCCTGATCATGCGCCACGGCCGCTGCTATCCGCTGGAAACCGAAGGCGGTCATGTCAGTTTCCCACCGGGCACACCGGAGGAAATCCGCATCCTGGAAATCCTCTCCGAGCAGTTCGGCCGCGTCTCCAACGAACGCCTGATCTGCGGACCCGGGCTGGTCAACATCCATCGCGCCGTGTGCGAGATGGCCGGCATCGACCCCGGCCAGCTGCAGCCGGTAGACGTGACCGCGCGTGCCCTGCACGGTGATCCGCAGGCAATGCGCACCGTGGACGTGTTCTGCGCGGTGTTCGGCGCCATCGCCGGCGATCTGGTACTGACCCAGGGCGCCTGGGACGGCGTGTTCCTGACGGGCGGCCTGACCCCGAAGATGCTCGATTCACTGCAGCACTCCGGCTTCCGCCAGCGCTTCGAACACAAGGGGCGGTTCTCTTCGATCATGGCGAGGGTGCCATCGCTTGCCGTGATGCATCCCCACGCCGGACTGCTGGGCGCTGCCGCCTATGCTGCCGACGCCGAACGTGACGCACCAGGAGTTGCCGCATGAGCCCCACCTTCCACGACGACCGCATCGAGTTCATCCAGCACGGCGACGCCGATGGCTGGATCGAGGCGGTGGCCGCCGAAATGGCGCAGACCCTCAACCACGACATCAATGAGGTGGGCCGGGCCCGCATCCTGCTCTCCGGTGGCACCACGCCGGCGCCGGTATACCAGGCACTGGCCGAACTGGACGTGCATTGGGACCGGGTGGAAGTGAGCCTGGCCGATGAGCGGTGGCTGTCGCCGCAGGATCGCGACAGCAACGCCTGGCTGGTGCGCGAGCACCTGCTCAAGCGTGCCGAGGGTGCGCACTTCGATCCGCTGGTGCGGATCGGCAAGCCGCTGACGGAGTGCGTCTACACCGCCAACCTGCAGGCCCAGCACAGCCAGCCACCCAGCCTGGTGGCACTGGGCATGGGCAACGATGGCCACACCGCCTCGCTGTTCCCGGGTTCGAAGGACCTGGCCCGTGCACTGGAAAGCACCCTGCCCTATGCGGCACTGGATGCCACTGGCTGCCCGGGCGCGAACCAGTGGCCGCTGCGCATCACCCTGACCCCGCACGGCCTGCGCCAGTGCCGCCAGCGTCTGCTGCTGCTGCGCGGCAAGCAGAAGCTGCAGGTACTGCGCCAGGCACTGGACAGCAATGACCCCCAGCAGTACCCGATCCTCAATGCAATCAACCTGGAAGGCGCGCGCCTGCGCGTCCACTGGGCTGATTGATGTCGGCGGCGGCGCCACGCCGCCGCTTGCCTCTCGCCACCACGAACGCCGGTAGCCAATGAGCCTCCATCCGCAACTGCAAGCCATCACTGAGCGCGTCATCCGCCGCAGCGCGGCCTCGCGCGCCGCCTATCTGGCCGCGATCGACGCCTCCCTGCGCGAGGGCCCGTTCCGCAGCCGCCTGAGCTGCGGCAACCTCGCCCATGGGTTCGCCGCCTGCGGCGGTACCGACAAGAGCCGCCTGCGCGGTGGGGTGACACCGAACCTTGGCATCATCACCGCCTACAACGACATGCTGTCGGCGCACCAGCCGTTCGAGACCTATCCCGAGCAGATCCGCCAGATCGCCCGCGAGCTGGGCGCCACCGCGCAGGTGGCCGGCGGTGTGCCGGCGATGTGCGACGGCGTCACCCAGGGCCGTGGTGGCATGGAGCTGTCGCTGTTCTCGCGCGATGTGATTGCGCAGGCGACGGCGATCGGGCTCAGCCACGACATGTTCGATACCACCGTCTACCTTGGTGTCTGCGACAAGATCGTGCCGGGGCTGCTGATCGGCGCACTGGCCTTCGGCCACCTGCCGGCGGTGTTCGTGCCGGCCGGCCCGATGACCCCGGGCATACCCAACAAGCAGAAGGCGGAAGTTCGCGAGCGCTATGCCGCCGGCGAAGCCACCCGTGAAGAACTGCTGGAAGCCGAGTCGGCCTCCTACCACGGCGCCGGCACCTGCACCTTCTACGGCACGGCCAACTCCAACCAGGTGTTGCTGGAAGCGATGGGCGTGCAGCTGCCGGGCGCGTCGTTCGTCAATCCGGGCACCCCGCTGCGCGACGCTCTTACCCGCGAAGCGACCGAACGTGCACTGGACATCACTGCGCTGGGCGATGACTTCCGTCCGCTGGGCCGGATCATCGACGAGCGCGCGATCATCAACGCGGTCATCGCGCTGATGGCCACCGGCGGTTCGACCAACCACACCATCCACTGGATCGCGGTGGCGCGTGCGGCCGGCATCGTGCTGACCTGGGACGACTTCGACGAGCTGTCGCAGCTGATTCCGCTGCTGGCCCGCGTCTACCCGAACGGCGAGGCCGACGTGAACCGCTTCGCCGCCGCCGGTGGCCCGGCGTTCGTGTTCGGCGAGCTGATCAAGGCCGGCCTGATGCATGGCGACCTGGTCAGCGTGGCCCGTGGCGGCATGGCCGACTACGCCCGCGAACCCCAGCTGCGCGACGGCCAACTGGTTTATCTGCCGGGCCTGGAACGCAGCGCCGATGACGAGGTGGTGCGTGGCGTCGACAATCCGTTCGAACACCAGGGTGGCCTGCGCCTGCTGCGCGGCAACCTGGGCAAGTCGCTGATCAAGCTGTCGGCGGTGAAGCCGCAGTACCGCACGATCGAAGCACCGGCCGTGGTGGTCGATGCACCGCAGGTGCTGAACAAGCTGCACGCCGGTGGCCTGCTGCCCGAGCATTTCGTGGCGGTGGTGCGTTACCAGGGCCCGCGTGCGAACGGCATGCCGGAACTGCATTCGCTGGCGCCGCTGCTGGGCCTGTTGCAGAACCAGGGCCGACGCGTGGCGCTGGTCACCGACGGCCGCCTGTCCGGCGCCTCGGGCAAGATTCCGGCGGCGATCCACGTGACGCCGGAAGCGGCGCGCGGCGGCCCGCTGGCGAAGGTTCGCGAAGGCGACATGATCCGGCTGGACGGCGAGGCCGGCACGCTGGAGGTGCTGGTGGACCCGGCCGAATGGGCGGCGCGTCCGCTGGCTCCGAACACTGCGCCGGCCGCGCATGACCTGGGCCGCAATCTGTTCGCGGTCAACCGTCGCGTGGTGGGCCCGGCCGACCAGGGAGCGATGTCGATTTCGTGCGGTCCGGCGGCGGCCGATGGCGGGCCGTGGGAGTACGACGCGGAGTACGAGCTGGGGCATGATGCCGCGGCGGCGGCAGCGCCGCATGAGGCGAAAGACGCCTGAAGCGAAAAGCCGCGGCAGGCTTCCCGGCTTGGGCAGTAGAGCGCCCTGGCCGGGACACGCCGTAAACCCCCCTACGGGACCGGCCCAACCGCTGGCGGTTGGGCGTTCGGGCGCTTGCAAAGCGGTGCTTCGCAAGCAAAGCGCCCTCACCCATGGGGGCTCGGTCGCGGCATCCATGCCGCTTACGGTCCCGGCTGGGGCTGACCGCGCCCTTCTGACACTCTCCGGCGCATCAATGCCGCGAAGTGATCATTGAAATCAAATTCGACAGCAAAGGCAGAAGCAGAGCTATGGGTATCGAACAACATCAGGTGAAGGCGGCGGAGCTGTTGCATGCGGCGGGCATCCTGCCGGTGGTGACGGTTCATACGCTGGACCAGGCGCGGGCGGTCAGTGCGGCGCTGCTGGACGGTGGTTTGCCGGCGATCGAGCTGACGCTGCGTACGCCGGTGGCGATGGAAGCGTTGGCGATGCTCAAGCGCGAGCTGCCCGATGTGGTGGTGGGTGCAGGCACGGTGCTGACCGTGGAGCAGATGCAGCAGTCGATCGATGCGGGCGCGGACTTCCTGGTGACCCCGGGCACGCCGCCAGCGCTGGCCGATGCACTGGCTGCTGCGCCGCTGCCGGTGGTGCCGGGTGCGGCCACGCCGACCGAGCTGCTGTCGCTCTACGCCCGCGGCTTCCGCGTGTGCAAGCTGTTCCCGGCCACGGCCGTGGGCGGGCTGGCGATGATCAAGGGACTGGCCGGCCCGGTGGCGGACCTGAAGCTGTGCCCGACCGGCGGCATCACCGAAAACACCGCCGCCGAATACCTCGAGCAGAAAAACGTGGTCTGCATCGGCGGTTCGTGGATGGTGCCGGGCAACTGGATTGCCAACGGCGAATGGGACAAGGTGCGCGCCAGCGCCGCCGACGCCGCGAAGATCATCAAGCGCGTTCGCGGCCACTGAGCCCAACGCAGCTGTAGAGCCGAGCCCACGCTCGGCTCCACGCCAGCGGAATGGAAAGCAGCCGAGCATGGCTCAGCTCTACAGGACCAGCATCCAGAGCGCGCGCAGCGCGCGACCCGCTCCCGCTCTTCCTTCTTCATTCCGCGGTGGCGGCGCACGAAAACCGTCCTTGGCCCTGCGGAGGGATTGCGCAGGGGCGCGAGCGCCATGGATGGCGCGACCGAGCCTCCAGGGATGGATTCACGGCGTCCCCTGCGCAATCCCTCCGCAGGGCCAACCCCACGAATCCTGCCGCACACCGCAAGGGGCTCAGCCGTTGGCCGAAACCCGTTACAGCGGCCGCGCCGGATCCACCAACCCGTACTGGCTGGCCATCCGCGCCAGCGCGATGTTGTCGTGGATCCCCATCTTCTCGAACAGCCGCGCCTTGTGCGTGTTCACCGTCTTCGCACTCAGGCTCAGCCGCCGCGCGATATCTTCCTGGCGCAGGCCCTGGGTCAGCAGCAACGCCACTTCCAGCTCGCGCGGCGACAGGCTGTCGAACGGCGAACCGTTGCCTTCCACCGTCGACAGTGCCAGATTCTGCGCGATGCTGGTGCCCAGGTAGCGGCGCCCACCTGCCACGTCACGCACCGCGCGCAGCAGTTCCTGCGCATCACAACCCTTGCCGATATATCCGGCCGCGCCGGCTTCGAGCAGCCGCTTCGGCAGCGGGCCATCTTCCAGCACCGACACGATCACTACGCGGGTGTTGCGGTGGCTGCGCACGATGCGCTCGGTCACTTCCATGCCGCTCACACCCGGCAGGTGCAGGTCACACAGCACCACATCCGGCAGCAGCTGGCGGACTTCACGCAGCGCGTCTTCGCCGGTCTCGGCTTCGCCCACCACCTCGATGTCGGTTTCCCCCGACAGAATCATCTTCATCCCGGTGCGGACCAGCGCGTGGTCATCCACCAGGTAGACTCGAATCGTCATTCACGTACCTCTTCGAATGCGGCCATTGCAGGTCAAGCTAGGCAGGGTGCCGATACCCTGCAAGCGCGTTCGGAATGCGGCCCCGGCAATCTGCCTTGCGCATCACAGTACCGCGCGTTGTGCTTGCCCCCTGTCTTGCAGAACCTGCTGCAACGAAACAACTGATCTATCACGTAGACGTCCCGCGCGGGGCATCCACGTCAATCCCCCTGTGATGATGCTTCGCTGGCCTTCGCTGGCCGCGTGCCATGATGCCGCCAAGGGTGCCGGCGACTGAACATGACCAGATAGCACCCTACCACCCAAACCAGCGCGGCACACCATCCGGCCAGGATATCGGAGGGGTAATGCACCCCCAGATAGACCCGGGAGACGCTGACCAGCAGGCTGAATGCCGGTGCCAGCAGCAGCACCGGCCAGCGCCAGCGGGTGTTCCAGGCCAGCAGTACCAGGGTCACCGCCAGGGTCATCGAGCCCATCGCGTGGCCGCTGGGAAAGCTGAACGTCGATTCCGGCGCGATCGATTCCCACAGGCTGGGGCGCTGGCGCTGGAAGAAGTGCTTGCTGCCCATGTTCAGCAGCGCCGAGCCGACGAAGCTGACCGCCACGAAGGTGGCCTCGCGCCAGCGCCGGTAGCCCAGCAGCACGCCGATGATCAGCACGTCGGCCGGGATCAGGAACCACTCATAGCCCAGTTTGGAAATGAGCACGAAGAAGCGGTCCAGCAGTGGCGAGTGCAGGCCATGCATCTGCCACAGCAGCGGCGCGTCGAAATGGAACGATTCAAACTCGTGCACCTCGTCCGCCAGGGCGACGAAGCCAGCCAGCGGCAGCAGCACGCCGCCGAACAGCAGGACCAGGCGCCAGGCATTGCGCGCCATCCAGTGGCGGAAACCGGAGGCGGACTCCGGTGCAGCGAGGATCGCAGGCTTATCCGGCGCTTCGGACATACGTGTGTTCGACGTAGTCGTCGATCAGGGCGACGAACTCCTGGGCGATGTTGTCGCCGCGCAGGGTCACCTTCTTCTCGCCATCGACAAACACCGGCGCTGCGGGTGTTTCGCCCGTGCCCGGCAGCGAGATGCCGATGTTGGCATGGCGCGACTCGCCCGGCCCGTTCACGATGCAGCCCATCACCGCCAGGGTCATGTTCTCCGCCCCCGGGTGGTGGATCTTCCACAGCGGCATCTTCTCGCGCACGTGGTTCTGCACGACCTTGGCCAGCTCCTGGAAGAACTCCGAGGTGGTGCGGCCGCAGCCCGGGCAGGCCGTGACCAGCGGCGTGAAGGCGCGTTGGCCGGTGGTCTGCAGCAGTTCCTGGGCGACGATCACTTCCTGCGTGCGCGACTGGCCCGGTTCCGGGGTCAGCGAGATGCGGATGGTGTCACCGATGCCTTCCTGCAGCAGCACGCCCAGCGCCGCCGCCGACGCGACGATGCCCTTGCTGCCGATACCGGCTTCGGTCAGGCCCAGGTGCAGGGCGAAATCCGAGCGCTGGGCCAGGTCGCGGTATACCGCGATCAGCTCCTGCACGCCGCTGACCTTGGCCGACAGCACGATGCGGTCGCGCGGCAGGCCGAGTTCCACCGCCTGCTCGGCCGAATCCAGGGCCGAGCGGATCAGCGCTTCGCGCAGCACGCGGCCGGCATCCCAGGGCTGTTCGCGCAGGCTGTTCTCGTCCATCAGCTTCGCCGCCAGGGCCTGGTCCAGCGAGCCCCAGTTGGCGCCGATGCGCACCGGCTTGTTGTAGCGGATCGCAAACTCGATCAACTGCGCGAACTGCAGGTCCTTCTTCTTGCCGAAGCCGACGTTGCCGGGGTTGATGCGGTACTTTGCCAGCGCTTCGGCACACGCCGGTTCGGCGGTCAGCAGCTGGTGGCCGTTGTAATGGAAGTCACCGATCAGCGGCACGTCGATACCCATCATCGCCAGCTTGTCGACGATGCGCGGGATCGCCGCAGCCGCTTCCACGGTGTTGACGGTCAACCGCACCATTTCCGAACCCGCGCGCCACAACTCGGCCACCTGCTTGACGCTGGAAGCCACGTCGGAGGTGTCGGTGTTGGTCATCGACTGCACCACTACCGGCTTGCCTCCGCCTACGGTGACCCCGCCGATCTGCACGGCATGGGTCTGGCGGCGGGGCCAGGAGGTGGCATCGGAGGGAGGCGTAGGGCGGGTCACGGCGTCGTGCATGGGCGCATTCTACCGCCCGCTCCCGCATTCGGGGTGACTCGCATTCAGCCGGCGGCACGGCTGCGGCCGATTGTCGCAGGCACGCGCGCCCGTGAACGCATACGATGAGCATGAATGACCGGTCCCGACGCCCCGTTCCTCCGTACCCTGTGCAGCCTGCGCTGGCTTGCCGTAGGCGGCCAGGCCGCCACCATCCTGGTCGCCAGCTGGGTGCTGGGCCTGCCGTTGCCCCAGCTGCCACTATGGGCCGGCGTGGCCGTGCTCACCTTGTTCAACATCTACACCCAGCTGCGCCCGGAAGCGGCCGACACCGCCCCGCTGACCGCATTCGGCCATATCCTGGTGGACGTGATCATCCTGACCTGGATGGTGGGCTGGAGCGGCGGCATGGCCAACCCGTTCAGTTCACTGTTCCTGATCCTGATCGCGCTGGCCGCCTTCGCCCTGCCCCTGCGCTGGGCACTGGCAGTGGCCCTGGCCTGCCTGCTCGGCTACGCCGCCAGCGGCATCTTCGGCCAGCCGCTGCCGGACGGCTATTTCCGTGCGCAGGACCTCAACCGTTGGGGCGTGGTCGCCAACTTCCTCATTTCCGCAGCGGTCGTGCTGACCTTCTCCACCCGCCTGGCGCTGGCGCTGCGACAGCGCGAACTGGAACTGTCGGCACTCAGGGAACGCTTCGCCCGCAACGAAGGCATCGTCGCCCTGGCCACCCATGCCGCCTCCGTGGCGCATGAACTGAACACGCCGCTGGCGACCATGACCCTGCTTGCCGATGACGTCGCCGAGCGCAGCGAAGAGCCCGAAGTGCGCGAAGACATGGAGACCCTGCGCGAACTGCTGGTGCAGTGCCGGGAACGCGTGCTGGCGCTGGCCGCACCGGCCTCGGCCGACGCACCGGGCCGCAGCCACTCCAGCGCCCAGCAGGTACTGGAACAGTGGCGCCTGGTGCGGCCGACCATCGACCTGCATCGCAATGACGATGCGCCGCTGCGGTTACCACTGGATCCGGGCGTGGGCCATCTGCTGATGGTCCTGCTCAACAATGCCGCAGATGCCGGCGAACAGGCCGGGCGGCCACGGGTAGACCTGGACCTGCGCATCGAAGGCGACGACCTGATCGGCGAAGTCCGCGACTACGGCCACGGCTTCGATGCCCGTGCCGCGGTGCTGCCAGGCAAGCTGTTCGGCAGCAGCAAGAGCGAGGGCATGGGCGTTGGCCTGGCCCTGTCCCATGCCACCATCGAACGCCTCGACGGCGAGATGTGGATGCGCCCGGCCCAAGGCGCCGGCAGCCGCGTCGGCTTCCGCCTGCCGCTGGTCCCACGCGAGGAAACCCCATGAGCGCCTCAACCCTCGGCCTGCTGGTCGACGACGACGAACTGTACCTGCGCACCCTGCAGCGCAGCCTGGCCCGCAAGGGACTGGAAACGCAGACCGCGCAGGATGCCGCCAGCGCGCTGGCATTGGCCCGCCAGCATCCGCCGGCGTTCGCGCTGATCGACCTGAAGCTGGGCAGTGATTCCGGCCTGGCGCTGATCCAGCCGCTGCGCGCGCTGCGCGCGGACACGCGTATCCTGCTGGTGACCGGCTACGCCAGCATCGCCACTGCCGTTGAGGCGATCAAGCTGGGGGCCGACGATTACCTGCCGAAGCCGGCCACGGTACCGATGATCCTGCGCGCGCTTGGCGAGGAAGACGACGGCCCGGCCGACGATGGCGAAATGGAAGTGCCGGACGCGATGACGCCGATCAGCCGCCTGCAGTGGGAACACATCCAGCAGGCGATGCACGAGACCGGCGGCAACGTGTCCGCAGCGGCACGCCTGCTCGGCATGCACCGGCGTTCGCTGCAGCGCAAGCTGGCAAAGCGGCCGAGCCCGGAACGCGATCCGAGCCGTTGATCGCTGACGGACCGGTCCGGCTCAGGCCTCGACCAGCGCCGGCCGGTCCTGCGCGGCGCTGGAGCGCACCGCACACGCATCGGCCCGCGTGGCCATCGTCTCCTGCAGCAGCGGCGATGGCAGTACGCAGGCCGGATGCATGCGCAGGAAGCCGTAGATCGAACCCGCCAGGCCGATCATCAGGCCCGGGGTAAAGGCCGCGCGGGTGAGGCCGCCAACCATCCCCTGGTGCTCCTCGATCGAAGAAATGATCTCGATGGCGGCCTCGTCCTGCGGATAGGGACACCCTGCCGGATCCAGCGCAGCGGCCAGCACCAGCAGTTCCCGGGTGGACACATCGCCATGGCACAGGGTGTGGCTGAACCCCCATTTGCCGCGCGCATCGGCCACGGCGCGACGCATGTCGCGCAATTGCGCGGCATCACCGGTGCGGGCATACAGGTCCGCCGCCGCCAGGCCGATGCCCACGCTGCCGTGGCACCAGGTCGGGAAGTTCTTCTGCCCATCCTGCAGGTGGATGTCCCGCCAGTGCCCGGTATGTGGCTCGAACAGGGCTGCCTGGAATGCAAATGCTCCTTCGGCCAGCCGCCGCCATGCGGCCCGCTCGGGCACGCTGCCAGCCTCGGAGCGGGCCAGTCGTGCCAGCGCCCAGCCCATGCCCATCGCACCGTGGCCAAAACCACCGATCGGCTCGCTGAACTGTGGCGTCGGCCAGCGCGTACCGTCTGCGTCGACAATCGCAGCGTCCTGCATGCGGCGTCCCGCTGCGGCCGCCAGTTCCAGCCAGCGTGCGTTGCCGGTGGCTTCAGCCAGCGCCAGCAACGGCAGGATCATGCCGGACACACCATCAATCAGTTCGAACTTTGCCGCCTGCTGGAAACCGCGATGCTCCGCGGCTTCCGCGCAGCGCTCTGCCAGCGCCAGCAGCGCCGGTCGCTGCAACAGGTCGTGCAATGCCAGCAATGCCCACATTTGCGAACCGGTTCCGACGAATCCACCGTCAATTTCGGCAGGGTGCCGCTCGCACAGGGTCTGGAACACCGCAAGGGCGCCCTCGATGGCCGGATCCAGCCCGGCCACCGGATCGGCACGCCCCTGCTCCACTTCGTGGCGATAGGCTGCCAGTGCGAAAGCGATGCCGCCCAGCCCGAAGTACAGGTCTGGCTGCACCGGCTGGACGGTCCATCCGGTACGCGTCACTTCAGGTGTGATCCAGGTCATCGAGCCGTCTTCGCCGTGCACCGCCAGCCGCAGCAGGCTTTCCACCGCGCGCGTGGCCAGCGTGCGACGGCGTGCGTCCAGG
The DNA here is from genome assembly GCF_059370035.1 of Stenotrophomonas sp. YJH_SMC_37. Classification (NCBI taxonomy): domain Bacteria; kingdom Pseudomonadati; phylum Pseudomonadota; class Gammaproteobacteria; order Lysobacterales; family Lysobacteraceae; genus Stenotrophomonas; species Stenotrophomonas sp. YJH_SMC_37. The sequence goes on from NZ_JCAFTG010000001.1 coordinate 108,492, forward strand.
TCGTCGGCGCGCGGATGCCGTGCTGCATAGCTGTAGCCGGACCGGGCCTCGGCTCGGGCCAGTGCATGCTGGTTCAGGTCGGTGGCGACCAGCGTGCTGCGGATCGTCACGTCTTCCAGGTCAATCCGCATCGCGCGCCAGTTGGCGACGACGGAGTGGATACGCGCCGCGTCCAGCTGCGATGCGAAGATCGGAATGTCACCGTGGCGCAGGTCATCGACCTCTCCGCGTACGGTTTCCAGGTCCGATGGCGCAGCGGGCGACACCGCCGCATTCCGCACCAGCAGGTCGATCGCGCGCTCAACCGCCCGAGCTTCGTTGTGAAGCGATGCTGGATGCCAGAGCATCCGCCCGAGCTCGGCGTAGGCCATTGTCGGCCGCCGTACATCCCGCACCTGGCAGCCTTCGAAGGCCGTCAGCAGCGGCATCAGTTCGCCGTTCGCGTCCAGCGCGCGCAGACGCCCACTGGCGTCGATGAAGCCCTCGCTGATGTGGTCCCAGTACAACGACACATCGGGCTGTGCGCTGGGATGGTTCTGCGCAATGGAGACCTCGGCCTCGACCATGCCCAACCGGGCCGGTTCGGTCCCGTCGTCGACGATCACCGGCACCTGCACCCGTGGCTGCTCGCCGGGCAGCGCGCCGGCTGCAGACAGGTCCACGCCCTCCATGCCCAGGCCGGCAGTACGGAACGGCACGATTCCGGTACGCAGCACTGAATTGCGCATCAGCTTGACGGCGGTGTCGTACGCATCGCCAAGCCCTGATGGCTCGATTTCGATTACCCGGCAGAACACGCTTTCGGCGTCGACCACCACCGGCACCGGCCCGACCGCGATCAGATTCTCCAGATGGATGTCGGTGCCACCGATCAGGCGCAGGATGGCCAGCCAGTGGCCGAGGCCGCGGTAATAGCACCGCAGTTCAGCCTCGCCGGAACAATAGCGATGCGCGGCGAATGCAGCCCAGCCGTGGCTGCCACGATCGATCACCTTCGGCACGCGCACGCGGTCAGGGGCGTCACCGAAGACCGCGGACAACAGGCCATCGAGCGTGGCATCGATGCGCAATGAGCGTGGCTTGTACATCACCGTGCCGCCTTCGAACTGCAGCCGTGCCACGGTGCGGCCGCCACCGTGCAGGTCACCGCGGCCCAATGCAACGGCATGCAGCGTGCCCGCCGGCGCACCCAGCAACTCGGCCAACGCAACACGATCACTGCCGATGCGTGCAGCGAGCTCCACCACGGCCGCGCATTGTCCTTCGAGCATGCGCGTCAGGCGCGGCAGCAGTACCGGATAACGTTGCTGCAGATGCGCGCGGAAGCCCTCGCTCGTGGCCAGGGCAACGAATTCGTCCAGCGCACCAGCACTGTCAAGCGGGCCGATGTCACCGCTGCGTGCAGCGGCGTGCAGCTCCAGCAGCAGCACGCGGTTGAGCTTGAGCTGGGCATGCTCATGCAGCGCCGCCTCGCCCTGCGAATGCAGCAGCGCACGTTCGCCGGGCTGCAGGGCAATGGCGGGATCATGCAGGCCGGCAGCCAGCGCAGCGCGCGCCTGGGCAAGGAAATGTTCGGTGATGCGCGCAAACGCGGCCGCAGCCGGAGAAGCGGTCATTACGCCCCCTGCGAGATTCAAGAGTCTGTTCCAGTCGCCGGCACGCAGCTGCATGCCTCTGCGTGCCGGCACGGGCTACATCAGCAACACAGGCAGTGGTTGATCACCGATACCGTGGTGGTGCACTCGTTGGTGCCACCGGTGATCATGGTGTCCGAAGCCCCGGTGAGGGCCGCTTCGGTGGCTGCCGCACCGTAGATGAACAGCGAACCCGCAGGGTTGGCGCACCCATCCACATCGTCCGAGCCATTGAGCCAGCCGGACACAACGTCGTCATTCAGATCCATTCGCAATCTCCTGTCATTCACAACATGAGGCGTTGAGGACATGGATCGATTCCACGTCCCTTCGGATACGGCCAGTCCCTGGCATCAACATCATGCTGCGAGCGATACTGGGTGACAGGTACAGCCGCCCATGCACACTGCATTGGCACGCCATGCGTAGTCAAGCTGCGCTGCCGCAGGCACGCGAATACGCTGCATGGGCAACGCCGCAGGGCCCCGGATGGCAGGAACGGAAGGCATGGGATGGCCGGCCTGTCGCCGGCGCATCCACGACCGGGCTCAGCGCTTCAGCTGCGCCAGTATCTCGCGGGTCATCGGATCGGCAATCGCCACATCCTCACCCTGCAGCGCCGGCAACAGGCCACTGGCCAGCTGCTTGCCAAGCTCGACACCGAACTGGTCGAAGGCATTGATGTTCCAGATCACCGACTGCACGTACACAGCGTGTTCGTACATGGCGATCAGTGCGCCCAGCGCCTGCGGGGTCAGCGCGTCGAGCAGGATCAGCGTGCTCGGGCGGCCGCCCGGGTAATCACGGTGCGGGTCGTCGCTGCTCTGGCCATTGGCCAGTGCTTCAGTCTGCGCCAGCAAATTGGCCAGCAGGGCCTGATGATTGATCGTGTAGGGATCGTCGCTGTGCACGCAGCCGATGAAGTCGGCCGGAACGATGCTGGTGCCCTGGTGCAGCGCCTGGAAGAAGCTGTGCTGCACGTCGGTGCCCGCCCCGCCCCACCACACCGGCACGGTGTCGGTGGTGACCGGCTGTCCGTCACGCTGCACGCGCTTGCCCAGGCTTTCCATCACCAGCTGCTGCAGGTAGGCCGGCAGCAGCGCCAGGCGCTGGTCGTAGGTCATCACCGCGTGCGTGGCATGGCCCAGCAGGTTGCGGTTCCAGATGTCGGTCAGGCCGTGCAGCACCGGCAGGTTGCGCTCCAGCGGTGCATCCAGCGCATGCGCATCCATCTGCGCGGCGCCTTCCAGCAGCTGCTCGAAGCGCTCGAAACCGATGGCCAGCGCGATCGGGAAACCCACGGCCGACCACAGCGAATAACGGCCACCGACCCAGTCCCACATCGGCAGCACGTGATCGGCGGCGATCGCGAAAGCCTTGGCCGCGCGTTCCGGATTCGCGCTGACGGCATACAGGCGCTCGCTGCCCCCCAGCCAGTCGTGCAGGATCTGGCCGTTGAGCAGGGTTTCCTGCGTGCCGAAGGTCTTGGAAATCAGGATGCCCGCGGTCTTCGCCGGATCCAGCGTGGCCAGCGTGCGCTGCATGGCGGCGCCGTCCACGTTCGACACGAAATGCACGCGCAGGCGCGCACCGCTGACCGGACGCAGCGCATCGGCGACCAGGCGCGGACCGAGGTCGGAACCACCGATGCCGACACTGACCACGTCGGTTACGCCGCTGTCTTCCAGCGCGCGCACCAGCACGCCCATGCGCTGGCGGATCTCGCGCGCGGTGGCATAGGCCTCAGCGGCAACCGGTGCATCGACCACGTCGCCGCGCAATGCGGTGTGCAGTGCGGCGCGACCCTCGGTCAGATTGACCTGCTCGCCACGGAACAGGCGCGTGATGGCGCCGCCGACATCACGTTCGGCAGCCAGCGCCAGCAACGCCTGCAGCGCGGCGGCATCGTATTTCTGCCGCGCGAAGTTGACGTACAACGGACCGACCCGCAGCGCCAGATCCTGCACGCGGCCGGGTTCGGCGGCGAGCAGGCTGGGAATGCTTGCGCCCTTCAGGCGCTGGGCGTGGGAATGCAGCGAGTCGAATCCGTTGTTCGTTGTCATGCGGCCTGGGTCGGGATCGTGTCGTTGGTGTGGGTGATCTGGTTCTTGCCATCAACGTACACCAGCTTCGGCTTGAAGCTGTCGGCTTCCTGCTCGGTCATGCTGGCGAACGCGGCGATGATGATGATGTCACCGACCTGCACGTGGCGCGCGGCGCCACCGTTGAGCGAGACAACACCGCTGCCGGCCTCGGCGCGGATGGCATAGGTCGAGAAGCGCGCACCGTTGGTCACGTCCCAGATGTGCACCTGCTCGAACTCGCGGATGCCGGTGGCAGCCAGCAGGTTGTCATCGATGGCGATCGAGCCTTCGTAGTTCAGCTCGGAATGGGTGACGGTGGCGCGATGGATCTTGGTCTTGAGCAGGGACAGGTGCATGGGGGCGCTGCAACGGCAAAGGAAAGAGCGGATTCTAGCACCCGCACAGCGCGGGGCATCACGGCCGGCAACCTGTTCAGGTAGGCGGTGAAACCGGGGTCAGAACCCTTTCCCCTGGAAAAGGCATCTGACCCCATGCATCGCGCGGCGCCGCCGGAGCTCAGAATTCCAGGTTGTCGATCAGCCGGGTCGTACCCAGTCGCGCGGCGATCAGCGCCACGCGGCCACCGCCGTCGAAGGTCGGCTCGGCCAGCTCCGGGGTGCGCAGCACCGCATAGTCGACCTGGAAACCGGCCGCCTGCAGTGCGGCGGTGGCATCGGCCTCGATGCGTTCGCGCGGGTGACCGGCCACGTAGCCCTCGCGCATGCCCAGCAGGGTGCGGTGAATGGCGGTCGCGACCGGGCGCTGTTCCGCGCTCAGGTACTGGTTGCGCGAACTCTTGGCCAGGCCATCCTCGTCACGCACGATCTCGGCACCGACGATCTGGATCGGGAACGACAGTTCGGCCACCATCTGCCTGATGACAGCCAGCTGCTGGTAGTCCTTGCGGCCGAACACGGCCACGTCAGGCTGCACCTGCAGGAACAGGCGCGCTACCACCGTGCACACGCCGTCGAAGTGACCCGGGCGACTGGTACCTTCAAGCACTTCACTGACACCCGGCGCGTGCATGCGCGTGGTCTTGTCCACGCCCAGCGGGTACATGGCCTCGACGCTGGGCAGCCACACCGCATCGCAGCCGACCTGCTCAAGCCCGGCCACATCGGCCTCGGGCGTGCGCGGGTAGCGGCTGAAATCCTCGTTCGGCCCGAACTGGGTCGGGTTGACGAAGATGCTTGCCACCACCTTGTCGGCGTACTGGCGGGCCAGGGTCACCAGCGAATGATGGCCACCGTGAAGGTTGCCCATGGTGGGCACCAGCGCCACGCGCAGGCCCTCGCGCTTCCAGTGGGCGATCTGCTCGCGCAATGCGCCAAGCTCGTTGAAGGTCTGGATCATGAGGCGTAAGCGTGCTGTTCGTCGGGGAAGCTGCCGTCGCGCACGGCGTCGGCGTAGGCGCGGGTGGCACCGGCCACCGAACCGCCTTCGGCAAGGAAATCCTTGACGAACTTGGGGCGGCGATGGCCACTGTCCAGGCCGAGGAAATCGTGCAGCACCAGCACCTGGCCGTCGCAGTGCGGGCCGGCACCGATGCCGATGGTCGGCACCTCCACCGCAGCGGTCACCTCGGCGGCAACCGGGGTCGGCACGCACTCAAGCACCATGATGCTGGCGCCGGCAGCGGCCACGGCCCTGGCATCTTCCACCAGCTGGCGCGCGGCATCGCCGCGGCCCTGGATCTTGAAGCCGCCCAGGCGCAGCACCGATTGCGGGGTCAGGCCCAGGTGCGCGCAGACCGGAATCTCGCGCTCGACCAGGTAGCGGATGATGTCGACCTTGAAGCCGGCACCTTCGATCTTGACCATCTCGGCACCGGCCTGCAGCAGCTGCAGCGAGGCATCCAGCGCGCGCTCCGGGGTGGCATCGGCGCCGAAGGGCAGGTCCGCCACCAGCAGCGCACGCTGCAGCACGCGGGCCACGGCGCGGGTGTGGTAGACCATGTCGGCCACGGTCACCGGCAGGGTCGAATCATGGCCCTGCACCACCATGCCCAGCGAATCGCCGATCAGGATCAGGTCAACGCCATTGGCGTCGAAAGTGCGGGCGAAGCCGGCGTCGTAGGCGGTCAACATGACCAGCTTCTGGCCATTGCGCTTGGCCTCGGCCAGGGCGGGAACGGTCCAGGGCTTGCTGTCTGCGTGGGTGCTCATGTGCTGATAACCGGGGGAGATAACCCGGGCATTATCACCCTATCGGGGCAATCCCGCAGGCGTCCACCCGCACCACTGCGTCCCGCACGCGGCCGTGGCCGGGAATGGCCAGATCCGGCGCGATTTCGGCCAGCGGCACCAACACGAAGGCCCGTTCGTGCATGTACGGGTGTGGCACCTTCAGCCCGGGCTGGTCGAGCTCCTGCACGCCGTACAACAACAGGTCCAGGTCCAGCGCGCGCGGGCCCCAGTGCACTGCCGGATCGCGCACGCGACCGAAGCGCTGCTCCAGCGCCAGCATGGCCTGCAGCAGCTCATCGGCCGGCAAGGTGGTTTCGACCGAGGCCACCGCATTGACGAACGGCGGCTGGTCTTCATTGCCCCAGGCCGGCGTTGCGTAAAGCCGCGAGGCCTGGCGCAGCCGGGTCCCGGGCAGGCCGTCCAGCGCGGCAATCGCCGCGCCGACGGTGGCGGCCGCGTCGCCGACGTTGGCGCCGAGGCCGATCCAGGCAGGGGTCATCGCCTACTCGCCCGCTGCACCGGCCGGGGCACCCGGACGACGGCGGCGACGGCGGCGCTTGCGCGGCGCTCCGCTCTCGTCATCGCCTTCTTCGCTGTGCATCGCATCCAGCGACGACTCCAGCTCACGCCCGGACTGCGCCTGCGCTTCGCGCCAGAACTCGACATCGGCGGCGTGCTCGGACGACGCCACCTGGCGCAGGCTGAGGAAATCGAACGCGGCACGGAAGCGCGGATGGGTCAGGGTGCGGAACACGCGCTTGCGCTGGCGCGAGCTGAAGCGCGACTGCAGCAGCCAGATTTCCTGCATCGGCAGCGAGAAGCGGCGCGGCAGCGCGATGGTGCTCAACTGCTGCACGGTGACGCGGTCGGCGGCGCGGCGCTGCGCCTCTTCCGGTGCCACGCCCTGCTTGAGCAGGGTCGCCTGTGCACGGCAGAACGCCGGCCACAGCAGCAGCGCGAACAGGAACGCCGGCGAGACCGGTTCGTCGTTGGCCACCCGCGCATCGGTATTGGCCAGGCCCTCGACCAGCATGCGGCGCAGCGCGCCGGTGCGGTTGGCTTTCAGCGCCTTGGCGCTTTCCGGGAACAGCACGTCGAGCAGGCCGTAACGCTCAAGGCCTTCGAAGCTGGCCACGCCGTGTCCGGACAGGAACAGCTTGAGCACTTCCTCGAACAGGCGCGCTGGCGCGGCTTCGTTGAGCAGGCCGGCCAGGTGCGGGATCGGCGCGGCAGTACCCTCCTCGATCTGGAAGCCGAGCTTGGCCGCCAGGCGCACCGCTCGCAGCATGCGTACCGGGTCTTCCTGGTAGCGCTGCACCGGGTCGCCGATCAGCTTCATCAGGCGCGCCTGCACGTCCTCGAAGCCACCGGTGTAGTCGCGCACCGAGAAGTCCTCGATGGCGTAGTACAGGGCGTTGCAGGTGAAGTCGCGGCGGATGGCGTCGTCTTCGATGGTGCCGTACACGTTGTCGCGCACGAGCATGCCGTTTTCCATCTCGCGGTCGCCGCTGCCGTCATCGCTGTTGGCGCGGAAAGTGGCGACTTCGATGATTTCGCGGCCGAACACAACGTGGGCGAGGCGGAACCGGCGGCCGATCAGTCGGCAGTTGCGGAACAGCTGCTTGACCTGTTCGGGCGTGGCGTCGGTGGCCACGTCGAAATCCTTGGGTTGGCCATTGACCAGCAGATCGCGCACCGCGCCGCCGACAAGGTAGGCGCCGAAGCCGGCATCGCGCAGGCGATAAAGCACGCGCAGGGCGTTCGGGCTGATGTCCTTGCGGGAGATCGTGTGCTGGTCGCGCGGGATGACGCGCAGGCTGAACGGTGATGTAGCAGGGGAAATGATGTTGGCGCTTCCGGTTGAAGTTTCGGGATTGCCCAATGGCATCGAGGTGCATATACTAGCGCTCCTGCCTCGGCAGCGACACAGTTACGCTCCCTTCGTCTAGTGGTTAGGACGTGGCCCTCTCAAGGCTAAAACAGGGGTTCGAGTCCCCTAGGGAGCGCCAGTCGCCGCAGCAGGAACCGAAAAAGCCCGCCTTGTGCGGGCTTTTCTGTTTTCCGGGGTTTGCATCGGCATCGGTCGGCCTGGTCGCAGTAGCGCCTTCCTGTTCCTGCGTGGGAGGGGGTGGGCCACCCTGACAGTTTCCCGCGACGGCGGCACGAACAGCCTCGCTCCTCCGCAGCCAATTCAATCCCGACGCGCAGACCTGCGTCCGCCAGAACCGCAATGCCTGACGCGAAGGCGGGGCAGCTCAAGCCGGGACCGTTGGCGCCATGGATGGCGCCATCGAGCCCCCATGGATGGGTTCACGGCGTGTCCCGGATTGGGCTGCCCCGCCTTCGCCCTCGATGACACCGAGGCGCCAACGGAATGCAACCGAAGCCGGGCAGCGTCAGCCTTCCATCTGCTCCAGCTCCTTGCCCTTGGTCTCGCGCACGTAGCGGACCACGAAGAAGATCGAGAGGATGGCCGCCACCGTATAGATCCCGTAGGCCCCGGCCAGGCCGATGCCCGCCAGCAGCATCGGGAACGTCACGGTGATCGCGAAATTCGACGTCCACTGCGCCGCACCGGCGACGGCCAATGCCGGGCCGCGGATCTGGTTGGGGAACATTTCACCCAGCATCACCCACATCACCGGGCCCCAGGACATGTTGAAGAACACCACATAGACGTTGGCCGCCACCAGCGCCAGCCGGCCCATGCCGTCGGACAGTTGCAGGCGACCGTCGGCGAGACTGCCACTGGCGAACGCGACCACCATCAGTACCAGCGCTACCGACATGCCGACCGAGCCGATCCACAGCAGCGGCTTGCGCCCGATGCGGTCGATCAGCAGCACCGTCAGCAGGCAGGCACCGATGCTCAGCGCACCGGACAATACATTGATCAGCAGCGCGTCGCTTTCCGAGAACCCCACCGCCTGCCACAGCACCGCGCCGTAGTAGAACACCACGTTGATGCCGACCAGCTGCTGGAACATCGCCAGGCCGATGCCGACCCAGAGGATCGGGCGCAGCCTGCCGGTGACCTTGTCGCGCAGGTCGGCGAAGCGTGGCTTGTGCTGGTCCTGGGCCAGGCTCGCCTCGATCTCGGCCTGCTTGGCCGTGGCTGCGGCCTCGCCGTACAGCCGCGCCAACACCGCCCTCGCCTGCTCCGGGCGCCCCTTCACGACCAGGAAGCGCGGGCTTTCGGGAATCACCAGCAACAGCAGCAGGAACAGCCCCGATGGCAGCGCCTGCATCCAGAACATCCAGCGCCAGGCCTCATGGCCCAGCCATAGCGGCTCGGTCGACGCCCCAGCGGCACGGGCCAGCAGGTAATTGCTGAGGAAGGCGGCGAACAGGCCGCAGATGATCGCCATCTGCTGCACCGTGGCCAAGCGCCCGCGATAGCGCGCCGAGGCCACCTCGGCGATGTAGGCCGGCGACATCACGCTGGCCGCGCCCACCGCGAAACCGCCCAGCACGCGCGCGGCGATGAACAGCCAGGAAGCGTGAGCGGCACCGGCGCCCAGCGCCGAAACCAGGAACATCAGCGCCGACACGATCAGCACGCCTCGGCGGCCCAGGCGATCCCCCAGCCAGCCTGCCAGGAAGGCACCGACCGCACACCCCAGCAGCATCGAAGCGACTTCGAAACCGAGCGCCGCCTCGCTGGAGTTGAAGGCCTGGCGAAGGCCGTCGACCGTGCCATTGATGACACCACTATCGAAGCCGAACAGGAATCCACCGAGGGTGGCCACGCAGCTGATGAGGACGATGAATGCCGTGTTTTCGCCGCCGTGGGAGGCGATGCCGGGTTGGCGCTGGGACATGGATGAACCTGTTGGGAAGGGAGGCCGGCCATCCGACGCAGCCGGCTGACCCGCAGCGTCGCACAGGCCTTGCCCTGCCGCCAATGTCCGCCACGGCCGCGCCTGCCAGGCGCCCGATTTCCGCCCCGCGCCGACACTGGGGGCCAACCTGTTCTAGAATTGGCGGGTTCAGGAATCGATCCGCCCCCAGCCCATGCCCTTTGTCGTCACCGAAAACTGCATCAAGTGCAAACACACCGATTGCGTGGAAGTGTGCCCCGTGGATTGCTTCCACGAAGGCCCGAACTTCCTGGTGATCGATCCGGATGAGTGCATCGACTGCACCCTGTGCGAACCGGAATGCCCGGTCAACGCGATCTTCCCGGAGGACGATGTTCCTGCCGGCCAGGAGAGCTTCGTCGCCCTCAACGCCGAGCTGGCGAAGGAGTGGCCGGTGCTGACCGTGCGCAAGGACCCGCCTGCCGACGCCGGCGAATGGGATGGCAAGCCGGACAAGCTGAAGCTGCTGGAACGCTGAGAAGCGCCTGCTGCGACAACGAAAAAGGGCGCCTTGGGCGCCCTTTTCCATTTCCGGTAGCGCCGGGCCATGCCCGGCGGATCCTGGGCCGCGCTTCAAGCTCGCCGGGCATGGCCCGGCGCTACCCAAGGCAGGTGCGGACCAAGGCCCGCATCCACCCGACCAGCCCTTACTGCGCCAGCTTCGCCTTGAGCGCGGCGATCAGCTTTACCGGCGCTTCGGCCGTGGCCGGCAGGCCGCGCGGGTCCACCGCGGAGATGTAGGCGCCGGCATCGACGGCCACCACGCGGACCAGGAAGTTGCTGCCTTCGTAGGCCACGTCATACGAGCCCAGCAGCTGCGCGCGGCTGGCGATGGTCACGCCTTCCACGCCTTCCAGCGCGGTGCCGACCTTGGCGAAGGCCTCATCCTTGCCACCGGCGATGGTGAAACCCGTGTTGCCCACGGCCGGGGCCGCAGCCACCGGGGCCGCCGGCTTGGTCGCCGAGGAAAGGGTCGGCACCTTGTTGTCGCCGGTGGTGGCCGGCAGGTTCAGGTCCGGCGGCACTTCCAGCGGACGCATTTCCGGGGCCAGGGCGTAGTCGCCCTTGACGCCGCGCTTGAAGCAGCCGGTGGTGCCGGCAGCGACCGCCACAGCAAGCAGGGCATAGGACAGCACGCGGACGGTGGAAACGGATTGACGCATGTGAATCTCCTGGGTCAGACCAAGACGGAAGGTCAGTGGCTGGAAAGGGCTTCGAGGGCGGCGATGTCGCCGGCAAGGTGGTCGGCGGCCGCATGGTGCGGCGCCGACAGCGGCAGCAGCGGCAGGCGCAGGTCATGGCCGACACCGATGCGGCGCAGCAGCGCCTTGACCGGAATCGGGTTCGGTTCAACGCCGCAGAAATCGTGGAACGGCTGCAGGCGCGCGTCCCAGGATTCGGTGGCTGCATGGTCGTGCGCGGCGGCCAGTTCGCACATCCGGCGGTAGGCACCCGGAAGCACGTTGGAGCCCACGGAGATCAGGCCATCGATGCCGGCCCGGATCGAGCGCGCGGCGGTGCCGTCATCGCCACTGAGGACCGCGAACTTCGGGCTGCGCAGCGCCAGCAGCGCCTGCACCCGGCCGGTGTCGCCCACCGCCTCCTTGATGCCGACGATGTTGGGGTGGCTGGCCAGTTCGGCCACGGTCTCCGGCTGCATGTCGCAACCGGTACGGCCGGGCACGTTGTACAGCACGACCGGCAACCCGCCCTGGTCGGCGACCGCACGATAATGGGCAATCAGGCCGGCCTGGGTCGGCCTTACGTAAGGCGGGGTGACCACCAGTGCATGGCTGGCGCCAAGCGCGGCCGCACGACGGGTCTGTTCGATGGTTTTGGCAGTACCGGACAGGCCGGTGCCGGCCATGACCGGGATGCGGCCGCCAATGCGTTCGACCGCGCTGGCCAGCAGCAGGTCGTACTCGGCATCGGTGAGGGTTGCCGCTTCGCCGGTCGAGCCGGCAACGACAACGCCATGGACGCCACCTTCCAGTTGCAGGTGCAGCAGGCGCTGCCAACCGTCGGGATCGAGGGCGCCGTCGGCCCGGAACGGGGTCGCCAGCGCGGTGATGAGGCCGGAAAGGGACAAGGACGTGCTGCTCTTGGCTGGAAAGGGAAAACGCCCGCCACGAAAGGCCGGGGGCGACCTGAATGTTACTTGCGGCGCGAAAGCACGGGCAAGTATGCTGGACACCGGTGGATCCCCGCCTCTGGCGGGCATTCAGACTCACGCATGCATTACCCGGAATCGCCTTGACCGACACCACCCCGCGCCCCGCGCCGAGCGAAAACCACCTCCTGATCAACGCCTACACGACGCATCCGGAGTCCCCCCTGCTGCCCGTCACCCGCCGCATCGCCGACAGCGGCTGCAATCTGGTGGACGCACGCCTGGCCACGGTCGGCCGCGACGTCTCGGTCACCGCCCTGGCCACCGGCTCCTGGGACTCGGTGGCCAAGCTGGAGGCGATGCTGACCCGGCTGGAGCGCGAGGAAGGGCTGAAGCTGGTCTGGTACCGCACCGCCGCCAAGCAGGCGCAGTCCAACCTGCTGCCCTACATCGTCGAGGTGATCGCCGCCGACAAGCCGGGCATCCTGTTCCAGCTGGCCGATTTCTTCGACCGCCAGGGCATCACCATCGAGAACCTGCAGAGCACGCGCTACCGCGCCATGCAGACCGGTGCGGAAATGTTCAGCGCACAGGTCACCATCGGCGTGCCGGCCAACATGCATATTGCCGCGCTGCGCGACGATTTCCTTGAGTTCTGCGACCACCTGAACCTGGACGCGATCATGGATCCCATGAAGTTCTGATTCTTCGCGCGTCTCTCACGCGCGCGTGGCGTTTCATGTAGCTGTAATGGCAAGAACCCAGGCTCGACAGAAGGACCTCATGAACAACGGCGACACCCTGGACAGCACTACCCTCTCCCTGCCGCTGGCCCTGTCCGGCGGCGACCACGCCACCCTCGGCGACTATGCCGGCCAATGGCTGGTGCTGTACTTCTATCCCAAGGACAGCACGCCGGGCTGCACCACCGAAGGCATCGACTTCAACGCCCTGCTGCCGAAGTTCAGGAAGGCGGGCGCGGTGGTACTGGGCGTCTCGCGCGATTCGGTGAAGTCGCACGACAACTTCTGCGCCAAACAGGGCTTCAACTTCGCGCTGGTCAGCGATGGCGACGAAGCGCTGTGCGGCGCCTTCGACGTGATCAAGATGAAGAACATGTACGGCAAGCAGGTACGTGGCATCGAACGCAGCACCTTCCTGATTTCCCCCGACAGCCGCATCGTGCAGTCCTGGCGCAAGGTCAAGGTTGCCGGCCATGCCGATGCCGTTCTCGCCGAACTGAAGGCCTCCCAGTCCAAGTGAGTCCCACTGCCTACCGTGTCTGCCATCACCCTGCCCCGCTGCAGGCCGTGGTGGTTTTTCCCTGCCCGTAACCAGGAATCGACGATGACCCGAGGCAAGCGCATCTACGTGCTGGATACCAACGTGCTGATGCACGATCCCACCGCGCTGTTCAAATTCGAGGAGCACGACATCTACCTGCCCATGCAGGTGATCGAGGAGCTGGACAACGGCAAGAAGGGCACCTCCGAAGCCAGCCGCAACGCTCGCCAGGTGAGCCGTTTCCTCAACGAGCTGGTGCAGGAATCCGGCCTGGACAACCTGGCCGACGGCATTCCACTGCAGCGTCCCAATGGCCTGCAGCTGCGCGGCAAGCAGAGCGCCGGCAAGCTGCGCTTCCAGACCAGCCATTTCGACGCGGGCAAGAGCTTTGGCAAGGTCATTCCGGACAATGCCATCCTCGGCGCGATCCTGGCCCTCAAGGAAGAAACGCCGGACCTGCCGGTGGTGTTCGTTTCCAAGGACATCAACCTGCGGATCAAGGCCGCCATCGCCGGCATCGTGTCCGAGGACTACGAGAACGACCGCGCACTGGACGATTTCAGCCTACTCTACACCGGTGCCACCGAGCTGCCCGAAGACTTCTGGAAGCGCCACGGCGAGGATCTGCGCAGCTGGAGCGACAAGGGCCGCAGCCATTACGAGATCCAGGCGCAGGATGGCGAGGAGTGGTACCCGAACCAGTACGTCTACCTGCCCGGCGAAGACGAAGTCGAACTGCGCGTCAGCCGCGTGGTCGGCGACGGCAAGGTAGTGCTGTCGCTGGTCGATGATTTCCGCCACGGCAGCCATGCCGTGTGGGGCATCAGCGCACGCAACCGCGAGCAGAATTTCGCCCTCAACGCACTGATGGACCCGGAGATCGACTTCGTCACCCTGCTGGGCACCGCCGGTACCGGCAAGACCCTGCTGGCACTCGCCGCCGGCCTGGCCCAGACCATGGACCAGCAGCGCTACCGCGAGATCATCATGACCCGCGCCACGGTCAGCGTTGGCGAGGACATCGGTTTCCTGCCGGGCACCGAGGAAGAGAAGATGACGCCGTGGATGGGCGCGCTGACCGACAACCTGGAAGTGCTCACGCACAACCAGGAAGGCGGCACCTGGGGCCGCCAGGCCACCAACGACCTGCTCGCCAGCCGCATCAAGATCCGCTCGATGAACTTCATGCGCGGCCGCACGTTCCTGTCACGCTACCTGATCCTGGACGAGGCGCAGAACCTCACCCCCAAGCAGATGAAGACGCTGATTACCCGTGCTGGCCCCGGCACCAAGATCGTCTGCCTGGGCAACGTCGAGCAGATCGACACCCCGTACCTGACCGAAACCACCTCGGGCCTGACCTACGCGGTGGATCGCTTCAAGAACTGGCCGCATAGTGCGCACATCACCCTGCGCCGTGGCGAACGCTCGCGCCTGGCCGATTACGCGTCGGAGGTGTTGTGAACCGCTGCACCCGCCTGCTGCTGCCCACGGCTGCGATCGCCCTCGCAGCCGCGCTCGGCGCCTGCACCACCACGCGCGGCCCGGCCAGCGTGCCGACCGCCGAACGTACCGGACAATCCTGGGTGGTCACCCGCCCGATCATCGCCGCGCAGGTGCTCGACACCTGCTCGCGGCCCAGTCCAGGCCGCGAGGCGGGCCGGGTCAGCGGCTATTGGGCACCCAGCCGGCAGCAGATCGACCAACTGGAAGCACAGCTCTCGTCGCTGCAGGCACAGGTCCCGAAGGTGCTGGACTTCGACCGCCAGTACGTCGGCATCGAAAGCGCCGGCAAGCGGCTGATCTACGTCAACGCCTTCCATCTGCCCGATGGCAGCGGCATCAATCCGGCACGGGAAGCGATCCGCGTCTGCGACGGCGGCACGCAGTTCTGGGGCGCGGTGTTCGACCCCTCCAGCAATACCTTCAGCGAGCTGCAGTTCAACGGCGGCTTCGGCGGGCCCTGAGGGGCCTTGCCGATGGGAATACGCCTGCCCACCTGGGTCTGGATTGGTGCGGTCGCGCTCTCGTGCGTGGCCGGCATGGTCAACGTGGTCGGCTTCCTCGGCTTCGAGCATCAGGCGGTCAGCCACATGACCGGCAGCACCAGCCAGCTGGGCATGGCGCTGGCGCAGGGCGACTGGCGCGCGGTCGGCCATCTGTGGGGGCTGCTGATCGCGTTCTCACTGGGTGCGATGCTCAGCGGCCTGTTGATCCAGGACAGTACCCTGCAACTGGGCCGACGCTACGGCGTGGCGCTGGCCTTGGAGTCCGCGCTGCTGCTGGTGGCCATTCCGCTGTTCGAACGCCACCAGATCTGGGGCGCACTGGCCGCCGCCATGGCCTGCGGCCTGCAGAACGCGATGGCCACCACCTTCAGCGGCGCGGTGGTACGCACCACCCATCTCAGCGGCATGTTCACCGACCTCGGCATCGGCCTGGGCCACCTGCTGCGCGGATTGCCGCTGCAGGTACGACGCCTGACCCTCAGCGGCCTGATCATCAGCGGCTTCCTCGCCGGCGGCATCCTCGGCGCCTGGCTGTTCATGCGTTGGCAATATGACGCCCTGCTCGCCCCTGCCCTGCTGACTGGCCTGACGGGCCTGGGCTATGTGCTGTACCAGCAATGGGCACGTTGGCGGCATTGAATCAAGGACATCGGCGCATGGCGTGGATCTACCTTCCCCTGCGCGACCACGGCACAATCGCGGAATGAGCCCGACCACTCCCGTTTCCGCTCTCACCATCGCCGGCTCCGACTCCGGTGGAGGGGCGGGCATCCAGGCCGACCTGAAAACCTTCGCCGCGCATCGCGTGCACGGCCTCTCCGCAATCACCGCACTGACCGCACAGAACACGCGTGGCGTCATCGCCGTGCATGTGCCGCCGATCGACTTCCTGTGCGCGCAGCTGGATGCCTGTTTCGACGATTTCGACATTCACGCGGTAAAGCTGGGCATGCTGGCCAACGCCGGCGTGATCAACGCCGTTGCTGACGCACTGGAGAAGCATCGTCCGCCGCACGTGGTGCTGGACCCGGTGATGGTCGCCACCAGTGGGGCGCGCCTGCTGGAAGACAGCGCATTGCAGGCCATGCGTGAGCGCCTGATCCCGCTGGCCACGCTGATCACCCCCAACACACCGGAAGCAGAACTGCTGGTCGGACGGAAGATCAGCAATGGCGATGACGCTGAGCGCGCGGCGTCAGCCCTGCTCGATCTCGGTGCCGGCGCCGTACTGCTGAAAGGTGGCCACCTGCAGGAAGGCAACCGCGTAATCGACCGCTACTTCGACGGCGTCAGCAGCGAAGAATTCATCCATGCGCGCCTGCCACTGGACGCGCACGGTACCGGCTGCACGTTGGCTTCGGCCATTGCTGCGCAGCTGTGCAATGGCCTGAGCCTGGCCAATGCCTGCGAAGCCGGCATCGACTACGTTGCACGTGGGCTGCAGCAAGGCTATGCGCCGGGCCGCAGCGAAGTGCGGGTGCTCGACCATTTCGGCGCGGCACCGCACGCATGAGCCTGACGCCACGCATCCTCGCCGTGCAGTGCAACGACGGCCATCGCTACGAAGTGATCGCCTGCGTGCCTGCACATCCCGTCGCGCGCCTGCTGTGGCTGCCCGCGCTGGGCGTGGCCGCGCGCCATTACCTGCCGTTGGCGCAGGCGCTGGCTGCGAAGGGCGTGGCGGTGTACCTGCACGAGTGGCGCGGCAACGGCAGCAGTTCACTGCGCCCGTCGCGCACGCAGGACTGGGGCTATCGCGAGGTACTCGAACAGGATCTGCCAACCAGCCAGGCGGTCCTGGCCACAGCGGATGACGACGCCGGCGCCCTGCCCTGGATCATCGGTGGACACAGTCTCGGTGGGCAGCTGGCTTGCGTGCATGCCGGCCGCAACCCGCACTACTTCAACCGGCTATGGCTGGCCGCCAGTGGCTCACCGTTCTGGCGCGGGTTCCCGCCACCCCGTGGCTGGCTGCTGCCACTGGTCTACCGCTTCCTGCCGTGGATCGCGCGGCGCCAGGGCGTCCTGCATGGCCGTCGCCTCGGCTTTGGTGGCACCGAAGCGCGCGGCCTGATTGCCGACTGGGCGCGCGTGGGCCTGAACAACCACTACGCCGCGTCCGGCATGGACGAAGACCTTGATGCGCAGATGGCGCGCGTGCATGGCAGCGCACAGGCGGTGCTGATGGAGCACGACTGGTTGGCCCCCACCGGATCGATGCAGACGCTGCTGGCGAAGCTGCCGAATGTGGACGCGCAGCTGCGCGTGCTGTCCGCGCAGGAACTGGGCACGCGCGCCGATCATTTCGCGTGGCTGAAGGCGCCGGACGCCGTGGCTGACAGCTTTTTCATTCAGTTGGATGAAAATTTTCACAAAACTGTTGACGGTCCGCGCCGACATCCGCATAATTCCGCTCCTGTCGCAGGGCGCCCGTAGCTCAGTTGGATAGAGTACCTGGCTACGAACCAGGCGGTCGGGAGTTCGAATCTCTCCGGGCGCACCACTCGACAGGTTTCCGGCATCCGCCGCTGGAAATGCAGTAAAATTTGATTGTGTACCGCGCGCCCGTAGCTCAGTTGGATAGAGTACCTGGCTACGAACCAGGCGGTCGGGAGTTCGAATCTCTCCGGGCGCACCATACACAGTCAACACAACAAGTTTATGTAATTGGCGCCCGTAGCTCAGTTGGATAGAGTACCTGGCTACGAACCAGGCGGTCGGGAGTTCGAATCTCTCCGGGCGCACCATTACACCGAAACAGCAGGCCTCGGCCTGCTGTTTTTTTATGTGCGTTTTTCGGCAGGGCTGCGCCCTGCACCCGCCGAAGCAACAGCTATGGCCGAAGCAACAGCAACAGCAACAGCTGGTGTTCCGTGGGTTGGCGGGGCGGCATGGACAGGCAGGACACGCCGTAAACCCATCCATGGGGGCTCGATGGCGGCATCCATGCCGCCAACGGTCCTGCCTGCCCATGCCGCCCCACCTCTGACAGATTTCCGCGATCTGATGGATCCACGCCATGCGTGGATGAATCTCCATCGAGTTCGAGTATTTCGATAATTGATCGAAGAGCATCCACGCATGGCGTGGATCTACCGTGTCGACCCAGGTCGACACCTACCAACAGCAGCGGGACTCTGTCGAAGGCGGGGAGGGTCCGGTTGCGGGAGTGTCCGCGCCAGGGGTGCCGCGGCCAAGCCCCCATGGACGGGGTTACGGCGTCTCCCGCAACCAGACCCACCCCGCCATCCCTCAGGAAACCAGCTGTTGCTGTTGCTGTTGCTGTTGCTGTTGCTTCGGCCATAGCTGTTGCTTCAGCGGGTGCAGGGCGCAGCCCTGCCAAACCCCTACCCCCTGGCCATTGCCTGCCACCACTGCGACAGCAGCTCCGGCCTGCGCAAGCGCTCGCGCCACCAACGCAGTGCGGCGCCGTCCTCGCCGGTGCGCCAGGCCAGCCAGAAGGTCTCTTCCGGCTTGTGCTCCTCCACCTCGCGGATCACCAGCTCACCACGCGCCACCGCAGCGCGCGCGCACGGCTCGGGCAGGAAGCCGAAGCCCACGCCTTCGCACTGCAGCTTCAGCTTGCTGGCCATGTCCGGCACCGTCAGCATCTCCTGCCCCATCAACAGGCCGACCGTGCGCGGCAGAAGCCTGCGCGCGGAATCGGAGACCGCGATCGCGCAGTGTTCGACCAGCTGCTCGCGACCGAGCACGCCTGGCACTGCCGCCAACGGATGACCGGGCGCGACCGCGAACACGAACGCCACCGTACCCAGCGGCTCGACGACGTAGCCACCGCCGCTGGGGCCCTCGCCCGGCGCGCCGACCAGCAGGTCGGCACGGCGGTCCAGCAGGGCCTCCCAGGTGCCGGACAGGGCCTCGCCGATCAATCGCAGCCGGGTCGGTGCCTCGGCCTCACGAAACGCGGCGATGTCCGGGCCGAGCAGCCAGGTCGGAAACACCGAGTCCACCGCCAGCGTCAGCTCGGTCTCCCAGCCCGACGCCACCCGGCGCACCCGCAGTTCCAGCTCGCGGGCTGCACGCAGCAGGTGCCGACCCTCGTCCAGCAGCGCGCGGCCAGCTGCGGTCAGCTCGGCGCGCGGGCCAACCCGGTCGAACAGCTGCACGCCCAGGTCCTCCTCCAGCTTGGCCACGGTGTAGGAGATGGTCGAGGGCACCTTGTGCAGCGCCTTGCCAGCGCCCGCAAACGAGCCGCGGCGGTCGATGGCATCCAGGATCTGCAGGGCATCGAGGCTGAGCTTGAGCATTCGAACTTTTCGATGATGGCTGTCAAAACTATCCGTTTTTAAAACCCCGGGCGCAAGCGGATACTTCTCTCCAACGGGGAAACACAGCGACTACCGGTCCACCCCGCCCCATCGAAACCATCGAACAAGGAGATTCCATCATGCTGCAGATCCGCAAGAGCGCTACCCGTGGCCTGGCCGAGCATGGCTGGCTGTCCTCGCGCCATACCTTCTCCTTCGCCAACTACTACGACCCCCGCTACGTCAGCTTCGGCCCGCTGCGGGTGATCAACGAAGACAAGGTGATCGGCGGCCAGGGCTTCGGCACCCACGGCCACAGCAACATGGAAATCATCTCCTACGTGCTGGGCGGTGCGCTGGAACACAAGGACTCGATGGGCACCGGTTCGGTGCTGCGCTATGGCGACGTGCAGCGCATGAGCGCCGGCAGCGGCGTCACCCACAGCGAATTCAACCACTCGGCCGACGAGACCGTGCACTTCCTGCAGATCTGGATCTTCCCGGACACCGAGAACATCGCGCCGTCCTACGAGGAGACCCACTTCGCGCCGGAGGCCAAGCGCGGCCAGCTGCGCCTGATCGCCTCGCCGGACGGTGCCGACGGTTCGCTGCGCATCCACCAGGATGCCCGCATCTTCGCCACCATTCTTGATGGCGGCCAGAAGCTGCATCACGCCCTCGGCAACGGTCGTGGCGCCTATGTGCAGGTGGCGCGTGGCCAGCTGCAGGTCAACGGCATCACCCTGGAAGCCGGCGATGCACTGCAGGTCAGCGACGAAGCCCAATTGACGCTGGAAAACGGCAACGATGCCGAAGTGCTGGTGTTCGACCTGCCGCTGTAACCACAAGGCCCTCGATGCTGCTGAGCATCGGGGGCCTTTTCGTAGAGCCCGGCCTGCGCCAGGCGTGCTACAGGAGGAGTGTTACCCACCGATGGCGGCGCAGGCCTCCAGGATCAGCGCGGTCACTTCCTTCGGCTGCGAGGCCAGCGAGGCATGGCTGGCATCCAGCTCCAGCAGGCGCTTGGGCTGCATTCTTGCGGCCATGGCTTTCTGGTTTTCCGGCGCGATCATGCGGTCGTGGCGGGACAGCTGGTACCAGCTCGGCCGGTGCTTCCACGCCGGATCGCTGACCGTGTCGCCGAAAGTGCTGGCCAGCGGCGCCTTCTGGGTCACCGCCATCACCCGGCCCTCGTCGGCACTCAGGTCCTGGCAGAAGCTCTCATGGAACTTGTCCGCACGCAGCCAGAGGTAGCCATCGCTGTCCGGTGCCAGATTCGGCGCCGCCTCCGGCAGGTGCTGCTGGGTGATGCCACCCGGGCTCTCGCCGGCATCAGGCGCGAAGGCAGCGATGTAAACCAGGCCCTTCACGTTGGGCTCGTTACCGGCCTGGCTGATCACCGCACCGCCGTAGGAGTGGCCGACCAGCAGCACCGGACCGTCGATCTGCCGGATCATTTTCTGGGTGCGTCCTGCGTCGTCGGCCAGCGACGTGAGCGGCAATTCCACCGCCTGCACCCGGTCGTGGCCGTTGCGATGCAGTTCCAGGATCACCTTGGCCCAGTGTGCGGCCCCGCCCCAGAATCCATGGACGAGGAGAATGGTCGGTGTCGTGCTCATGTACGGATCTCCGGCAGCGGCCGGCGGGGTGCCGACCGTGCAGCCACTGTCCGTGGGCGACGTTAATCGCTGGTGACGCGATCGGGTCACTGCAATCGTATGCGTCGCCCGATGTCACGCATGGCACTTGCCGCTCCGGCCTGAAAGCGTTTTCATAAAAGTCCCCTGGAGCTTCGCATCGCGCATGACGCCTTCATCCCCACGTGCCCAGCAGCACGCCACCCGTGCCGCCTTCTTCATTCCCGGATTCGCCACCGCCGCGTGGGCGCCGATGGTGCCCTACGCCAAGGCCAAGGCCGGGCTGTCCGACGCCAGCCTTGGCGCCGTGCTGCTGTGCCTCGGGCTCGGCTCGCTGCTGGCGATGCCGTTGGCGGGCGCGCTGACCGGGCGGCTGGGCTGCCGCCGGGTGATGGTGATCACCTGCGCGATGATGCTGTGCGCCCTGCCCTTGCTGGTGCTGGCGCCCTCGCCGGTGGCGCTGGGCGCGGCGCTGTTCGTGTTCGGCGCCGGCGTCGGTGCACTGGATTGTGCGATGAACATGCAGGCGGTCGCGGTAGAGCGCGACGCCGGGCGCGCAATGATGTCCGGCTTCCACGCCTTCTACAGCATCGGTGGCTTCGTCGGCGCCGGCTGCATGACCGGCCTGCTGATTCTGGGCACGCCGCTGTGGCTGGCCGCGCTGGCCTCAGTGGCAGCACTGCTGCTGGTTGCGGTTCTGTCGGCGCCGCACTGGCGCCCACAACGGATCCTGCATGAAGGACCGTTGCTGGCGCTGCCGCACGGCGTGGTGCTGTTCATCGGCGTGCTGGCCTTCGTGGTGTTCCTCGCCGAGGGCTCGATGCTGGACTGGAGCGCGGTGTTCCTGGCCGAAGTGCGGCAGGTGCCGCGTGACCAGGCCGGCGCCGGCTTCGCGCTGTTCACGCTGGCAATGACCGCGATGCGCCTGTTCGGCGACGGCATCGTCGAGCGCCTCGGACGGACCCGTACCCTGGTCTTCGGCGGCATCACCGCCGCAACAGGCTTCACCCTGGCCACGCTGGTGCCCTCGTTCCCGGTGGCGCTGGCCGGCTACGTGCTGGTCGGGCTGGGCTGCGCCAACATCGTGCCGGCACTGTTCTCGATGGCCGGCCAGCAGCGGGTGATGCCGGAGAGCATCGCCATCACTGCAGTGACCACACTGGGTTACGCCGGCATCCTCGCCGGCCCGGCGGCGATCGGTGCACTGGCACACGGCACCAGCCTCGGATTCGCCTTCCTTTGCGTGGCCGCGCTGCTGCTGGGCGTAGCCGCATCCGCGCGAGCACTGGCACGACGGGTGGCCTGACAAAAAAAGGGGACGGAGGGGATTAAGTCGCATCTGCCACGGGTGTGCTGCAAACGACTTAATCCCCTCCGTCCCCTTTTTCAGCCGTGTGCCAGCCATTCGGCCTGGGCCGGCAGCTGCGGCGCCGGGCATGCGCTCTGCGGGTGGTGCTCGTCGCGCGCCATCCAGTCGTCAACCACTCCGGCCAGCAGATCCAGCCGCAGCGGCAGGGTGATATGGTCTTCGCCGCGCATCTCGATGTAGTGCGCGCGCGGGTTGGCCTGGGCCAGTTCGCGGCCCTGGCTGACGGGTATGTGCTGATCGCCCTGCCCGTGCAGCAGCAGCACGCAGGCGCGGGTATCGGCCAGCGCACGCGCGACGTCGACGCGGTCCAGATCGACGTCGATGCGACGGCTGGCGTCGGCGATCACCTGGTTGATGTCCTGGCCGCCGTAGCGCCAGCGCGCGTACGACGCCATCGCCTGCGCCTTCAGGCCTTCCGGCTGCAGCCCCATCAGGTGCGGGATCATCGTGCGGATGGCCACGCCGGCGTTGGCGAAAGACTCCATCGCCACCACGCCTGCTATCTGATCGCCCAGCTTGTCGGCGGTGAACACTGCCGTGGCGGCGCCGTAGGATACGCCGAACAGGTACAGCGGGCCGGTCACTTCACCGCGTGCGCGCAGCTCGCCGATCACATCCACCACATCGTCCGATTCATAGGTGCCATAGCCCGACGGCCCAGTACCGGACTGTCCATGGTTGCGCAGGTCGAGCGTGACCACGCGGTAGCCGGATTCGGCCAGCTGCAACGACCACGGCAGCATCGAATCACCGTTCATCATCCAGCCGTGCAGCAGCACCACGGTACCGCGCGGTGCCTGCGCGCGGAACGGCCGCGGTACCGCCAGGCTCAGACCGGTATCCAGCGGCAGGCCGTTCTCGTGGCGCTGCGGCAGGTAGTGGTAACGCGCGCCGTAATCGCCCGGATCAAACACACGCCAGAAGATCGGCACGCCATCGCGGCCCCGCGCAAAGCCGTGGCGGTTGGGCAGTTCGGCGATGGCCGCGGCGATGCGCGGGCGATCGAGCAGGGTCGACACGCCACCTGGCGCGATCAGCCGATCGGCGAGCGAGGTGGACGAGGCATTGATCGAGGACGAGCATGCAGCCAGCCACAGGCCGGCGCACGCCAGCGACAACAGCAGCAGGCGCTTCATGGGCAATCAGGGAAAAGGTGCGACAGCGTGGCAGGTTAGCGACGCGCGCGTGGGCCATCTATCGCGCATGGATGACGGCTTGATGACAACGCAGGAACGATTCAGGTTGTCACAATGGCGCGATTGACCTCGGCATTGATCCGGATCAATGAATACGCCGGCACGATTGCCCACAGTGCCGCCATGCGCACCTCGTTCAAGCTTGCCATTGCCCTGGTCGCCACGCTGGCCGCCGCCTACGGCGTCGCCCGCACCACGCCCTACTGGTTCGCACCGCGACAGACCGCGCAGGTCGACATCCACGATCCGGCATTGATCGCGCAGGGACAATACCTGTCGCGCGCCGCAGACTGCGCGGCCTGCCACACCGCACCGGGTGGCAAGCCGTTCGCCGGTGGCCTCGGCATGCAGACGCCGATGGGCACGATCTACTCGACCAACATCACACCCGATCCGGACACCGGCATTGGTGCCTACGACTACGCCGACTTCGAGCGCGCGGTGCGCCGTGGCATCCGCCACGATGGCCAGCCGTTGTATCCGGCCATGCCGTACGCCTCGTATGTAATCGCCAGCGATGCCGAGGTCAAGGCGTTGTACGCCTACTTCATGGGCTCGGTGCAACCGGTGAAGCAGAACAACGCCGACAGCACCATCCCGTGGCCGGCCAACATGCGCTGGCCATTGGCCTGGTGGCAGCTGCTGTTCGCGCGCCCACGCAGCTTCAGCCCGGATCCGAAACTGGATGCCGGCCAGCAGCGCGGCGCTGAACTGGTTGAAGGCCTGGCCCATTGCGGTGCCTGCCATACGCCACGCGGCCTGGCCTTCCAGGAAAAGGCCATGGCCGACGATGGCAGCCGCCAGTTCCTGTCCGGCTCGGTGCTGGAAGGCTGGTATGCGAAGAACCTGCGCAATGAAGCGAGCGGCCTGGCCAGCTGGAGCGAGGGCGAGATCGTCGACTTCCTGCGCACCGGACGCACCGATCGGTCGGCGGCCTTCGGTGGCATGGCCGACGTGGTCGAGCACAGCACGCAGTACCTGTCCGACGCTGACCTGCTGGCGATGGCCCGCTACCTGAAGCAGCTGCCCGCCCGCGAAGGACGCAGCGCACAGTGGTCGCCCGGCAGCGACACGACCACCGCCGCACTGCGCAGCGGCGACTACCGCGTGGCCGGTTCGCTGGCCTATGCCGAGCACTGCCAGGCCTGCCACCGCGCCGACGGGCGCGGCATGCCGCGCGTCTATCCGGCCCTGGCCGGCAACTCGATCGTGTTCGCTGACGATCCCAGCTCGCTGGTGCAGGTGACCCTGATCGGTGGCCGCACGCCGCATACCCCGCACGACCGCATGGCCTTCACCATGCCCGGCTTCGAACAGCTGCCGAACGCGCAGCTGGCACAGATCCTGACCTTCATCCGCAGCAGCTGGGGCAACCAGGCCAGCGCAGTGAGCGAGGTCGACGTGGCGCGCATGCGCCGGGTGGTGCGCGACAAGCCGGTGCACTACGTTCCGCAGGAGGCCGCACGATGAAACGTTCGCGCAAACGCTCCCGCCTGCTGATCGGCAGTGCGATCACCCTGGTGCTGCTGGCCGGCGCCGGTACCCTCGCTTACCGCCATCTGTACCCGGATCTGGATGCCGCCGTGGCCAGCACGATCGATATCCTCGATGCACAGGGCAAGGTGGTCGGCCACTACCGTGCACCCAGCGCCGAAGAAATCGCCGGGCTCGGCAATGCCGAGTCGGTGATGCTCGGCCGCCGCCTCCTCAACGAGACCGCACGGCTGCTGCCGGACAACGTCGGCAACGATCTGAACTGCAACTCGTGCCACATGGCCGAAGGCAAGCGGCCGTTCGGCAATCACTACTTCAACACCGGCGGCGGCGCCTATCCGCGCTACATGCCGCGTCCGGGCAAGGTGATCGGGCTGACCGAGCGCATCAACGGCTGCCTGCAGCGTTCAATGAACGGCAAGCCGCTGCCGAAGGACTCGCCGCAGATGCGTGCGATGCTCGACTACATGGCGTGGCTGAGCAGCCCTGTGCCAGTGGGTGCAAGGGTGGCTGCCCCCAGTGAGGGGCCCATCGACAGCACGCTGGTCCCGGACCCGATCCGTGGCCAGGCGCTGTACGCCGTGCAGTGCGCTGCCTGCCATGGCGACAATGGCGAAGGCCGGCGCGACGCCAGCGGTGACATCGCGTTCCCGCCGCTATGGGGCGACCACAGCTTCAACATCGGCGCCGGCATGGCGCGCCTGTACAAGGCCGCCGGTTTCGTCAAACACAACATGCCGCCGGCAGTGACCCGTGAACCGCCACTGGGCCAGCAGGTGATGCCCGACCAGGATGCGGTGGACATCGCCAGCTACTTCATCAACCAGCCACGCCCGGACTTCGCCAACAAGGCCAAGGACTGGCCGCGCGACCCGAAACCCAAGGACGCGCGGTACTGAGCAGAAGCCATTGGAACCGGCCGTCACACAACACGGTTCCTGCTTCGCCGCGTCATGCCGATGTCATGGGCGCTGCCGACACTCCGGGGCTTCCCTCCCCTGAAGGTCCGGTTTCAATGCGAACGTTTGCGCGTTTTCCCCGTGTCTCGCTGCTTGCCGTGCTGATCGCCCCCGCCCTGGACGCCCTCGCAGAAGCACCGCAGGGCGATACGGGCGAAGCGCACAGCAGCGATGCCCGTACCCTGGACCAGGTACAGGTGATCGGCCAGGCCACCAGCTACGCCAAGACGTCGGTGCGCGCAGAGACACTGAACCGGCAGACGGTGATGAGCAGCGTCAACGATGCGCTGAACGAAGTGCCGGGCGTGGTGGTCAGCGAGGCCGACGCTACCGGTTCGTCGGTGTGGGGCACGCAGATCAGCATGCGTGGCTTCGTCACCAACCGCGATACGCAGCAGATCGGCACCACCATCGACGGCCTGCCCAACGGCGGCTCCGGCTACGGCGGCGGCTCGCTGGCCAACCGCTACATCGACACCCTCGACCTGGAGACGGTGGAAGTCAGCCAGGGCACCGCTGACATCTCCTCGCGCTCGAACGAAGCACTGGGAGGCACGCTCAACTTCCTTACCAGCGACCCGCTGCAGGACAGCCGCCTGCGCTTCGTGGTCGGTGCCGGTGACAACGAGGCGCGCAAGTACTACGTGCGCTACGACACCGGCCTGCTCGGCGGCCACACCCGCGCCTGGGTCAGCGCCTCCTCGTCGAAGGTGCACGACTGGATCGACGGCACCGGCCACGCCAGCAACAACCACATCGCCGGCAAGTTCATCACCGAACTGGATCGCTGGACCCTGACCGGCTACCTGTCCTACAACGATGCCGACGAGCCGGAATACACCAGCGTCTCACCGAGGGGCTTTGCCACCCATCCGGATCGCGACAACCTGGTCGGCACCCTCACCGGCATTCCCTATCTGGACCAGAACTTCCGTTCGGGCTCGCGTGCGCTGCGCGAGAACACCTTCGGTTACCTGCGTGCGGCCTTCGACGGCGGCAACGGGTTCAAGGCCTCGGTGGCCGCCTACGGGCACCGCATGCAAGGTCGTGGCGACTGGCTTCCACCCTACCTGGCGCAGGTCAGCGATGAGGGTGCGGGCCGCCCCGAATCGGAATATCTCGGTGGCAAAACCGTGTACGGCGGCAGCAACCGTGGCCAGATCTTCTTCGTCAATACCGATGGCAGCGCCGCGCAGCGCCTGGCCAGCTGCACCCCGCGCCTGGGCTTCACCGCCGAGTACGATCCGAACTGCTACGCGGGCAACGTGCTGGGCGCGCAGTCCTACCGCCACACCCACTACGACAACGACCGCATGGGCG
Organism: Stenotrophomonas sp. YJH_SMC_37; assembly: GCF_059370035.1. Classification (NCBI taxonomy): domain Bacteria; kingdom Pseudomonadati; phylum Pseudomonadota; class Gammaproteobacteria; order Lysobacterales; family Lysobacteraceae; genus Stenotrophomonas; species Stenotrophomonas sp. YJH_SMC_37. Next base: position 135,905 of record NZ_JCAFTG010000001.1, read on the forward strand.
TGACCGCCGACGTCGAATGGCGGCAGACCTTCGGTGCGATCGACAACACCATCCGTGGCGGCCTCTGGGTGGAGAAGCTGGACCGTTCGGCACGCCGTGACTGGCACCGCCTGCTCAACGTCGGCCAGGACATCGCCTTCGACCACCAGCCGTACTGGGTGCAGTTCGAGGACAAGTACAAGGTCAACGAGCAGATGTACTACGTCGAGGACGTGGCCCGCTTCGGTCCGTTCAGCGCGCGCCTGGGCGTGAAGCAGTTCTTCGTCGACCAGTCGCGCCGCCGCGTGATCGGTGCCAGCGAGCACGTCAAATCCGATTCCAGGTCCGATCCACTGTTGTCCACCGGCGTCACCTGGGCACCGGGTGTGGAAGGCATGGAGCTGTTCGCCGGCTTCTCGCAGAACTTCGCCGCCATCCCCTCCGGCGTGCTTGGCGAGACCGACCCGCAGCGCTTCCGCAACGTCGAGCCCGAAACCGCCGACAACATTGAAGTGGGCATGCGCATCAGCCGCTGGCCGCTGACCGCCTCGGTCACGCTTTACAACATCAAGTTCGACAACCGCATCGTCTATCTGCCGGCAGGTTTCGTCAGTGGCATCGACTACCTGGGCGAGACCGATGGTGTCTACGAGAACTTCGGCGGCGTGGAAAGCAACGGCCTGGAAGCCGCGTTCGGCTATGGGTGGAACAACGGCTGGCGGATCAACGCGGCCTACACCTACAACCGCTCCAAGTACCTGGGCAGCGGCAATGCCGCGCGTGATGCCCAGCTGGGCATCGTCGACGGCGCCAAGGTGATCGGCCAGCCGGAGAACACCCTGGTGCTGTCGGCCGACTGGCAGGGCGCCAACTGGAACTTCGGCCTGTCCGGCCGTTACCTGGGCACGCGCTACCTTGATGCCGCCAACGTCAAGACGCTGCCCTCGGCCACCGTGTTCAACGCCAACATCGGCTTCGACCTGCAGGGGCTGTCGCCGCGTCTGAAGGGCATGGGTGCCAACCTGGTGGTGAGCAATCTCACCGACAAGCGGTATCTTGCAGGGGTGGACGGCCGCGACAACGCCTTCATCGGCGCTCCGCGCACCGTCGGCATCTCCTTCCGCGTGGACCTGTGAGTGAGCCCGTGACCGATATCGGCCGACGCCGGTTGTTGCAGGCCGGCGTTGCCGCCGGCCTTTCTCCGCTGCTGCCCAGCATCGCCCGGGCCGCAGCGATCGCCCCTGCCGCGCAGACGCGCAGCCTGGAAGACCTGCAGCACATCGTGGTGTTCATGCAGGAGAACCGTTCGTTCGACCACTACTTCGGCACGCTGCCGGGGGTACGTGGCTTCGGTGATCGGTTCGTCGCCCCGGCCGCCGCGCTGCAAGCCGGTGGCCGCACCCGCAGCCTGTGGCTGCAGCCCGATGCCAGCGGCACGCGGGCGATCGCGCCGTTCCCGCTGGATACCGCCGCGCACTTCGGCTACATGCGCGTGGAAGGTACGCCGCATACCTGGCCCGATGCGCAGCGCGCCTGGGACCACGGCCGCATGGGGCAATGGCCGAAGGCCAAGCAGAACCACTCGATGGGCTACTTCCAGCGCAGCGACCTGCCGTTCCAGTTCGCGCTGGCCGATGCCTTCACGATCTGCGATGCGTACCACTGCGCCATGCAGGCCGGCACCAACCCGAACCGGGTGTTCCTGTGGACCGGCCACAACGATGCACAGGCCCGTGCCGGTGGCCCGGTAATCGCCAACTCGCATGACAATTTCCCTGAACAGGGTGGGCACCCGGCGTCGTACCGCTGGACCAGCTATGTCGAGCGTCTGCAGAAGGCTGGCGTTTCCTGGCAGATCTACCAGGACATGGCCGACAACTTCACCGACAACCCGCTGGCGGGTTTCGAGGCCTTCCGCCAGGCCCACCGCGCGGCGCCAGGGCATGACCCGCAGCTGCGCGCGCGCGGGGTCAGCACGCGGGGCCTGACGCAGCTGCGTCAGGACGTCATTGACGGGCGCCTGCCGCAGGTCAGCTTCATCATCGCCGACGCGGCAGGCAGCGAACATCCCGGCCCGTCCAGCCCGGCACAGGGCGCGGCCTATACCGCACGCGTGCTGGATGCACTGACCGCCGATCCGGACGTGTGGAGCCGCACCGCCCTGCTGCTGATGTTCGACGAGAACGATGGCTTCTTCGACCACATGCCGCCCCCTGCCCCGCCTTCGCCGGTGGACGGTGGCTGGGCGGGTGTGTCCTCGGTCAGCACCGAAGGCGAGTACCACCGGCACCCGGCACCGGGTGACGAAAAGTACGATCTCGCCGAACTGCGCGGGCGCCCGTACGGTCTGGGACCGCGCGTGCCCCTGTACGTGATCTCGCCGTGGAGTCGCGGCGGCTGGGTCGATTCGCAGGTGTACGACCACACCTCGGTCATACGGCTGATCGAGCGCCGCTTTGGCGTGCCCGCACTGGACATCTCGCCGTGGCGCCGCGCGGTCTGCGGCGACCTCAGCAATGCGTTCGACTTTGCCCAGCGCGATACCCGCCCGTTCGTCCGCGGCCTGCCGGACATGAGTGCGGTTGCCGCACGCGCCGCTGCCTTGCCGGGACGCACCGTGCCCACGCTGCCAGAGGGGCTGAAACCAGCGAAACAGGAAAGCGGTGTACGCCCGGCGCGTGCCCTGCCCTACCGGCCGCAGGCATCGATCGCTGCGGTCGACGCTGCGGGCGTGGACCTGACGTTGTCCTGCGAAGGCGCAGCGGCTGTGCTGCATGTCTACGACCGGCTGCGGCTGGATGCGGTGCCACGCCGCTACACGCTGCTGCCCGGTAGGCCGCTGCGCGAGCGCTGGCCGCTGGATGCCCAGGGCCGCTATGACCTGTGGTTGCTCGGCCCGAACGGCTTCCACCGCCACTTCCAGGGAGCGGCCACGGGTCCTGCCGTGCAGGCTTCAATCGATCGCGTCGATGACCAACTGCGGCTCCGCCTGCGCAATCTGGGTGACAGTGCACAGCAGGTGCGCGTGCACGGCGGCACCTATGCAGGACACATGCCCGAACAGACATTGGCGCTGCCCGCACATGCGCAGACTTCATTGGCGTGGGATGCTACGCCTACCGCCGGCTGGTATGACCTGCGCGTCAGCGCGGGTGGGAGTGTGCTGCGTTTGGCCGGCCGCGCCGAGGATGGGCGCCCCGGCACCAGTGACCCGGCGATGGGCACCGAGCCGCTGCGGTTCGAGCACGATTGAAGAATCCGTGTAGAGCCGAGCCCATGCTCGGCTGCTTTCGCCCTGGTCGCATTGCCCCGAAAAAAGCAGCCGAGCGTGGGCTCGGCTCTACAGCGCAGACCGGTAGATTCAGGCCTCCTGCAGCCCCGGCCGGCCGTGCTCCACCGCGTAGCGCTTCCAGCTCTGCATGGTACCGTTCGGTCGCATCACCGTATCCAGCGTCTTCATGTCGCCGATCCACGCATCGCGGGTGACATCGCACAGCACGTAGCCACGCTTGTCGGTGGTCGCCTTCAGATAGGGGCTGTGGGCAAGCTGATTCCTGGCATACGCGTCCACACCCTGGCCATCGGCGCCGGAGGTGATCGACGTGGCGAGGAACTCGCTGGAGACCACGCCCGAGTCACGGTGGTCCTGCACCAGATCGCTGGCATAGTGGCGATGCGCGTCGCCGCAGGCGGTCACCACGTTGCCGAAGCCCACCTTCTCGATGTGGTCGAGCAGGCGCCGGCGGCTGTCCAGATAGCCCGACCACTGATCGTCGGACGACTGCACCACCCCATCCTTCTCGCGCATGTAGTTGCCCAGCGCCACCTGGTGGGCGATGGTGTGCCAGCGCGGTGCGGCATCGGCCAGGCCGTCGAACAGCCAGCGCTCCTGCTTCGCCCCCACAATGCTGCGCTCCGGCGATTCCACTTCCTCACGCAGCGCCATGCTCACCTGCTTGCTGCGGTACTGGCGGGTGTCGAGCAGGTGCAGGTCCATCAGCGTGCCGTAGCGTGCACGTCGGTACATCTGCATGTGGCCATCGCGCGGGAATGCCGAACGGCGCAACGGCATGTTCTCGTAGTAGGCCTGGAACGCCTGTGCGCGGCGCAGCAGGAATACTTCGCTGGGCGTGTCATCCTGGTCTTCGGCGCCGGCCCAGTTGTTGTCCACTTCATGGTCGTCAAAGGTGACGAACCACGGTGCCGCCGCATGCGCGGCCTGCAGGTCGGCATCGCTCTTGTACTGGGCGTAGCGGCGGCGGTAATCATCCAGCGTGTAGATCTGCGGGCCGACGTGGTTGCGCAGGTTGGTGAACGGCTGTCCGTTCATCTTCCGCAGGCCCGGCTGGCTTTCGCCTTCGTAGATGTAGTCACCGTAGTGGAAGACGAAATCGAGTGGTTCCTCGGCGATGCGTCGCCACGCGGTGTAGTGGCCTTCTTCGTAATGCTGGCAACCGGCCACCACGAAGCGAACGCGATCCACCGCTGCCGTGGCTGCCGGCAGCGTGCGCGTGCAACCCACTGCGCTGGCGTGGCCGCCTACGGTGAAGCGGTACCAGTAGGGCCGTCCGGGCGCCAGCCCGTCCAGCTCCACGTGCACCGCGTGGCCGAGTTCGGGATGCGCCATTGCCGAACCCTGGCGTACCACTCTGCGCATGCCTTCGTCTGCTGCCAGCTGCCACTCGACCACCATCGGCCGGGCCGGCATGCCACCGCCGAACACCAGCGGCTCGGTCGCCAGCCGTGTCCACAGCACCATGCCATCGGCCGAGGGATCACCCGAGGCCACGCCCAGGGTGAAGGGCGTGCTGGCAAAGCGCGGCTTGGCCAGCAGGTTGCGCAGGTTCAGCGCGGTGGCATCGGCCTGCGCGGCCAGCGCGTGTGCCGTGCCCATCCAGGCGCCGGCAGCAGACAGGCCGGCCAGGGCCAGGAATCGCCTGCGATTGATCGTATCCACGGCGCTGCCCTCAGTTGTAGATGATGTGGAAGTAGAAGAAGCGGCCGTAGTCGTCGATCTCGGTACGGAAGCGCCCATTCGGGCCGGTGCTGTAGGTCGGCTGGGTGTTGAACAGGTTCTTGGCTTCGTACTTCAGCGTCACGTGCCTGCCGACCTTGTGGCTGAAGGCCATGTTGAACGTCATGTACGGGTCGTAGTACGAATCCAGCCATTCGGTGTCACCGAAGTCGACCAGCATCCGGCTGCGGTAGGTTCCGGAAAGACGCAGCTGCGCGCTCCTCCACGGCATGCGCCAGATCAACGAACCATTGAGCGACCAGTCCGGCTGGTACAGCAGGCGATCCAGGCGGCGCGCGGTGCCATCACTGATGCGGTAGTCGGTCTGCCCTTCCAGCCGCGTGGCGTTGAAGTACATGTCGAAGCGCTGGCGGCCCCACTGCAGGTTGCGGTTGGCCACCGCGAACTCGACACCGCGCAGCTTCGACTCATCGGTGTTCATCGGCTGGGTGACCCGATAGCGGGTATCACCCACGTTCTCGAAGGTGGTCAGGGTGTAGATGTCGTCCTTGATCACCTTGTCGAACAACGCCACCGAGACCAAGCCGTTGTTGCCGTTGAAGTACAGGTCCCATGCAAGGTCGATGTTGGTGGAACGGCGCGGCTGCAGATCGGCATTGCCCTGCTTGATGGTGCAGAAGCCCCTGCCCTCCTCGTCATCGCCACAGCTCGTGCTGGTGGCCTGGGCGATGTTGCTCGGCGTCGGCCGGCCCAGCGTGCGGCTGGCGGAGAAGCGCAGGCGCTGGTCCTCGGTGAGCTTGAAGGTTGCGTTCAACGAGGGCAGCAGGTTGTTGTAGCCACCGCTCGTGTTGCGGAACGCAGAGGTATAGGTAGCGCCGCCATCATCGCTGAACGGACTGTAGGCATCGAAGCGGGTGTGGTCGTAGCGCAGGCCGCCGATCAGCAGCAGCCGGTCCCAGGCGTAGTGCGCGGATACATAGGCATTGGTGATGTCCTCCACGTACTTGTAGTCGCTGGTGAAGTTGGCATTCGGATACGCCGCATTGTTGCTGCCCAGTTTCGGCAGCAGTTCCTCGGTCCACTTGCGGTTGTCGATCAGCGGGAAGCCGGGCACGCTGCCCAACAGCGTCGATCCCGGATACAGGTAGTCGTTGAGCGTGGCGCTGCTCTTGAAGTAGTCGAAGTCGATGTCCTGCCAGATCTTCAGGTGGCGGTACTCGGCGCCGGTGGCCAGGCCGAAGCCACGCGCATCGGCGTCGATGTTGTAGCTGAAATCGGCGCGCAGGTTGTCGATGCTCTCCTTGGCATCGCGCGGGGAGACGTAGGCCTGCGCCGGATTGAGCTTGAATGCGGAACTGGTCAGCAGGCTGGAATCGGAAACCGCCACCGCGTTGGGGAACCCGTGGCTGTCGTTCTCGTAGTCGACGAACAGATTGCTGGGGTAGGCGCGCACACCCCAGTAGACCTGGTTGTTGTGGAAGGTCTCTTCGGTATGGCCGCCACGCAGGGTCAGCCGCGAACGGTCGCCCATGTCCCAGTTGAAACTGGCGATGGCACCACGGTTGCTGCGGTCCCAGCGGTCGTGACGGTTCTTGATGTAGATGCTGTTGATCTGGGTGGTGCCGCTGTCCTCGGTCTGGTTGCGGATCGGGAACTTGGCATTGCCGTACAGATCGGTCTTGTTCATCGTCGAGTTCTCGTAGAACCGGTACGAGTACAGCAGCAGCGATGCGTAGAACGGATCATCCGAGGGCTTCCACTCAAGCTTGGCGGAGCCACCGAAGTTGGTGATGAAGTTGGTATAGGTGCCGGTGCTGAAGTTGCCAGGCGCACGCAGCCCGTTCCAGCCCTTGGCCTCGTCCGGACCGGTGGTACCGTCGGTGAGGTATTTGCCAGCGTCGTTGTAGTAGTAGTTCGACTCCACCCAGCGCTTGACGCTGTTGCGTGAACGCTGCTCGTAGCGTGCCACCGCAACGATGCCGAACTCCTGGTCGGCGCCGAACTGGTTGGAGAACACCATCTTGGCGCTCTTGCCGAAGTGGCCCAGAGTCTCGTGGTTGCCGCCTGCGCTGCGCTCGACGTTGGTCTCGGCGGTGGAATAGATGCCCGCCACATCGGCAAACACGTACTTGCCGGACCGGTCGAAAGCACTGCGGCTGATGATGTCGATCACGCCGCCGATCGCATCCGGTGCCTGCTCCGCACTGAAGCTCTTGTAGATGTCGGTACGGGTGCCGATGTCGCTGGGAATCAGCTGCAGGTTGTTCATTCGCTCGCCGGAGCCACTGCCTCCCACGCTGGCAATCGCGATGCCATCGATGGTGGTGTAGTTGAGGTTGGCCTGTACGCCGCGCACGGTCACGTAACGTGGCTCGCCGGCATCCTCCACCGCACTCAGGCCTGGAGCGGCCATCAGGCTCTCGGCCAGGGTCTCGTCGCCGTAGCTGTCCATCTCGTCGTACACCACCGAATCCTTGATCACCGGTGAGCGCTTCTTCTGGTCGATGACCTCATGTGCAGCAATCACCTTCACCGTGTCCAGGGTCGGCGCCACCATTGCCTCGGCCTCGCGCGGCTTCGGCGCGGCCGGCTTCGGTTGGTTGCGTGCTGGCGCCGGATCGATGGCGATGACATTGCCATCGACCACGGTGTACCCCAGGCCGGTACCGGCCAGCAGCGCGTCCAGCGCCTGCCTGACGGTGGCACCGCGCGGCACCGCACCGGCCATGCGGGCATCACCGCCGGCCGAGTACAGGAACTGCACCCCGGAACTGCGCGACAACTGCTCCAGCGCACGCGCCAACGGCTGCGCCGCGATCGGCGTGGATACACGCGCCTCCAGGCCATCGGCACCGGCGGCGAAGGCCAGCGGCACGCTGCAGGGAGACAGGGCGAGGATGATCGACAGGTAGAGCGTGTTGCGCATCACGGGTCCTTGGAAGAGAGAGAAGGCAGCAGGCGCCGCTGCGTGGCTCGGCAGCGGCTTCTCCCAAGTAAGAGCCCGCATCCACCGAAGTGGAGAACGCGGATTCGATGAATTTTTTTTGACAGTCCACGGCCATTTCGGCCTCAGCGACTGCCAACCCGCACGGTGTCGCCTTCGCGCCTCACCACGAAACGCGGGTCGCGTTCGAGGAAGGCCTGCAGCGCACCGATGCGATGCGCATCGAGACTGCCCGACAACCGTGCCGATGCCGCGCCTTCGTCCAGCACGCGGACCTGCACCTGGTTGTGCCGGTTGAAGGCAGCGGCCACCTCGTCCAGCCGCTCATCCAGGAAGGACACCTTGCGTTGCTGCCAATCCAGCAGCATCGACAATGGCAGGTCCAAGGACTCGACCGCATGGCTGCCCGCGTCGACCTGCACCACTCGGCCTTCGCCCAGCTGCGCAAGACGCCGGGCGTCCGCACCCTGGCTCCATACCTCCACCTCGCCGGAGACCACGCCGATGCGCGTGCTCTGCAGCCGTCGCGATACATCGAATACCGTGCCGATATCCCGGATCTCCAGGCCGTTCACCTGCACCTCGAACGGACGGCGGTCGCGGGCGATGTCGAACGTGGCCTCACCCTGCAGCAGCTCCACCTTGCGGCTGAACCAGCCCATGCGTACCCGCAGGCGGCTGTCCGCGTTGAGCTGCACCTGGGTCTGGTCGGGCAGCACCAGGTCGCGAAGTTCACCCTGTCCGGCACTGTAAAGCTGCTCGGTGGGCATCACCTGCGGAACCAGGCCCACGCCGAGCAAGGTGATACAGGCTGTGGCAGCTGCCACCCACCAGCGCGCACGACCGCGCCGCGGCACAGCGCGCGGCGGCGCGTGCACGCCACCGAACAGCGGCACCACCTTGGCCGACGTCGCCTCCCGCAGCGGCGGCGCCTCGTCAGCCAACGACGATTGCAGCGCTTCGCCCACCTGCCGGTGCAACGAGAGGACGCGCAAGTAGGCGCGCACATGCTCCGGCGAGCGCTTCATCCAGTCCAGGAACGCGAGGCGCCCGGCCTCATCCAACGGCCCCTCGCGGTTGCCCAGGAACCAGTCCATGGCCTCGCAGGCGATCGTGTCGTCGGCCACGGGCGATGAGGTCCGGTTCATGTGAGCTCCCTGGCGCCCAGCACCTTCCTGCAGGCCTCCAGCCCCTTGCCGATGTGCTTGCGCACCATGTGCACCGACACCTGCAGCTGCTGGCTGATTGCCGGGCAGTCCAGCCCGTCGCGGTAGTGCAGCTCCATCACCCGCCGCGTGGTTGCCGGCAGTCGTGCGATGGTGCTGCGGATATCGTTCCAGCGCTGCGCACGCTCGAAATCACCTTCGATGTCTTCTTCGCTTTTCAGCACTTCGGCCAGCAGGTCGACGTCTTCCAGCGGCGGCAGCGACGACCGCGCGCGCGCATGCTCGCGCGCCAGGTTGGCCGCCACGGTGAACAGGTAGGCTTCCGGGTTCTCGACCGCATCGGCATCTTCGCCGGTGCTGCGCAGCAGGCGCAGGTAGACCTCCTGCGCCAGGTCTTCGGCATCCTCGCTGGCCGAACCGCGACGCAGGAAGAAGCCACGCAGCAGCCGGCGCCGCAGCGCGTAGCTTTTCTCCCAGATCCTCACGCTGTTCACGGCCGGCCAACCACCCCGAGGCTGGAAAGCCCCGCAGGGTGACCGCCATCGATGACAGTGGCGTTTCAACGACCGGCAGGCGCCGCTAGAATGCGGCCCCTGCAATGTCCCGGCAGCCGGCACAAGGAGTGCCCCGCAATGAACGCCCGCACCGCCATCAACACCCTCAGCAGCCTGCTGTTCCTGCTGCTGGTCGCCCACACCACCGCCTACCAGCAGCAGATGTGGCCGCCCAGCCGGGTCATCCATGTGCATCCGGTGATCGTCGTCCTCGCCTATGCGCTAGGTGTGCTCACGCTGCTGTTGTGGATCGGCGGTCGTCGTGCACCGGAACCCGCCCAATGCCTGGCGCGCTGGTTGCCCGTCGTCGCCTGGTGCCTGCTGGGCGTCGGCGTGGCGATCATCCCGGTGTTCCTGTCGGGGCTGCCCCCGGCCTGATCAGCGGCCGCGCCCAGCGCATCGGCCCATGATACGGCGCGCGGCACCAACCCTTGCTTGCCAGAGACCCAAGCCCCGCCCGCCTATCGAGGCGTGGGGGGCAGGCATACGCTTGTCTTCTCGGTGGCCGCCACGGTCGCCCTTCGCGTCACGGCGCCCGCCATTGCGACCCCGCTCCAGTGCTGTGCGCCCTGCCGGTGTTGTCGCCCAGGCAGACGTCCGACCGGCGCCCTCTGGAGACAGCCATGAACCAAGCCCTCATTCCCTTCGATACCGATCCACTGGAAACCCAGGAGTGGCGTGAATCGCTGGAGGCGGTGATGCCGGCCGGCGGCCGGCCGCGCGCGCACTACCTGATCGACCAGCTGAGCGATCTGGACGCCCGGCAGCACGGCGACCTGCATACCCGTGCCTGGACCGCCTACGTCAACACCATCCCGCCCGAGCGCCAGCCGGCCTACCCGGGTGACCTGGCCATCGAGCGCCGCCTGAACGCGATGATCCGCTGGAACGCGATGGTGATGGTGCTGCGTGCCGGCAAGCATTCCAACGTCGGCGGCCACATCGCCACCTACCAGTCGGCGGCAGTGCTGTACGACGTGGGCTTCGATCATTTCTTTCGTGGCCGTACCGACACCTTCGACGGCGACATGATCTACATCCAGGGCCACTCCGCGCCAGGGATCTACGGCCGCGCGTACGTGGAAGGCCGCATCGATCCGGCACGGATGGACAACTTCCGCCGCGAAGCCGGCCGCGAAGGCCTGTCCTCATATCCGCACCCGCGCCTGATGCCGGAGTTCTGGCAGTTCCCCACCGTGTCGATGGGGCTGGGCCCGTTGACCGCTGCCTACCAGGCGCGCTACATGCGCTACCTGGAATACCGCGGCCTGAAAGAGCACCAGGGCCGCAAGGTCTGGGCCTTCCTCGGCGATGGCGAAATGGATCAGCCCGAATCGCTGGCGGCGATCTCGCTGGCCGGCCGCGAGCGGCTGGACAACATCGTGTTCGTGGTCAACTGCAACCTGCAGCGCCTGGACGGGCCGGTGCGCGGCAACGCCAAGGTCATCCAGGAACTGGAAGGCACCTTCCGCGCGGCCGGCTGGAACGTGATCAAGCTGATCTGGGGCAGTGGCTGGGACGACCTGCTGGCCCGCGACCACAGCGGCCTGCTGCGCCAGCGCATGATGGAATGCGTGGATGGTGACTACCAGACCTTCAAGTCGCAGAGCGGTGCCTACGTGCGCGAGCATTTCTTCGGCCGCTACCCTGAGCTGCTGGAACTGGTCGCGCATATGAGCGACGACGACATCTGGGCGCTGGCGCTTGGCGGCCATGATCCGCAGAAGGTCTTCGCTGCCTACCAGCAGGCGGTGAACACCCGCGGCCGGCCGACAGTGATCCTGACCAAGACGGTCAAGGGTTTCGGCATGGGCGAAGCCGGCGAAGGCCAGAACATCAACCACCAGCTGAAGAAGATGAGCGCCGATGCGGTGCGTGCCTTCCGCGATCGCTTCAACCTGCCGGTCAGCGACGAGCAGCTGGAGGACATGCCGTATCTGCGACCGGAGCCGGGCAGCCCCGAGGCGGCCTACTTCGCCGAGCGCCGCCGCATCCAGGGCGGCCAGCTGCCGGCGCGGCTGGCGAAGGTCGATCCGCTGCCGCTGCCGCCGCTGTCGATCTTCAACACCCAGCTGCAGGGCAGCGGCGATCGCGGCCAATCCACCACCATGGGCTTCGTGCGCATCCTCACCAGCCTGCTGAAGGACCCGGAGCTGGGCAAGCTGGTCATTCCGATCGTGCCCGATGAATCGCGCACCTTCGGCATGGAAGGCCTGTTCCGCCAGATCGGCATCCATTCGTACCTGGGTCAGTTGTACACGCCGCAGGATGCGGGCCAGCTGAGCTACTACAAGGAAGCCAAGGACGGCCAGATCCTGCAGGAAGGCATCAACGAATCCGGTGCGATCTGCTCGTGGATCGCCGCCGGCACCGCCTACAGCAACCACGGCCTGGCCACGATTCCGTTCTACATCTTCTACTCGATGTTCGGCCTGCAGCGCGTCGGCGACCTCGCCTGGGCTGCAGCCGATGCGCGTACCCGGGGCTTCCTGCTCGGTGCCACGTCGGGCCGTACCACGCTGATGGGCGAAGGCCTGCAACACGATGACGGCCACAGCCACGTGCTCTCGTCGGTGATCCCGAGCCGCGTGTCCTACGACCCGACCTACAACTACGAGCTGGCGGTGATCATCCACGACGGCCTGCGCCGCATGTATGTCGAGCAGGAAGACATCTACTACTACATCACCGTACTCAACGAGAACTACCCGCAGCCGGCACTGCCCGAGGGCGCCGAGGCCGGCATCCTGAAGGGCCTGTACCTGCTGCATCCAGCAGCCGCCGGCAACGCTCGGCAGCCACGCGTGCAGCTGATGGGCAGCGGCGCGATCCTGCGCGAAGTGGAAGCCGCGGCAGACCTGCTGCAGCAGGACTTCGGCATCGCCAGCGATGTGTGGAGCGCGACCAGCCTGACCGAACTGCGCCGCGACGGGCTGGCCGCCGAGCGCTGGAACCTGCTGCATCCGGCCGAGGCCCCGCGCGTGCCCTACGTGCAGCAATGCCTGCAGGGTCATGAAGGCCCGGTGGTGGTGGCCACCGACTACATGAAGATCGTCGGTGACCAGATCCGTCCCTTCATCAACGATCGCCGCTTCATCGCACTCGGCACCGATGGCTTCGGCCGCTCCGACACGCGTGAATCACTGCGCACGTTCTTTGAAGTGGATCGCCACTTCATCGTGCTGGCGGCCCTGAAGTCGCTGGCCGACGAAGGTCGCATCGAACGCTCGCGGATGCAGGAGGCCATCGACAGGTACGGCATCGACGCCGGCAAGCGCGACCCGGCCGCGGTGTAAGGCTGCTGCATTCACCACGCCCGCTGTGCGGGCGTGGTGCAGGCGGCGCCGCTACGGTATTCGCTTGAACAGATTGGTCTGCAGGATCGGCGTACCGTCGTGACCGTAGAACGCCTTGGTCTCGGTCATCGTCGTACGGTCGGCCGCCACGGTATAGATGCGGGTGGAGGCCGGCGTGCCGTGGTCCACCAGCTGCATCACCAGGGTGTTCGGCGCCGGCAGTTTCAGGTTGGCCTTGTCCGCGCCGTAGGTGCCGGACAAAGGCCCCGGCGTGCCGTCGAGGGACAGCGTGCCATCGGACTTCATGGTCCTGCCGTCGTGCAGCACGATGTCGACGTGCGAACTCCAGCGTCCACCCCCGGCATCCTTGAATTCCAGCACCACCTGTTTCGGGCGCTGCGCCTCGGGCAGCGCCGAGGTGGCAATGTCCAGCGACCAGCGTCCCAGCACCGGTGAGGGCGAAGCCTCCACGGCCAGCGCCGGAACGGCGGCCAGCGAAAGCGCAGACAACAACACAGCGGACAGCAGCTTCATACGTTGCTCCGTTTCCGTGAAGAAGATGCTGCGTGAAGCGCTGTGGGGCGCAGCATCCGGATCGTGCACAGCATCGGCGCCCCGCACAAGGCAGAGCGCTGAACGGCCGGCAACCTCATTCGCGCCTCCCGTGTGTTCGGCCTCGCGACTAGAGCCAAAACGCCCTTGTTGCCCGCAATAGTTACGTTATAACATTTCACGTAATCTTCACGGAGCGTGCCATGCGTCGCCATCTGCTTGCTGCTGCCATTCTGCTCGCCGGCCACACCGCCCAGGCCGCAGACGAACCCACCCTCCCCACCCTCCAGGTCCAGGCCTCCCAGCCCTCGCGCATCGACACCCGGGTCACTGTCGACAACCCACATGCGCAGAACCGCACCCTCGGCGGCCTGCTCGAACACGTCTCCGGCGTGCAGAGCAGCGCCTTCGGGCCAAACGCGGGCGCTCCGGTCATCCGCAGCCTCAGCGGCAACCGCGTGCAGATCCTGCAGGACGGCCAGTCCATCCTCGGCATGAACGCGATCAGCGGCGACATCAACATTCCGTTCGATCCGCTGTTCGTACGCAGTGTGACCGTCAACAAGTCCTCCGACACCGTGCGCTACGGCGGCAATGCGATCGGAGGCAGCGTGGAGATCGATCCGGGCCTGATCTCGCGCAGCATGGAAGACAAGGACCAGTCGATGGAACTGGTCCTGCGCAAGGGCTTCAATGCTGCGGACGCGCAGGGCTTCCGCATGAACTTCAACAACCAGCGCAACGTCTCGACCAACCTGCAGGTCTCTCGGCAGCGCATCTCGCACTACGACATCCCCGGCAACAGCAAAGCCAGTGTCTGCAACGCCGCGCTGTTCCCGCCCACCGGCGGCGTCAACTCGGCGCTGGCCGACAGCTGCCAGAAGGAGGCGCGCGTCCAGCAGATCTACAACAAGGCCTCGCAGCCCTACATCGACCAGTTCATGACCGAGAACCCGGACTGGGCCGATGGTGATTTCTCGTTCTACACCAACAACCCGACTTCGGTCTGGCAACGCCGTACCTATATCAATCCGGTCAATCCGGCCTATGTCGCCGGCGCGCCGTCATACGTACAGAAGCAGATCAACAATGATGTGACGCCCGATTACCATCACCGGTTGGGCAACAGTTACGCGCGCAATTCGCAGGTGGCGTTCGGGTCGACCCTGTTCTTCGACCGTGGTTACGTGGGTGTCAGCATCGATGCCAAGGACAGCGAATACGGCGTGCCCGGGTTCTCGATGCAGAACCTGTCGTTCGGTTCCAACTACGCCAACGCATTGCCGGTGGGCGTGGTGATCAAGCAGGAACGCTACGCACTGGAAGCCCTGTTGCGCGACCCGCTGCCGTGGTTCGAGCGCGCTGAACTGCGTGTTTCGAAGCTGGACAGCACCTCGGGCGAACGGCTGGGTGCCACCCGGGCCAACGACTACGATTTCGAGAGCACCCAGGCCGAACTGCTGTTGAGCCATCAGCGTGTCGGTCCGCTCAGCGGCCTGCTCGGTTACAGCCACCAGTCGCGTGATGTCACCGGCAGCGGCTCGCTGCGCTACCTGCCTGACGTCGACACCCGCAGCAACGCGATGTTCCTGAAGGAGACGCTGGACTTCGGCTGGGCCAGTTTCGACGCTGGCGTGCGCCACGAGCGCGTTGACCATGACCTGCAACCAAGCCGCTTCAAGACCGCGCGCAATGCCGCCAACACGAAACTGCAGGACCGCGACTACCGGCTCAACAGCTACAGCCTGGGATCGTATGTCGAGCTCGGTCCGTTGTTCGCCGCCAAGGTGCGCTACTCGTCCTCGCAGCGCGCACCGGAGATCAATGAGTTGTATGCGAGCAACGCGCACTACTCGGTGATGACCCAGGAAGAAGGCAACCAGAACCTCGAGCCAGAGCGCGCGAAAAACCTGGAGCTGACCGGCCTGTTCCATGTCGGAGGGTTCGAACTGTCGGCCACCGCGTATCGGATGAAGTACGAGAACTATCTGTACCTGGGTTACTCGGGCGTGCAGACCGCCAACCGCCTGCCGCTGAAATACTGGAAGCAGACCGACACCACGGTGAAGGGCTTCGAGATCGACGCATCGCAGGCCCTGGACCTTGGCCGCTATGGCACGTTGAACATCTCCGCCTTCGCCGACCTGGTGAAGAACAAGGCCGATCACCCCGATTCGCTGCGTGCCCACAACGACGGCGAGTACCTGCCGAACATGCCGACCAACCGCTACGGCGCCAATCTGCAGTGGCAACGCGAGGGTTGGAAGGCGCAGCTGTCCAGCACCTACTACGACACGCAGAAGTACCTCGGCCGCAACGTCAGCGAGGAAGTGCCACTGGATGCCTTCAACCTGGTCGACCTGCAGGTCAGCCGTGAGCTGCCGGTACGCAACAGCTACATCGCCGGCATGGAGGTGTTCGTCAACGGCAGCAATCTGCTCAATGAAGAAGCACGCCCGCACAACTCGCCGTTGAAGTACATCGCGCCGTTGCCGGGGCGTGGTTTCCAGGTGGGGGTGACGGTGAGGCTCTGACGGTCAACCGATGGCGCCGCCCGCGGTTCGATGAACTGCGGGCTCGGCGTAGTGGCGGCAACGTTGCGCTTCAAACCCGGTCTGATCCACCATCAGCAGAAAATGGAGATGGGAATGAACTGGATGCGCCCCCTGTCACTTGGCCTGTTGCTGTGCCTGTCATCCGGCGCCAACGCGGCCTCCGCCATCGTCTACGACGACGATGGCCGCTACGGCTACGCCATGAACCACAGCACGCTGTCGGCTGCGATGCAGCGCGCACTGCAGCACTGCGCCGTTCGGTCCCGCAACTGCGCGCAGACTGCCACGACTACCGCGGTGGGATATTCGGCGATCGCTACCGGCACCGTCGCCATGGGCTTTGCACTTGGGGAAAAGACGGCGGACGCCGCACAACGCAAAGCGGAAAGAATGTGCAGGCAACGTGCCAATGACTGCACACTGGCAATTCTCTGGCGCGAAACGCCAAGCGGCATTGCGCCGCCCGCTCATCCGGGTCATGCGGTGCCGGAGCCCAGGCTCTATTCCTCGCCCGAAGTCGGGCAGGACGCGGCTGGCACCACCCACTAGGCCTGCACAACGCCCGTGCGGCGCGGCCGTGTGTTACCGCGTTGAACAAAGAAAGACGCCTGCAGATCGAGGATCTGCATGCGCTTCTTTATATCTGGCGGAGTGAGAGGGATTCGAACCCTCGATAGAGCTTTTGACCCTATACTCCCTTAGCAGGGGAGCCCCTTCGGCCACTCGGGCATCACTCCGGGGTTTTCTCCGCATCTGGTGCGTTGCACCTCAGCGGGGCGTGAATCATAACGTTAATCGAGTGCGAAGGTAAAGCGTTATTCGGCAGAATTTTCGCTACCGGTGCCACCGGCTTCATCACCACGCTGGATGCGCTGATAGATCTCTTCGCGATGCACAGCGACGTCCTTCGGCGCGGTGATGCCGATACGCACCTGGTTACCCTTGACGCCAAGCACGGTGACGCTCACCGAGTCACCGATCATCAGGGTTTCGCCGACGCGGCGAGTCAGGATCAACATTTTTGTAAGTCTCCATGGAACCGTGTGGAAGGGTATCCCCCACCGGCTTGACGCTCCGTCAAGAAGCGCTACCACGACAAAGGGAAAAGATTCGCAATGGTACCGTCAGCCGTCCCGCTCCTACAAGGAGGGGGACGGCCAGGTTCATCACAGGCGGGGGCTGACCCATTCGACGACTGCAGCCAGCGCAGTGGCAAGGGCGGGCCCGTCCTCGCCACCACCCTGGGCGAGGTCCGGGCGTCCGCCGCCCTTGCCCCCGATCTGACTGGCGATATGGGACAACAGTTCCCCGGCCTTGACCTTGCCCATTGCACTGCCGTTCACACCCGCAACCAGGGCAGCCTTGCCGTCCTGGGCACCGGCCAGCACGATCACCGCATCGCCCAGCTGCTGCTTCAGGCGGTCCATGGCGTCACGCAGGGCCTTGGCGTCGAAGCCCTCCAGGCGGGCGGCCAGCACCTTCACGCCGGCAACCTCGACGGCCTGGCCGGACAGGTCGGCCGTGGCGCCGGTGGCGACCTTGGCCTTCACGGCCTCCAGTTCGCGCTCCAGCTGCTTCTGGCGCTGGCCGAGGGCACGGATCTTCTCGACCACGTCGGCGGCGCTGCCGCCGAGCAGTTCAGCGGCTTCGGCCAGGCGGGCCTCCTCGGCGTCCACGTAATCCAGGGCGCCCTGGCCGGTGACCGCCTCGATACGGCGCACGCCGGCCGAGACACCGCCCTCGGAGGTGATCTTGAACAGGCCGATGTCGCCGGTACGGTTGACGTGGGTACCACCGCACAGCTCAGTGGAGTAGTCACCCATCTTCAGCACGCGCACGTGCTCGCCGTACTTCTCGCCGAACAGGGCCATCGCGCCGAAGTCCAGCGCTTCCTGCATGCCCATGTTGTGGACTTCGGCCGCGTTGTTTGCGCGTACCTGCTGGTTGACCTTGCGCTCGATCAGCGCCAGTTCTTCCGCGCTGATCGGCTGGAAGTGCGAGAAGTCGAAACGCAGGCGGTCCGGCGCGACCAGCGAGCCCTTCTGCTGCACGTGGGTGCCCAGCACTTCGCGCAGGGCGGCATGCAGCAGGTGCGTTGCCGAGTGGTTGAGTATGGTGGCGCCGCGGCGCGCGCCATCGACCTGGCCGGACAGCACATCGCCCACTTTCAGGCCGCCGTCGGACAGGGTGCCGACGTGGCCATGGAACTGGCCAGCGAACTTCTGGGTGTCTTCCACCACCAGGCGCACGCCGTTGCCGGCAAGCACGCCCGTGTCACCGACCTGGCCGCCGGATTCGGCGTAGAACGGGGTCTGGTTGGTGATCACGATGACCGAATCACCGGCATCGGCCGACTGCACCGGACGGCCGTCCTTGAGCAGGGCCAGCACGCTCAGGCCGTCGGCCTGCAGGCGGTCATAGCCCAGGAACAGGGTCGGGCTGAGCGTTGCCACCAGCTCGGCCGGCAGGGTCACGCCGCCGCCGAACTTGCCGGCTGCGCGTGCGGTCTCGCGCTGCTGCTCCATTGCGGCGTCGAAGCCGGCGATGTCGACGGTCAGGTCGCGCTCGCGGGCGATGTCCTGGGTCAGGTCGAGCGGGAAACCGTAGGTGTCGTAAAGGCGGAAGGCGTCAACGCCCGGGATCACGCCGTTGCTGGCCTTGCCGGCCACGTCCTCGAAGATCTTCATGCCGGCATCGAGGGTTTCGGCGAAACGCTCTTCTTCGGCCTGCAGCGCACGGGTGACGGTGTCCACCGCCGCCGGCAGTTCCGGATAGGCCTCGCCCATCTGCTCGACCAGGGTCGGCACCAGCTTGCTGAAGAACGGCTGCCGCACGCCCAGCATCCAGCCGTGGCGCAGGGCGCGGCGGATGATACGGCGCAGCACGTAGCCACGGCCTTCGTTGGACGGCAGCACGCCATCGACGATCAGGAACGAACAGGCGCGGATGTGATCGGCGATCACGCGCAGCGACTTGTTTTCCAGGTCGGCGGTGCCGGTCAGCTCGGCGGCCTTGCGGATCAGCGCCTGGAACAAGTCGATCTCGTAGTTGGTGTGAACGTGCTGCAGGATCGCCGCCAGTCGCTCCAGGCCCATGCCGGTATCCACGCACGGCGCCGGCAGCGGCACCAGGGTGCCGTCGGGCTGGCGGTCGAACTGCATGAACACCAGGTTCCAGATTTCGATGAAGCGGTCGCCGTCTTCATCCGGCGAACCCGGGGGGCCACCGGCGATGTGGTCGCCGTGGTCATAGAAGATCTCGGTGCACGGGCCGCACGGACCGGTGTCGGCCATCTGCCAGAAGTTGTCCGAGGCGAACGGTGCGCCCTTGTTGTCGCCGATGCGCACGATGCGCTCTTCCGGCACACCGACCATGTCACGCCACAGTTCGTAGGCTTCGTCGTCGGTCTGGTACACGGTAACCAGCAGGCGCTCGGCCGGCAGCTTCCAGACCTGGGTCAGCAGCTCCCAGGCCCAGGCGATCGCGTCCTTCTTGAAGTAATCGCCGAACGACCAGTTGCCCAGCATCTCGAAGAAGGTGTGGTGGCGTGCGGTGTAGCCAACCTGGTCGAGATCGTTGTGCTTGCCGCCCGCGCGCAGGCAGCGCTGGACATCGGCCGCGCGCACGTAGCTGCGCTTTTCCGCGCCGAGGAACACGTCCTTGAACTGCACCATGCCGGAGTTGGTGAACAGCAGGGTCGGATCGTTGCCCGGCACCAGCGGCGCCGACGGCACGATGGTGTGGCCTTTGCCCTTGAAGAATTCAAGGAAATCGCTGCGGATCTGGGAAGTCGTGAATTTGGCGGATGCGTTCATTGGGGGCTGGCAGTCTGCGGGCCGGCGGACCCGGACCACCGGCCGCGTTGGCCAGGGTCGCGAGGGACCGCCGAAAACCTAAAGGGTATCAGGCCCGGCGCCGCCAGTCTCAGTCATCCGGGTCGTAGCGGGTCGCGCGGCGGATGCTGTCGCCGTCGAAGCCCCGTCGGGCCAGCAGATCGGCGGCCTTGCGCCGCTGCGCCAGGTCCTGCGGGCCGGCCTCGCCAAAGCGCCTGCGGACCAGATCGCGAGCATTTTCCTGCCAGTCGCCTTCGTAGCTGTCCATTGCTACGGCAATCGCGGCACTGTCCAGGCCGTGGGTGCCAAGCTCGGCGCGGACATGGATCGGCCCATAGCCGGTGTTGGCGCGCATCCGCACCAGGTTCTCAGCGAAGCGGGTGTCGTCCTGCCAGCCGGCCTCGGTCAGCTTGGCGACAGCGGCCTGCGCGGCTTCGTCTTCAATGCCACGGGCGGTCAGCTTGCGGGTGAGTTCCTTGCGCGAGTGTTCGCGGCGGACCAGAAGGCCCAGCGCCCGCTGCACGGGAGTCTGCTCACGCGGTCGGCGCTTGCGGCCGGTCGGAATGTCTTCGGCGTCGGACATGGGTACTCCAAGGGTGGCGCCATCCGTGGCACCCAGCCCATCCATGGGCGATTCGAACCTGCGGGACAGGGCGACGTCACTGACGGCGCCGCCCTGCCCCACAGCAAGCCTTACTCGTCGTCGCCTTCGTCGTCACCATCCTCGCGGGCCGCTTCGGCCGGCTGGAACTTCTCGCGCAGTTCTGCCTCGAGCTTTGCAGCGACGGTCGGGTTGTCGCGCAGGTAGCCGCGGGCGTTGTCCTTGCCCTGGCCGATGCGTTCTTCACCGTAGCTGTACCAGGCGCCGGCCTTTTCGACCAGCTTGGCATCCACGCCCATGTCGATCAGTTCGCCCTCGCGGCTGATGCCTTCGCCGTACAGGATCTCAGTGATGACCTGCTTGAACGGAGGCGCCAGCTTGTTCTTGACCACCTTGATCTTGGTCTGGTTGCCGATGATCTCGTCACCCTTCTTGATCGCGCCGATACGGCGGATGTCCAGGCGGACCGAGGCATAGAACTTCAGCGCGTTGCCGCCCGTGGTGGTTTCCGGGCTCTGGCCCGGCATCATCACGCCGATCTTCATGCGCAGCTGGTTGATGAAGATCACCAGGGTGTTGGAGCGCTTGATGTTGCCGGTCAACTTGCGCAGCGCCTGGCTCATCAGGCGGGCCTGCAGACCCGGCAGCTGGTCACCCATCTCGCCTTCGATTTCGGCCTTCGGGGTCAGTGCGGCGACCGAGTCGACCACCAGGATGTCGACCGAGCCCGAACGGACCAGCATGTCGGCGATTTCCAGCGCCTGCTCACCGGTATCCGGCTGCGACAGCAGCAGGTCGTCCACGTTCACGCCCAGCTTGGCGGCATAGATCGGGTCCAGCGCGTGCTCGGCGTCGATGAAAGCTGCGGTACCGCCCATCTTCTGGCACTCGGCGATGGCCTGCAGGGTCAGGGTGGTCTTGCCCGAGGATTCCGGCCCGTAGATCTCAACGACACGGCCCTTCGGCAGACCGCCAATGCCCAGTGCGATGTCGAGCATCAGCGAACCGGTCGGGATGGCTTCGACGGGCTCGACCACGCGGTCACCCATGCGCATCACCGAGCCCTTGCCGAACTGCTTCTCGATCTGGCCCAGAGCAGCAGCCAAGGCGCGCTTCTTGTTCTCGTCCATCGTATTGGTCCTTGCAGAGGTCATGTCGTTGGGGGTGCTGTCTTTGGGGGTCTTCTTTGCCATGGGTTCACTTTAAGTCGGACGTATCGCACAGGCTGAGATTCTGCCCGGCGCTCTGAAAAGAATTATCGGACATCCGTACCAACCTCAGTGGAACCAGAGAATCGCCACAAAAGACCGCGGGGTAATGCGCTATGGAACGGGTCAACGGTTAGGCCGCAGCAGGCCGCAATAGAGGCCCTCGATCGCGAAATCCTGGTCCGGCAGCACCTCGATCGGCTTGTAATCGGGATTGCGCGGCAGCAGGCGGATGCGGTCCTTGGCGATCTTCAGCAGCTTGACGGTGATCTCGTCATCGATGCGGGCCACCACGATCTGCCCGGAATGGGCGTCGCGGGTGCGGTGCACACCGATCAGGTCACCGTCGAAGATGCCCTCGTCGATCATCGAATCGCCCTGCACCTTCAGCAGGTAGTCCGGCGCTGGCGAGAAGAACACCCGGTCCAGCACCACGAAATCGTCCGAGCCGATGTCGGCGCCGATCGGGAGGCCGGCCGCAACCCGGCCCAGCACCGGCAGGCGCAGCACACTGTCGGGCAGGCCCGGCTCGGCCAGCTTCTCGACCGGCGGCGCCTGCACCAGGCGGATGCCGCGGGCCTGGCCCGGGATGCGACGGATCGCACCGGCCTGCTCCAGGGCTTCCAGGTGGTACTGGGCCGCGCGCACGCCCTTGAAGCCGAACGCACGTGCGATTTCAGTCTGCGAGGGCGGTGCGCCTTCGCTCTCGATACGCTCGGCGATCAACTGCAGGATCGCCTGCTGGGTGTCGGTCAGGTCCATGGTTAGTAGTATTACTACTAACGCACACAACTGCAAGTGCCGGGTACGACAAACAGGTGATGGGGATCTGTAGTGCCGAGCCATGCTCGGCAGTTGGGCCAATGGCCGGGCGGCAAAGGCAAAAGCAAGAGCAGCCGACCAGCGGTCGGCCCTACAGGAATCGCGCAGCGATTCCACGGTTCCGATGGGGAACCGCTGCGGCAAGCACACTATGTGTGCTTGCCGCTCCTCCATATGGAGAACAGGATCCACACACCACAGAAGCCGGCGCCGATGAAGCCGCACACGCCCAGCGCCAGCAGCCAGCGGCTGGAAACCCCGCCGACGCTGTGCATCACGATCGACGAGCCGATGATCAGGGCAGCCGTGATCACGCCTACCACCAGCCGGTTTGCCGCACGGTTCACCTGTTCGCCGAAGCCCTGCAGCGCGGTGGTTTCGACCTTCAGCTGCAGTCGTCCGCGGCGCGCCGCCTGCACCAGCTTGCGCAGGTCGCGCGGCAGCTCACCGGCGAAGTCGACCAACCCCAGCAGGCTGCGGCGGCCACGCTTGAGCAGCGCCCTGGGCGCATAGCGCTGCAGCACTACCCGCTCCAGGAACGGGCGCGCGGCACTGGCCATGTCGAAATCCGGGTCGAGCTGGCGGCCCATGCCTTCCAGGGTCAGGAAGGCCTTGATCATCAGCGCCAGATCGGCCGGCAACGTCAGACTGTAGCTCCGCAGCAGCTGGGTGATATCGCCCAGCATCAGGCCGATACGCAGGTCCTTCAGCGGCACGCCGCGGTACTGGTCGACGAACTGGCTGATGTCGTGCTGCAGCCGGTTCTCGTCCACTTCCACGCCACCGGCCCAGTCCAGCAACACGTCGGCCACGCCCTGCGGGTCCTGCTCGACCAGCCCGTGCAGCAGCTGCGCGACCTGGAAGCGGCGCACCTCGGACAGCGCGCCGACCATGCCGAAATCGATCACGCCGATGCGGCCGTCGCGCAGGTAGATGATGTTGCCCGGGTGTGGATCCGCGTGGAAGCTGCCGTCCTCCAACACCATCTTCAACACGATGCCGGCGCCGCGCCGGGCCAGTTCGCGGCGGTCCAGCCCGGCCGCATCGACACCGGCAAGGTTACGGCCGGGAATGCCGTCGACGAAGTCCTGCACGTTCAGGCTTTCGCAGGTCCACTGCCAGTGCACGCTGGGAATCAGGATGTCGTCGCGGCCGCTGAAGTTGCGCGCGATGCGTTCGGCGTTACGGCATTCGGCGGCGAAATCCAGTTCGCGTCGCAGCGACACGGTGAACTGCTGCACGACCTCGGCCGGACGATAGCGGCGCAGGTCCGGCAGCCGCGCCTCGACAATCTCGGCCAGGCGGGCCAGCAGCCGCAGATCGGCCTCGACCACATCGCGGATGCCGGGCCGCCGGATTTTCAGCACCACCTCACGGCCATCGTGGAGCCGGGCGCGATGGGCCTGCGCCAGCGAGGCGGCGGCCATCGGGGTTTCATCGAGGAAGGCGAACACCTCCGTCGGCGAGGCGCCAAGGTCGGCTTCGAGCTGCTCGCGGATATCCGCGTACGGCAGCGCCGGCACCGCGTTCTGCAGTTCGGACAGTTCAGCGATCCATTCCGGCGGCAGCAGGTCAACGCGCGTCGCCAGCACCTGCCCGAGCTTGACGAAAGTGGGACCCAGATCCTGCATAGCGCTGCGCACACGCACCGGCGCGGTCATCCGCAGCAGTTCCTGGCGGTCCTCGTTCCAGTGCAGCAGGCGCCCTGCCCGCTCCAGCGTGGTGGCCAAGCCGATGCGCCGCACCACGTCGCCGAAGCCATAGCGGATCAGGACGACGGCGATTTCCTGCAGTCGGCCCAGGTCACGGACAGTACCCAGCGTCTCCCACATCATGCGTGCTCCGGACGATTACCGGAGCAGCATGTCACAGCTGGGCGTCGATACCGCGCAATGCCGCCGCCACGGTTTGCCGGCGGATGGCTTCGCGGTCGCCGTCGAACTGGAACAGCTCGGCGCGGGCATAGCCGCCACGGCGCTTCCAGCCAATCCAGACACTGCCGACCGGCTTGTCCGGGCTCCCGCCACCGGGGCCGGCAATGCCGGTCACCGCCACGGCGATGCCGGCACCGGAATTGACCAGCGCGCCGGAGACCATTTCCAGCACGGTTTCGCGGCTGACCGCACCGAACTGCTCCAGGGTCTGCGCGCGCACGCCGAGCAGGCGCTGCTTGGCTTCGTAGCTGTAGACCACCATGCCGCAGTCGAAGAACGCCGACGAGCCGGCAATGTCGGTCATGCACTTGGCGATCCAGCCACCACTGCAGCTTTCGGCGGTCACCAGCTGCAGCGAGGCCTGCTGCAGGCGCTGTCCGAGCGCGGCGGACTGGGCATTGAGATCGGCGTCGGTGGGGATGGACATCGGCATGACGGTGGGGTGAAGAACACGTTGTACCGCAGATGACAGGCGGATGTCGCGCCCCTCCGGCACGGTTGCGTTGCCGGCCAGCGGCCGGCACTACCGGGCACCGGTCGCTACCTCACCACTCCGGCAGTTTTTCCGGCAGTAGCGCGCGGATCGGGGCGCCATCGGCACTGGCGGCCAGCTTTTCGGCTTCGGCGATCGGCAGGTCGACCTGCAGCAGCCAACCATCCTCATCGGCCTGCTCGCTGCGGATCACCTCCAGCTGGTGCAGGCGCGCGCGCAGGCGGCCTGCATCCGGGGGAAGACGCAGTTCGCCGGTGACATGCTGCAGGCCCAAGCGCTTGCCCAGCACCGCCTGCAACAGCTCCAAGCCCTGACCGTCACGCGCGGAAATCCACACCCGCTCGCGACGCGATTCGTCCGGGATACCGTCCTGGCCGTCGTGGCGCACGTCGGCGCCGTCAATGCGGTCGATCTTGTTGAACACCAGCAGCTGCGGCAGATCGCCGGCACCGACTGCAGTCAGCACTTCGTCCACCTGGGCGATGCGCTCCTCGCGGTGCGGGTCGGCAGCATCGACCACGTGCAGCAGGAAATCGGCCTCGCGCGCCTCGGACAGGGTCGAGCGGAACGCCGCGACCAGATCATGCGGCAGATCGCGGACGAAACCGACGGTATCGGCCAGCACCACGCTGCCCCCCGGCACCGCGATGCGGCGCACGGTCGGATCCAGCGTTGCGAACAGCTGGTCGGCGGCATAGGCCTCGGCGCCGGTCATGGCGTTGAACAGGGTCGACTTGCCGGCGTTGGTGTAGCCCACCAGTGCCACACGGGGCAGCTCGCTGCGCACACGCGCACGACGCATCTGGGTGCGCTGCACTTCCACCTTTTCCAGGCGCTTCTGCAACTGCTCGACCCGCTTCTGCAGCAGGCGGCGGTCGGTTTCCAGCTGGGTTTCACCCGGGCCGCGCAGGCCAATTGAACCACCGCGCTGGCGCTCCAGGTGGGTCCAGCCGCGCACCAGCCGCGTGGCCAGATGCCGCAGCTGCGCCAGCTCGACCTGCAGCTTGCCCTCGTGGCTGTGCGCACGCTGGGCGAAGATATCCAGGATCAGGCCGGTACGGTCGATCACCCGGCGCTCCAGGAACCGTTCCAGGTTGCGCTCCTGGCCCGGGCTCAACGCATGGTTGACGAGGATCAGGTCGGCACCGCTGGCGTCGGCCGCAGCCTTGATCTCGTCCAGCTTGCCGCTGCCGATCAGGGTCGACGGATTCGGTCGGTCCAGGCGCGCAGTGATCGTCGCGGCGATGCTGGCCCCAGCCGAGCGGGCCAGATCACCGAATTCTTCCAGCACATCGTCTTCCAGCTTGCCGAAATGGGGCTGGATCAACAGGGCGTGTTCGCCCTTTTTCGAGCGGTCAAACATTCACCGCTCCGGTCTTACTCGTCTGCTTCATCACCTGCCTGACCACCTTCACCGGACTGCACGTAACCACCGCCCGGACCGACCTTCACGTTACGTGCCGGAACGACCGTGGAAATGGCGTGCTTGTAGACCATCTGACTGACCGTGTTGCGCAGCAGGACCACGAACTGGTCGAACGACTCGATCGTGCCCTGCAGCTTGATGCCGTTGACCAGGTACACCGAAACCGGCACGCGCTCGCGCCGAAGTGCGTTCAAGAAAGGATCCTGCAGCGATTGCCCCTTGGACATTGCACACTCCTGATTATTGTTCTTATTGGGTTGCCGACGGTTGCCACGGCCCCCGAGCCGCCCGCCGACCGATGATGTTACACGGCTGGCGGGGGTTCAGCGTGCGACGAAGGTCGACACCGCGCCGGCCAGGCGCTCCCCATCGACATGGGGGTCGAACCAGCGCGCATCAAGCTCGCCGCGCAGCCAGGTCAGCTGGCGCTTGGCCAGCTGCCGGGTGGCGAAGATGGCCTTGTCCCGGAAACGGGCAGCATCGCCCTCCCCGTCCAGGTATTCCCAGGCCTGGCGATAGCCAACCGCGCGCACCGCGGGCAGGTCCAGCGGCGCCGCCACGGCGGTCATTTCCGGCATTGCACGCAATGCCCGCACCTCGTCCAGGAAGCCCTGCGCCAGCATGGCGTCGAAGCGCGCCTCGATGCGCTGGTGCAGTACCGCGCGGTCACGCGGGGCGAGGATCAGCTTGAGGGTGCGCACCGGCAACGGCGCGACGCCCGGCCGGCGCTGCCATTCACTGATCGGCGTGCCGGTGAGGCGATAGACCTCCAGCGCCCGCTGGATGCGTTGCGGGTCGGTGGCATGGATACGTGCGGCGGCGGCCGGGTCGACCTTGGCCAGCTCGGCGTGCAGTGCCGCCCAGCCCCGCTCGGCCGCCTCGGTGCTGAGTGCTTCGCGCATCACCGGGTCGGCCTCCGGCATCGGCGACAGGCCCTGCAGCAGGGCCCGGAAGTACAGCCCCGTGCCACCTGCCAGGATCGGCGTTTTGCCGCGTGCCACGATGTCGGCCACGACGCGGCCGGCATCGGCGGCGAACTCGGCCGCCGAATAGGTCTGCCACGGATCGCGCAGGTCCAGCAGATGGTGCGGCGCCTGCGCCCGCTCGGCCGCATCCGGCTTGGCCGAGCCGATATCCAGATGCCGATAGACCAGCGCCGAATCGACGCTGACGATCTCGCCATCCAGCTGCTTCGCAAGGGCGATCGCGGTGGCGGTCTTGCCACTGGCAGTCGGACCCATCACGGCGATCGCCAGCGGCCGCCGGTCGATGCCCATCAGTCTTCGTCCGGCCAGCGGATCGACGGCGTGGCGTCGGCACGCGGCGTTGGCACGGCCTCGACGGCCTGCCAGATCTTCAGCGCATCGACGGTGGCGGCCACGTCATGCACGCGCACGATGCGTGCGCCACGCTGCACCGCGATCAGGTGCGCAGCCAACGAGGCGGCCACGCGCTCGGACGGCGTGTCGCGACCGGTCAGTTCGCCCAGGCTGCGCTTGCGCGACAGGCCAGCCAGCATCGGCACGCCCAGCTCCAGGAACCGCTCGGAGCGTGCCAGCAGGGTCATGTTGTGGGCAGTGGTCTTGCCGAAACCGAAACCGAGATCGATCAGCAGGTTCTTCTTCGCAATACCCGCCATCTCGGCAGCGAACAGGCGCTGGACCAGGAAGCCGTGCACCTCGGCGACCACGTCGTCGTACTGCGGATCGGCCTGCATGTGGCCCGGCTCGCCCTGCATGTGCATCAGCACCACCGGCACGCCGGTTGCAGCGGCGGCGTCCAGCGCCCCTTGCTGACGCAGGCCGTAGATGTCATTGATCATGCCGGCGCCAGCCGCCACCGCCGCGCGCATCACTTCCGGCTTGAAGGTGTCGATGCTGATCGGCACCCGGGTGCGTGCGGCCAGCTGCTCGATCACCGGAATCACCCGGCGCAGCTCTTGTTCAATCGAGACCGGCGCGGCGCCCGGGCGGGTCGATTCGCCGCCGATGTCCAGCAGGTCCGCGCCCTCCTCGACCAGCTTGAGGCCATGTGCGACCGCGGCCTCGGTGGTGTCGTGCGCGCCGCCATCGGAGAACGAGTCCGGGGTGACGTTGACGATGCCCATGACCCGGGCACGGTCGAGGCGCAGGATGCGGCCGGCGCAATCGAGCTGGGGCGAGGTATCGAACATGGGCAATCCTGCTGGGACAACGGCAGGTAGTTTAGTTCGGCAGGGCGGCGCCCTGCACCCGCAGAGGCCAGAGCGACAGCAACAGCCGGAGCAACAGCGGGTTCACTGAAGAATGGCGGGGTGGGTCCGGTTGCGGGGGCCGCTGCAAGTACGTCCATGTAAGCTCGGTCGCCGCATCCATGCGGCTCACGCCCCCGCAACCGGACCCACCCCGCCTTCGACAGATTTCCGCGATCTGTTGGAACGACTATTGGGGTCAGATCCGTTTTCCTCCGGAAAACGGATCTGACCCCATATTGATTTCGACATCTGACAGAGATTCATCCATGCATGACGTGGATCTACGTGTCGACCAAGGTCGACACCTACCAACAGCTCCCGGAATCTGTCAGAGGTGGGGCGGTGTCGGAGTGCGGGGTGTCAGCCGCATGGATGCGGCTGCCAAGCCTCCATGGACGGATTTACGGCGTCCCCGCACTCCGACACCGCCCCGCCATCCTACGGAAAGCCCGCTGTTGCTGTTGCTGTTGAGGTTGCCGGCCAGCGGCCGGCACTACCACGGGTGCAGGGCGCAGCCCTGCCAACACCCCTCAACGGCGGCGGCGCTTGCGATCCACGTACAGGGTCCTGGCAATGCTCAGCACAATGCCGACACCGATACCCACCACGCAGCCCAGCAGCAGGTTGTCGGCCCCAAGGCCCACACCCACGCCGACCACGGTGGCGATGACCATTTCAGCGGTGTGGGAAATCGGTTCGGGCTTCGGGGCGGACATGCGGGCTCCAGCGTCAGATCGGATCTTCGGGATGGGCCAGTGGCCCGGAAACGACGAAGCCGGGTTGCCCCGGCCTCGTCTGGTGCACCTGCAGGGGACCGTCAGTGCGATTCGGCCGGGCCCGCGATCGGCGGCAGCGGACGGGCGTCGCCGCCCTTGTCGTTGCCACCGTCCTTGTTCGACTTGCTCCAGCCCGCCGGCGGCGGCGGATCACGACCTTCCATGATCGCGTCGATCTGCGGCGCATCGATGGTCTCGTACTGCAGCAGCAGCTGGGACATCGCGTGCAGCTTGTCGATGTTCTCGGTCAGCAGCTGGGTAGTACGGGCGTAGGCCTTGTCGAGGATATTGCGCACTTCCTCGTCGATACGGCGCGCCGTGTCGTTGGACACGCTCTTGTGCTGGGTAACCGACCGGCCCAGGAACACCTCATCGTCCTCTTCGCCATAGGCGATCGGACCGAGCTGCTCGGACAGGCCCCACTTGGTGACCATGTTGCGGGCCATCTTGGTGGCACGCTCGATGTCGTTGGAGGCACCGGTGGTGACCTTGTCCTCGCCGAAAATCAGCTCTTCGGCGACGCGGCCGCCGTACAGCGAGCACAGCTGCGACTGGATCGCGACGCGGTTCATCGAGTACTTGTCGCCTTCCGGCAGGTACATGGTCACACCCAGCGCACGGCCACGCGGAATGATCGTGACCTTGTAGACCGGATCATGCTCGGGTACCAGACGGCCGACAATGGCGTGACCGGCTTCGTGGTAGGCGGTGAGGGTCTTCTCCTCTTCGCTCATGGCCATCGAGCGGCGCTCGGCGCCCATCAGGATCTTGTCGCGGGCACGGTCGAAGTGGTCCATGCGGACTTCCTTCTCGTTGCCACGCGCAGCGAACAAGGCGGCCTCGTTGCAGAGGTTGGCCAGGTCGGCGCCGGAGAAGCCCGGGGTACCGCGCGCGATCACCATCGGCTCGACGTCGTCGGCCAGCGGCAGCTTGCGCATGTGGACCTTCAGGATGTGCTCGCGGCCCTTCACGTCCGGCAGGCCGACCACGACCTGGCGGTCGAAACGGCCCGGGCGCAGCAGCGCCGGGTCCAGCACGTCCGGACGGTTGGTCGCGGCGATCACGATCACGCCTTCGCCGCCTTCAAAACCGTCCATCTCGACCAGCAGCTGGTTCAGGGTCTGCTCGCGCTCGTCGTGGCCGCCGCCCAGGCCGGCGCCACGGTGGCGGCCGACAGCGTCGATTTCATCGATGAAGATGATGCACGGGGCATGCTTCTTGGCCTGCTCGAACATGTCGCGCACGCGGCTGGCGCCGACGCCGACGAACATTTCCACGAAGTCCGAACCGGAGATCGAGAAGAACGGCACCTTGGCTTCGCCGGCAATGGCCTTGGCCAGCAGCGTCTTGCCGGTACCCGGCGGGCCCACCATCAGCACGCCGCGCGGAATCTTGCCGCCCAGCTTGGTGAACTTGGACGGGTCGCGCAGGAAGTCGACCAGCTCGCCCACTTCTTCCTTGGCCTCGTCGCAGCCGGCGACGTCGGCGAAGGTGACCTTGATCTGGTCCTCGCCCTGCAGCTTGGCGCGCGACTTGCCGAAGGACATCGCGCCCTTGGCACCGCCACCGCCGCCCTGCATCTGGCGCATGATGAACAACCAGAAGCCGATGATCAGGATGACCGGCAGGAAATTCATCAGGATCGCGCCGAGGGAAATGCCGCTGGACGGCTCCTCCTGCACGATCTCCACGTTCTTGGTGCGCAGCACGTTGATCAGGTCGCGATCGAACGGTGCGGTGATGGTGGATGTCTGCCCGCCGCGGGTGGTGTAGGTCAGCTGGCTGGTGCCGCCGCGCATGTCGCCGCCGAAGGCGACCTTCTGCACGTTGCCGCTGTCCACCTGGTCCAGGAACTGCGAGTACGACGCGCCCTGCGCGCCGGCTCCGGAGGACTTCGGCGAGAAGCTCTGGAAGACCACCATCAGCACGACGGCGACGACCACCCATAGCAGGAGGTTCTTGGTCAAGTCGTTCATCCTCATTGGCTCCGGTGTTCCTCTCAGTGCTGGCGTTGCGTGGGGGTCGAACTTGCGTACATTGCGAGCTTACTTCATGTGGGCGCGTTTTCCCTGACCCAAGGCATACACCTCGGGAGAGCGCTTGCGCGAGGCTTCCGGCTTGCGGATGGAGACCTTGTCGTACCGGCGGCGCATGTCGCGCACGTAGTCGTCAAAGCCTTCACCCTGGAACAGCTTGATCAGGAACGCCCCACCGGTCTTGAGGTGGTTGTCGGCAAAATCCAGGGCCAGCTCCGCCAGGTGCATCATCCGCGGCTGGTCGACCGCACCCACACCACTCTTATTGGGGGCCATGTCCGACAGCACAAGGTCTACCGGCTGATCCCCGAGCATGGCTTCAAACTGCGATAGGACGGCTTCTTCCCTGAAGTCACCATGAAGGAACTCCACGCCGGCCAGCGGCGGCATGTCCAGGATATCCAGGGCCAGCACCCGGCCGGTATCGCCGATCTGTCTCCGCACCTGTTGAGACCAGCCGCCCGGGGCCGCGCCGAGGTCGACCACCACCATGTGCGGCTTCAGCAACCGGTCACGTTCCAGCAGCTCTTCGAGCTTGTAGGCGGCACGCGAGCGCATGCCTTCGGCCTGGGCCTTCTTCACGAAGGGGTCGGAGAAGTGTTCCTTGAGCCAGCGCTGGCTGCTTTTGCTGCGGGTAGCCATTGAAAATAGGGGCTGATGGGGTCCTCATGATACCCTGATCGCCCCATTCAACCGTCTTTTCCTGCATGTCCATCGCCCTGACCGCCTCCCAGACCCGTTTCCTGCGCGGCCAAGCCCACGACCTGAAGGCCCTGCTGCAGACCGGCGGCAAGGGTGTGACCCCGGCCTTCATTGCGGAGCTGAACGAAGTGCTGGAGCGCCACGAGCTGGTCAAGGTGAAGGTCGCTGCCGAAGACCGCGAGGCCCGTGACGTGATGATCGGCGAGATCGTCGAAGCCACCGAAAGCGCGCTGGTGCAGCGCATCGGCCACGTCGCCGTGCTGTACCGCCCGAGCAGGGAACAGCGCCAGATCGTGCTGCCGCGCGGCTGATCGGCCTACTGCCATGCAGCTGAACCACGAACCGCCGGACTACGCCTACAGCCTGCGCGCCGCCGATGGCCGCTCGGCCAAGGTCAATGACCAGGTGCTGGGCAGCAGTTTCTTCCTGACCCCGGACCAGCTGGTCACGCAATGGCCGGCGGTGAGCGCCACTGCGCTGCAGCTGGCTGACCTGGAGCCGATCCTGGCGCTGAACCCGGCGCTGATCGTGCTCGGCACGGGTGACCGTCAGGTGTTCCCGCCGGCGGCGGTGATGGCCGCCTGCCTGTCACGCGGCATCGGCCTGGAAGTGATGAACAATCCAGCCGCCGCGCGTACGTTCAACATCCTGGCCGGCGAAGGCCGCAAGGTCGCGGCTGCTTTCATTCTGGAAGGCTGAGTTCTCGAGTCACCGGTGCCTCCGGCCCCTAGCGGCCTGAAGGCGCGCAGCGGAATGCCGAGAA
The DNA here is from genome assembly GCF_059370035.1 of Stenotrophomonas sp. YJH_SMC_37. Classification (NCBI taxonomy): domain Bacteria; kingdom Pseudomonadati; phylum Pseudomonadota; class Gammaproteobacteria; order Lysobacterales; family Lysobacteraceae; genus Stenotrophomonas; species Stenotrophomonas sp. YJH_SMC_37. The sequence continues at coordinate 168,753 of NZ_JCAFTG010000001.1, forward strand.
CTCCTGGAGCCGGCCGATCAGGTGGCCGCCCTGCCCCCAGCGGATATCCATGACCTTCCAGTCCCGGTCCTGCCGCTGCAGCAGGACCCGGTCGGTCCATCGATAGTCGCCCACTGCCATGTCGACGCGGATCCAGGTCGCGTCACCCCTCGATTCGGCCATTCCCACCGCGACCGTGTCCGGTCGGTCCGGCGCCAGCAGATAAAGGCTCTGGTCGAGCATGTGCGGCTTCTCGTCGTGCGCGGCCAGCGCGGTACAGGCCCGCTCGTAAGCATGCTGCGCATCGACCGCCGAGCGCAGGGCATCGCCCAGCAACGGCGCGATGGCCACTTCATCTGAAGCCGGCGCCTGGACTACGGCGTAAAGACGGGTGACCACGTCGCGCGGATCGCTGGCCGCGGTGACCAGCGGCGCGACGATCAGCAAGGCGAGAACGGAAGCAGGACGCAGCATGGGGTACCGGGTCGACTGGGACCGCTCAAGAATGCCGGGTATCCGGTCCGCCGTGAAGGTGAGCCTGCGGCACACAGGATCGCAAACGACCGCTCCGCAGTCGCTGAGTCGAGCACGGCTCTACAGGTCAGGAACGCCAGGCATGGCCCGGCACTCCCTGTTCCAACCGCGTCAACGTGCCGGCAGGTACTGCTGCGGATCGACCGGCTTGCCGTTGTAGCGAATCTCGAAGTGGACCATGTCGCGGTTCGCACCGGTGCGGCCCATTTCGGCGATCTGCTCGCCAGCCTTCACGCTCTGCCCTTCATTGACCAGGCGCTTGCGGTTGTGACCATAGGCGGACAGCCACTGGTCGCTGTGCTTGATGATGATCAGTTCGCCGTAGCCGACCAGGCCGGCACCGGAGTACACCACCACACCGTTGGCGGTTGCCTTGACCGGCTGGCCGCTGGTACCGGCGATGTCGACGCCCTGCTTGGTCGCGTCACCGGCCACGTAGCGGCCGACGATCGCGCCATCGGCTGGCCAGCGCCAGGCGATGTTGCTCTTCACCGGCCCGACCGGCGCCGGGGCCGGCGCGGTGCTGCCGCCACTGCTGCCAGCCGAACGCGGCGGGGTGACCACCGTGGTCGGCGCACGGCCGCTGGTGGCCCCCTGCGGATACAGGCGGATCACCTGGCCGGGGTAGATGGTCGACGGGTTGTCCAGACGATTCCAGGCAATCAGGTCGGCCGGGGTGATGTCATGGATGCGGGCCAGCGCATAGATGGTGTCGCCCTTGCGCACCACCACGGTCTGCCCGGGCTTGGGTACCGAGGTCTTCGGCGTGGTCACGCCGCCAGCGTTGCCGCCGCCCGGGCGGACCACGGTGGCGGTACCGCAGGCGGCCAGTGTGGAAACCAGCAACGCCAGCGCGCCGATGCGCACTCCCTTGCTCAGACGATCAGGATTCATGCGAACTTCGACCTCCATACAAGCCAGGCGATCAGCACCACCACCAGCACGGTGGCGATCCAGCCCAGCGGTTCAATCCAGCGACGCAGTGCGGCTTCGGCACGCGCACCACCGATACGGATGACCGCGGCCAGCACGAACACGCGCTTGCCGCGACCGATCAGCATGCTCAGCAGGTACTGCGGCATGGGTACGCCGACGATACCCGATGCCCACGTGAAGACCTTCATCGGGATGGGCATGAATCCGCCCAGCACCAGGAAGGTGAACACCGCCCAGGGCGACTCGGCCATCTTCGCCTGCACGGTGGTGATGCCCTGCTCGATCGCCGGCAGCATGCCCAGCGCTTCGAACAGCGGCTTGATTGCCTCGAAGGCGTAGTGACCCAGTGCATAGCCAACCAGCGCGCCGAGCATCGAGCCGGCCAGGCTGAGGGTGGCGAACCACCAGCCGCGCTTGGGCTGGGCCACGCACATCGGCGCCAGCATCACCTCCGGCATCACCGGGAAAATGATCGCTTCGAAGAAACTCAACACCGTCAGGTAGGTCGGCGCGCGTTCGTGCGCCGCCCACTTCATCGCCCGCTCGTACAGCGGCCCGAAAATCTTCATGCAACCCTGCTCCGTGGATTAGTCGAGCATGCCAGACAGCAGCGGCACGAAGGTGACCGGCGCCAGCACGTGTTGTTCGATGCTGCCGTCGGCCTTGCGGTCCAGCTGCACCAGCGACTGCGCCCCGGGACCACCGACCGGCGCCACCAGCCGGCCGCCCTCGGCCAGCTGCTCGATCAGCGCGTCGACCAGTGCCGGCGCCGCCGCAGTGACCACGATGGCATCGAAGGGACCGTGCTCGGCCCAGCCGACGCGACCGTCGTCATGCTTGGTGCGGATGTTCATGCCCAGCGCACGGAAGCGCTTGCGCGCCTGGCGCAGCAGGTCGCCGATGCGCTCCACGGTGTAGACCTCCAGGCCCAGCGCACCGAGGATGGCGGCCTGGTACCCGGAACCGGTGCCCACTTCCAGCACGCGCTTGGGAGCGACCTGGAGGACCGCTTCGGTCATCCGCGCTACCACCCAGGGTTGAGAGATGGTCTGGCCGTGGCCGATGGGCAGCGCGGTATCCTCGTAGGCACGCGAGGCCAGCGCTTCGTCGATGAACAGATGGCGCGGCACCACCCGGATCGCGTTCAAGGTCGGCTCGTCGACGATGCCGGCTTCGCGCAGGCGGTCGACCAGACGGTCACGCACGCGCTGCGAGGTCATGCCGATACCCACAGCTTCCGGTTGCAGGCGCAGGCGTGGGCTCATGCCGGCTGGTCCAGGGCTGCGCTGAGGCCGCCGACCCAGCTGGCCACCTTCTCCAGCGCCTGGTAGCGGGTGAGGTCGACCTGGATCGGCGTGATCGAGATGTGGCCGGTGCGCACGGCGTGGAAATCGGTACCCGGGCCGGAGTCCTGCTCGCGGCCGGCCGGGCCGATCCAGTACACCTCGTTGCCGCGTGGATCCTTCTGCGCGATGCAGCCTTCGGCACGATGGCGGTTGCCGAGGCGCGTGACCTCGAAGCCCTTGACCTCGCTCCACGGCAGGTCCGGCACGTTGACGTTGAGGATGGTGTCGGCCGGCAGCGGGTCGGCCTTGAGCCGTGCAACGATCTCGACCGCGGCGCGCGCAGCGGTTTCGTAGTGCTTCGGATCGTGGTTGCGGCTGACCAGCGACACCGCCACGGCGGGCAGGCCCAGGAAGCGACCTTCCATCGCCGCCGAAACAGTGCCGGAATAGATCACGTCATCACCGAGGTTGGCGACGTTGTTGATGCCGGACACGACAATGTCGGGCTCGAATTCAAGCAGGCCGGTCAGCGCCAGGTGCACGCAGTCGGTCGGGGTGCCGGCCACCGAGACGGTGTAATGGTCGATGCGCTTGAGCCGTATCGGCAGATCCAGCGTCAGCGAGTTGCTGGCGCCGGAGCGATCGCGGTCGGGTGCGACCACCGTAACCTCGTGCCCAGCCTCGCGCAGGACCGAGGCAAGCATCCGGATGCCTGCAGCGTCGACACCATCGTCATTGCTGACCAGGATTCGCATCTTCGATTTAACCGCTTGATTTTCCAAGAATTCGATTCCGTCACCGTGCAGTGTAAGCGGGACCGCCGCGCTCCCCTGCGGAAGCCGTCGACCCTGCAAGCGCATCGTCTATTGTGCCGCATGCGAGCCGCCGGTCCTACCCTGCCGGCGGTCACGGCCGACATCGAACCGTCATAGGCAGACCTGCGCCGGCGGTTTACCCTGTGCGCATGTCGCACCCTGAAGACGAAGATCCCGCCGCGCTGTTCCGTGCGGCCATCGGCGAAGTGACGCCGCTGCGCAAGGATGCCGAGCCGGCACCTGCCGCGCCGCGACCGAAGCCGCGTGCGCGGATGGCCGAACGTGACGAGGCCGACGCAGCCGGCGAGTTCGCCCGGCTGCTGCGCGACAGCACCCCGCTGGAAGCCGGCGATGTGGCCAGCTATCGACGCGACAACCTGCCACCACGCCTGTTCCAGCGCCTCAAGCGTGGCCAGTACTCGGTGCAGGACGAGCTGGACCTGCACGGCGCCACCGCCGCGCAGGCGGAGACGCTGCTGCGCCAGTTCCTGCTGGAAGCGCATGCACACGAGTATGGCTGCGTGCGCATCATCCACGGCAAGGGCCTGCAAGCCGATGGCGGTGCGCCGGTGCTGAAGAACCTGGTTGACCGCCTGCTGCGGCTGCGCAACGACGTGCTGGCGTTCCATTCAGCGCCGGCCGGGCAAGGCGGGACCGGCGCGGTACTGGTGCTGCTGGCGCGGCGCTGAAAAAAGGGGACGCCATGAGTCCAGGTAGAGTCGACTGTCAGTCGACTGCTCTTCCAGCGGCAAGCGAATACCCCGCGCTGCGCGCGCAAGTCGACTGACAGTGGACTCTACCGCGCGCCCTGCTCAGGCCTGCGAGGCGTCTTCGACCGGGCCCAGCTCGTGCAGTACAGCGGTGGCGTAGCAGCCCGGCGGCAGCGCGAACGAGAGTTCCAGCACGTCATCGGCCAGCCACTGATGCTGCAGCAGCGCCGGGCGCAGGCGCAACGCGCGGCGCTCCTGTTTCAACCGTGCGTCTTCGAGGCCAGCGCGCAGCGCCTTCGATTCCTCGTCGTCCAGCGCGGCCAGCTCCAGCTCACGTGCAGCGTCGGCGCTGCGCAGCTCGCCTTCGCCCCACAACGGTGCGCTGGGATGGATGTCGAACCGCGCGAGGCGCTCGGCCAGCACGTCGGTGTACGGCTCGGGGCCGAACACGCTGCGACTGCCGTCCAGCATCCACACTTCGCCCTCCAGTGGCTGATCCCAGCTGCCCTGCTCCACGCGCGCGGCCAGCACGCGGTTGAACAGCGCCGAACGGGCGGCAGACAACAGCAGCGAACGCTGGTCCTTGCGCATGCGGCGGCCCCCGAACATCGCCAATGCGGCCGGCACGTTGCCGCCGTCGCGGCCGAAGCGCTGCTCACCGAACCAGTTCGGCAGGCCCCGGCTGGCAATCTGCTGCAAACGCTCACTGATCGCTGCAGCATCGCCCCGCACCTGGCGCAGCACCAGCTTGAAGCGGTTGCCGGCCAAGGCGCCGCGCTGCAGCTTGCGGTTGTGCCAGGTGGCTTCGAGCACTTCGATCTCATCACTGGCCAGCTCGGCCAGATCCGGTGCAATGCGCTTGGGCAGGTGCACGCTGAAGCGCTGGGTGGTGACCGCATGGCGGTCCTTCATGCCGGCGTAGCTCACCGCCATTTCCGGCAGGCCGGCCCACTTGGCCAGCAGCTTGGCCACATGCACGGTGTTGGCACCGCGCTTGCGGATGTGCAGCAGCAGGTGCTCGCCCTCGCCAGTGGCCTCGAACGCCGGCAACTCGTCGACCTGGAAATCTTCCGGCGTGGTGCGGATGCGCGCCGACAGCAACGGCGCACCAAACGCAAGCGGCAGCGGGATCATGCCGCCACCAGCAGCACCACCGCCTGTGCGGCGATGCCTTCTCCACGGCCGGTAAAGCCCAGCTTCTCCGAGGTGGTGGCCTTGACGCTGACCGCATCCAGCGGCAGCTGCAGCAGCGCACCGATGCGCTCACGCATGGCCAGCGCATGCGGACCGACCTTCGGACGCTCGCAGATCACGGTGATGTCGGTGTTGCCGACGCGCCAGCCACGCTCGCGCAGCAGGCTGTCGCAATGGCGGACGAAATCGCTGCTGTCAGCGCCCTTCCAGCGGTCATCACTCGGCGGGAAGTGCTGGCCGATGTCACCCAGCGCCAGCGCACCGAGCATCGCGTCGCACAGGGCATGCAGGATCACGTCGCCGTCGCTGTGCGCGAGCACGCCACAGCTGTGCGGCACGTTCACCCCACCGAGCATGATGTGATCGCCCTCACCGAAGGCATGGACGTCGTAGCCCTGGCCGATGCGGACGGGCGGGAACGGTGCGGTGCTCATGGATGCAACCCTTGCAGCAGGGCCGCGCGGGCAATCAGCCGGCGCGGCGGGAAAGTACGAATTCGAACCGGTCGAGATCGGCCGGAGTGGTTACCTTGAAGTTGTCCTCGCTGCCTTCCACCAGCAGCGGGCGCTGGCCCTGGCGCTCCATGGCCATGGCCTCGTCGGTGACTTCGACACCGGCGGCAGCGGCTTCGGACAGCGCGCGGCTGAGCTGGTGGCGGCGGAACAGCTGCGGCGTCAATGCACGCCACAGGCGCTCGCGCGGCTCGGTGCCATCGATGCCACCGTCATCGCCCGCGCGCTTGAGGGTGTCGCGCACCGGTGCGGCCAGGATCGCCCCGACCGGGTCGGCACGACCGACTTCAAGCAGGCGGCCAAGGTCGGCCAGCGACAGGTTGGGCCGGGCCGCATCATGGACCAGCACGAACTCATCGGCACGCACCGAGTCCGGCAGGGCCTGCAGCCCGGCCAGCACCGAGGCGGCACGGGTCGCGCCGCCGATGCAGGTCAGCACCGGCTTGCCGGCCCATTCACTCCAGCCAGGCCAGTCACCGTCGTCCTGTCCGATCACCACCATTGCGCCGGCCACGGCCGGGTGCGCCAGCAGCGCGTCCAGGGTATGGGCGAGCAGGATCTGCCCGCCGGCCTGCAGGTACTGTTTGGGCAGCGGTGCGCCGAAGCGGGCGCCACGGCCGGCGGCCGGAACCACCACCCAGATCGCCCCACTCATGGCACGTCCGCCGGATGATCGCCGACCTGGGCGCTGACACCTGGCGCAGGTTGCGCCGGTTGGACCGGCGCATCCTCGACCACACGGTAGAACTTCTCGCCAGGCTTGATCATGCCCAGCTCGCTGCGCGCGCGCTCCTCGATGGCGGACTGGCCTTCCTTGAGGTCCTTCACTTCGGCGGCCAGCGCGTCGTTGCGCTGCTGCAGGCCCTCGTTGTCCCGCTCCTGGTTGGCGACCTGGGCTTCGAGCATCATCACTTCACCCGAATTGCCCGGACCGAACCAGAAGCGGTACTGCAGCCAGCACAGCAACAGGGCCAGCACCAGCAGCATCCAGCGCCAGTCGCGCATCGGCTCAGCGCTTCAGCGAAACGAACGCGTCACGACCGGCGTAACGCGCGCCGGCGCCGAGGGCTTCCTCGATGCGCAGCAGCTGGTTGTACTTGGCCACGCGATCGCTGCGGCACAGCGAGCCGGTCTTGATCTGGGTGGCGGTGGTAGCCACGGCGATGTCAGCGATGGTGGTGTCTTCGGTTTCACCCGAGCGGTGCGAAACCACGGCGGCGTAGCCGGCGCGATCAGCCATGGCGATCGCTTCCAGGGTTTCGCTGAGCGTGCCGATCTGGTTGACCTTGATCAGGATCGCGTTGGCGGTGCCCGAGTCGATGCCTTCCTGGAAGATCTTCGGGTTGGTCACGAACAGGTCGTCGCCGACCAGCTGCACCTTCTTGCCGATGCGGTCGGTCAGGAGCTTCCAGCCAGCCCAATCGTTCTCGGCCAGGCCATCTTCAATCGTGATGATCGGGTACTGCGCGGCCCAGTCAGCGAGGAAGTCGACGAACTGCTCGGAAGTCAGGCGCTTGTTCTCGCCGACCAGGTTGTACTTGCCGTTCTCGAAGAATTCGCTTGACGCCACGTCCAGGCCCAGCAGCACGTCTTCACCGGCGGTGTAGCCGGCCTTGCCGATCGCTTCGAGGATGGTGTCCAGCGCTTCGACGTTGCTGCGGAAGTCCGGCGCGAAACCGCCTTCGTCGCCCACCGCCGTGCTCAGGCCGTGGCCCTTCAGCACCGACTTCAGCGAATGGAAGATTTCGGTGCCGGCGCGCAGCGCTTCGGAGAACGAGGTGAAGCCGACCGGCAGCACCATGAACTCCTGGAAGTCCACGTTGTTGTCGGCATGCGCACCGCCGTTGATGATGTTCATCATCGGCACCGGCAGCGACGGGGTAACGCCGGTCTTGGCGGCCAGGTACTGCCACAGCGCCTGCTTGTTCGATGCAGCGGCGGCGTGCGCGGCGGCCATCGAAACACCCAGCAGCGCGTTGGCGCCCAGGCGGCCCTTGTTCTCGGTGCCATCAAGATCGATCAGGCGACGGTCGAGGCCGGCCTGGTCGGCGGCTTCAAAACCCTTCAGCGCGTTGGCGATGGTGGTGTTGACGTTGTCGACGGCCTTGCGCACGCCCTTGCCCAGGTAACGGGTCTTGTCGCCGTCACGCAGCTCGACCGCTTCCTTGGTGCCGGTCGAGGCGCCGGAGGGAACCGCGGCACGACCGAACGAACCGTCCTCCAGGATGACTTCGGCTTCCAGCGTGGGGTTGCCACGGCTGTCGAGGATTTCACGGGCGTGGATGCTGCGGATCGTACTCATGGTCGGGCCGGTTACCTGTATGGAGAGGGGGCGACAAAACGAATGCCGCGTGATTATCCCCGGCTGCCCGCCACTTGCCAAATGGCGTGGGCGCCGTCAGGCCAGAGTGGCCCCGATCACCATCAGGATCAACGACACCATCACCACCAGCAGGCCACCAGCAATGGCCGCCACTACGCCGCCGCGGCGGCAACGCCAGGCCATCACCATCGCCACCAGGCTGCCAACGAAGGACAGCACGAGCATGGCCAGTGCAGCCCAGATCCAGTACTGCATGGCCTGCATGCCATGGCTGCCATCCCCGGGCGAACCGAAACTGGCGGCGAAGGCGAATACAGCTGCCACCAGGCCGGCCCAGGCAAGAACAGCCAGCGCCAGCGCGATCAGGCCCCAGGGCCGATCACGGGTTGCCAGGGTCGCATTCATCAAAACAGCCCGTAGAACAGGGCGCCAAGCCACAGCGACAGCAGGATGATCGCCAACCCGGCGGCCACCTTGCCACGGTTCAGGCGCCAGGCCAGTACGGCGGCAGCGACGCATCCCACGGCGCCGACCAGCTCTGCAACCTGCAGCGCAATGAAGTACACGCGCAGATTGAGCGCGCTGCCGCCATCACCTGGTGGGCGCACTGACGCGGCGCCGATCAGCACCAGACCGAACATGCCCACGGTGAACAGCACGGCCAGGCCCAGTGCGATCAGGCCCCAGGGCCACTGTTTCCAGTGCCGGCGGCGGCGCTGGTTTTCCAGCGCCAGCCACGGGTCACGACTCACGCGAAGCGCGAGAAGCCGTGCTTCTTGGTCACCGCGTCCAGTTCCATCAGGGTCTCGAGCAGGGCTTCCATCTGGTCCAGCGGCCATGCATTGGGGCCATCGGACAGCGCCTTGGACGGGTCCGGATGGGTCTCGGCGAACAGGCCGGAGATGCCTACCGCCACGGCGGCACGGGCCAGCACCGGCACGTGCTCACGCTGGCCACCGGAACTGGTGCCCTGCCCGCCCGGCAGCTGCACCGAATGGGTAGCGTCGAACACCACCGGGCAACCGGTCTCGCGCATCACCGCCAGCGAACGCATGTCGCTGACCAGATTGTTGTAGCCGAAGCTGGCACCACGCTCGCAGACCATGATCTGCTCGTTGCCGGTGGCCTTGGCCTTCTCCACGACCGGCTTCATGTCCCAAGGCGCCAGGAACTGGCCCTTCTTGATGTTGACCGGCTTGCCGGCCGAGCACACCTTGCGGATGAAGTCGGTCTGGCGGACCAGGAACGCCGGGGTCTGCAGCACATCCACCACCGAGGCCACCTCATCCATCGGGGTGTACTCGTGGACGTCGGTCAGCACCGGCACGCCGATCTGCTTCTTCACTTCGGCCAGCACCTTCAGGCCCTCTTCCATGCCCGGGCCGCGGAAGGCGGTACCCGAAGTGCGGTTGGCCTTGTCGAAGCTGGACTTGAAGATGAAGTTGACGCCGAGCTTGTCGGTGATCTCCTTCAGCTTGCCGGCGGTATCGAGCTGCAGCTGCATCGACTCGATCACGCAGGGGCCGGCGATCAGGAACAGGGGCTGGTCCAGCCCGACCTCGAATCCACACAGTTTCATGGCGTTTCCTTGTTGTCCGCAGCACCGGACGGGCCGGTGCGCTGGGGGTTGAAGCATGCAGGATGGGGGCCGAAGCCCCCATTCACAAGTCAGGCGCGCGCTTCGGAAAGCAGCTTGCCGCCGGCCTTGCGCTCGCGCGCGGCACGGATGAAACCGATGAACAGCGGGTGGCCGTCACGCGGCGTGGACAGGAATTCCGGGTGCGCCTGGCAGGCCAGGAACCACGGGTGGGCATCGCGCGGCAGCTCGACCACTTCCACCAGGGTGTCGTCCATCGACTTGCCCGCGATCACCAAGCCCGCATCTTCCAGCTGGGTGCGGTAACGGTTGTTGAACTCGTAGCGGTGGCGGTGGCGCTCGGCGACCACGTCCTTGCCGTACAGCTCGCGGGCCAGCGTGCCCGGCTTCAGGCGTTGTTCCTGCAGGCCCAGGCGCATGGTGCCGCCGAGGTCGCTCTTGTCGTCACGCTTCTCGACATCGCCGCTGGCGGTGCGCCATTCGGTGATCAGGCCGATCACCGGGTTCGGCGACTGGCGGTCGTTCTCGGTGCTGTTGGCACCTTCCAGGCCCACCACGTTGCGCGCGTAATCGACCACCGCCGCCTGCATGCCGTAGCAGATGCCGAAGTACGGCACCTGCTGCTCGCGGGCGAACTTCGAGGTCAGCACCTTGCCTTCAAAGCCGCGGTCACCGAAGCCACCCGGTACCAGGATGCCGTCGACATCGGCCAGTGCAGCCATGTCGGTGCCTTCCAGGTCCTGTGCTTCCAGCCACTTCAGGTTGACCTTGGTGCGCTGGCGCAGGCCACCGTGCTTCAGTGCCTCGCCGACCGACTTGTAGGCATCCTGGTGATCGACGTACTTGCCGACCACGGCGATGGTCACTTCGTCCAGCGGGTGCAGGGTCGCATCGACCGCGTCTTCCCACATCGACAGGTCGACCGGACCGGCCTTGTCGGCCAGCTTCAGCTGGTTCACCACGATTTCGTCCAGGCCCTGTGCATGCAGGCCGGACGGGATGCGGTACAGCACGTCCACGTCCGGCACGCTGATCACTGCACGCTCGGAGACGTTGGTGAACTGGGCGATCTTGCGACGCTCCGAATCCGGCACCGCCTGTTCTGAACGGCACAACAGCACGTCCGGCTGGATGCCGATCGAGCGCAGTTCCTTCACCGAGTGCTGGGTCGGCTTGGTCTTCAGCTCACCGGCGGCACCGATGTACGGCACCAGGGTGAGGTGCATGAACAGCGCCTTCTCCGGGCCACGTTCGGTGCGCACCTGGCGGATCGCCTCCAGGAACGGCAGCGACTCGATGTCGCCCACGGTGCCGCCGATCTCGACCAGTGCCACGTCGTAGCCTTCGGTGGCTTCGTCGATGCAGCGACGGATCTCGTCGGTGATGTGCGGAATGACCTGCACGGTCGCGCCCAGGTAGTCGCCGCGGCGCTCCTTGCGGATCACGTTCTCGTAGATGCGCCCGGTGGTGACCGAGTTCTTGCGGCTCAGGCGGGTGCGCACGAAGCGCTCGTAGTGGCCCAGGTCGAGGTCGGTCTCCGCGCCGTCGTCGGTGACGTAGACCTCACCGTGCTGGAACGGGCTCATGGTGCCCGGGTCGACGTTGATGTACGGGTCGAGCTTCATCATCGTGACCTTCAGGCCACGGGCTTCAAGAATGGCGGCCAGCGACGCGGCGGCAATGCCTTTGCCGAGCGAGGACACCACGCCGCCGGTTACGAAAATCAAGGGAGTCATGGCTGCAAGCATCCTGTCTGGAAATGGAAAACGGCAGCACCACGCGCACCCGGTGGGCGGGCATGGTGCTCAGAGGGGGTTTTCCGGTTCGCTGAGGCAGCGAGGGAGGTGCGGATCCGTGCGGCGGCAGGCGCCGGACCGGAACCATCGTGCGAGGTCGGGGCGGCCGTGCCGGCCAAATCGACCGTCACCTGCGACCCGCCATGCTGGAAGCCACGCTTGGCCGCTCCAGCCCATTCGCAAATGGTGGACACGCACTTACTCCCGGAAAGCCATAGTTTACAGATTGATGGCCGCCAACCCAAGGGGCAGACGCCACGTTCCCAAAAAGAAACGCCCCGCTGAGCGGGGCGTTCCGGAGCGCAACCCTTGTCGCAAGGGCGCCTGGCAGGCTGCGGGATCAGCGCTTCTTGCGCGCTTCCTCTTCCTCTTCCTGCTGCGGGGCCGGCTGGCCCTGCGCCTTCATCTGGGCATTGGCCTGGGCCCGGCGCTTGGCCTTTGCATCGGCCTCGGCCTGGGCCTTGTCGGCCTGATCACCCTGTTGCGGGGCCGACTGGCCGGCGTTCTGCGCCACCACCAGCGGCACTGCAACGGCGGCAGCGGCCAGGATCGCAATGGTCAGCAACTTCTTCATGGAGTCCTCCTCGCGGTATGGCTTGGACGTTCTGATCCAACGGAGCGCCGGCGTTCAGATTCCAGCGGCTGCCATTTTACCCCCTCTGCGTCGCCGAGACTGAACCGCAGGCGTGCAAAATCCCGTGCCAGACCCCACACTTGCCCGTCGCTCCAAGCTTTCGAAGACAGATGAACGCCCGTTATAACGCCGCCGATATTGAAGTCCTGTCCGGCCTTGACCCGGTCAAGCGCCGTCCCGGCATGTATACCGACACCGCGCGCCCGAACCACCTGGCGCAGGAAGTGATCGACAACTCGGTGGACGAGGCCCTCGCCGGCCACGCCCGCTCGATCGAGATCACCCTGTACAAGGACGGCAGCGTGGAGGTCAGCGATGACGGCCGCGGCATGCCGGTGGACATCCATCCCGAAGAGAAGATCCCGGGCGTCGAGCTGATCCTCACCCGCCTGCATGCCGGCGGCAAGTTCAGCAACAACAACTACACCTTCTCCGGTGGTCTGCACGGCGTCGGCGTCAGCGTGGTCAACGCGCTGTCGACCCTGGTGGAAGTGCACATCAAGCGCGACGGTGCCGAACACCGCATCACCTTCCGCAATGGCGACCGCGCCACACCGCTGGAAGTAGTTGGCAGCGTCGGCAAGAAGAACACCGGTACCCGCGTGCGCTTCTGGCCGGACCCGAAGTACTTCGATACGCCGAAGTTCGCGGTGCGCGCGCTCAAGCACCTGCTGCGCGCCAAGGCCGTGCTGTGCCCGGGTCTGACCGTGAAGCTGACCGATGAAGCCACCGGTGAAGTCGATACCTGGTACTACGAAGACGGCCTGCGCGATTACCTGAAGCTGGAGCTGGGTGATCGCGAGATGCTGCCGGCCGAGCTGTTCGTCGGCAGCCTGAAGAAGGACACCGAGGTCGTGGACTGGGCAGTGGCCTGGCTGCCGGAAGGCGAGCTGGTGCAGGAAAGCTACGTCAACCTGATCCCCACCGCCCAGCACGGCACCCATGTCAACGGCCTGCGTACCGGCCTGACCGAGGCGCTGCGCGAGTTCTGCGACTTCCGCAACCTGCTGCCGCGTGGCGTCAAGCTGGCCCCGGAAGACGTGTGGGACCGCGTGTCGTTCGTGCTGTCGCTGAAGATGACCGACCCGCAGTTCAGCGGCCAGACCAAGGAACGCCTGTCCTCACGCCAGGCGGCCGGCTTCATCGAAGGTGCCGCCCATGATGCCTTCAGCCTGCTGCTCAACCAGAACGTGGAGCTGGGCGAGAAGATCGCGCAGATCGCCATCGAGCGCGCCAGCGCCCGCCTGAAGACCGAAAAGCTGGTCGTCCGCAAGAAGGTCACCCAGGGCCCGGCCCTGCCCGGCAAGCTGGCCGACTGCATCAGCCAGGACCTGTCGCGCACCGAGCTGTTCCTGGTGGAAGGTGATTCGGCAGGCGGCAGCGCCAAGCAGGCCCGCGACAAGGATTTCCAGGCCATCATGCCGTTGCGCGGCAAGATCCTGAACACCTGGGAGGTTTCCTCCAACAGCGTGCTGGCCTCGGAAGAAGTGCACAACCTGGCGATCGCGATCGGCTGCGACCCGGGCAAGGACGACATCAGCGGCCTGCGCTACGGCAAGGTCATCATCCTGGCCGACGCGGACTCCGACGGCCTGCACATCGCAACACTGCTGACCGCGCTGTTCCTCAGGCACTTCCCTGCGCTGGTCGATGCCGGCCACGTGTTCGTGGCCATGCCGCCACTGTTCCGCATCGACGTGGGCAAGCAGGTGTTCTATGCCCTGGACGAGGAAGAAAAGCGCTCGATGCTGGACAAGATCGAACGCGAGAAGATCAAGGGCGCCATCAACGTGACCCGCTTCAAGGGCCTGGGCGAGATGAACCCGCCTCAGCTGCGTGAATCGACCATCCACCCCGATACGCGCCGGCTGGTGCAGCTGACCGTGGACGATCGCGAGCAGACAAGTTCGCTGATGGACATGCTGCTGGCCAAGAAGCGCGCCTCCGACCGCAAGGGCTGGCTGGAGTCGAAGGGCGACCTGGCTTCGCTGGAAGTCTGACTCCCGCAGCCCTCCTGTAGAGCCGAGCCCACGCTCGGCTGCATTCCGCGCCGTGCCGGGCAGCCGAGCATCGGCTCGGCTCTACAGAGATCCCACCCCCATCGGCAAACCCGGCGGCGCCATAATGCGCGTCCATCCGTGTGGACCAACGTATTGGCCAGCCACTCCCTGCTGTTTCCCGGCCTGCCGCTGCACAGCGCGCGCCTCGTCCTGAGCCCGATCCGCCGCGACGATGCGGCCGCCCTGTTCGCAATCCAGTCCGATCCGGACGTGATGCGGTTCTGGAACCATCCTGCATGGACACGACCGTCCGAGGCACGCGCGCAGATCGACGATGACCTGGCGGCACAGGCCACCGGCACCCAGCTCAAGCTGGCCGTGCGCGAAACGCTGGACGGCCCGTTGCTGGGCATCTGCGTGGTGTTTGCGTTGGACCGCGATGCGGCACGCGCCGAGATCGGCTACCTGCTGGCACCGGATCGCCAGGGCCAGGGCTACATGCACGAGGCCCTGCAGCAGGTACTGGCCTACCTGTTCGGCACCCTCCACCTGCATCGCGTGGAAGCCGAGATCGACCCGCGCAACGCACCCTCCGCGCACGTGCTCGAACGCCTGGGCTTCCGCCGCGAGGGAGTGCTGCGCCAGCGCTGGCGGATCCAGGGGGAACTGGCCGACTCGGCCGTCTATGGCCTGCTGGCCGATGACGAAGCGGCCGCCACCCTGCCCGCTTGACCCAATCTGGCCAGTAGCGGGCTCAACGCACGGCCATGCCTTTGGACACATACGACATGGGCCGCCACCGGCCTAGCATCGGAATCCCCTTCCGCTGCCCAGCCGGTGCCATGAAGTCCCTGCTGCACACTGCCGCGCTCTGCGTCGGCCTGCTCATCGCCCCAGCCAGCGTGCTGGCCGCGCCTGATGCCGACGCCAAGCCCGATCCGAAAGACGACAAGACCGAGGCACCTGCGTTGCCCGCAGACGCCTCAGCCCGCCAGAGCATGCGCCTGGCCGGCCGCACCCTGGACTACACCGCCACCGTCGGCACCCTGCCGGTACGCGATGCCAAGGGCAAGGTGATCGCCGATGTGGTGTTCACCGCCTATACGATGCCGGGCAAGGACCGGCCGGTGACCTTCGCGCTCAATGGCGGTCCCGGCGCGTCGTCGGTGTACCTCAACATGGGCGCGATCGGACCCAAGGTGGTGACCTTCGGCTCCGAGGGTGACAGCGCGTCGGCGCCGGCGACCCTGCACGACAACCCCGGCACCTGGCTGGACTTCACCGACCTGGTGTTCATCGATCCGGTCGGCACCGGCTTCAGCCGCGCGCGGATCGGCGACGATGAAGCGAAGAAGGCACTGTACAACCCCAGCGCCGACATCGAATACCTGTCACGCTCGATCTACGACTGGCTGCTGCGCAACCAGCGCATGGCGTCGCGCAAGTACCTGACTGGCGAGAGCTACGGCGGCTATCGCGGCCCGCGCATCACCCACTACCTGCAGACCCGGCTGGGCGTGGCGATGAACGGCCTGGTACTGGTCTCGCCGTACCTGAGCCCGACCCTGGAAGACAACGCCGATGTCTCGCCGATGGCGTGGATGCAGACCCTGCCGTCGATCGCTGCCGCGCACCTGGAGCGCCAGGGCAAACTGACCGATGCAGCGATGCGCGAAGTAGTGGAATACACCCGTGGCGACTACGCCACCGCCCTGATGAAAGGCCGTAGCGATCCGCAGGCAACCGAGGCGATGCTGCGCCGGGTGACCGAACTGACCGGCCTGGAGCCGCAGTTCGTGCGCCGTGCCGGTGGCCGCCTGGAAACGCAGGCCTACCTGCGCGAAGTATTCCGCGACAAGGGCACGCTGGGCAGCCGTTACGACTCCAACGTGACCGCGTTCGATCCATTCCCGAACGATCCGGAGCAGCGCGCCAACGATCCGCTGCTGGACAGCATCATCGCGCCGACCACCACGGCGATGGTCGACTTCGTGACGCGCGTGGTCGGCTGGAAGGTGGACGCGCGGTACCAGGCGCTGAACTACGACGTGAACCGGCTGTGGGACCGCAATGGCGAGCTGCGCGATGGCGCGGTGACCCAGCTGCGCCAGGCCGTGGCGATCGACCCGCACCTGCAGGTGCTGATCGTGCATGGCTGGAACGACCTGTCGTGCCCGTTCATGGGTTCGATCCTGACCGTGGACCAGATGCCGACGATGGGCAGCAATCCGGACCGGGTGCAGGTGCGCAGTTATCCGGGCGGGCACATGTTCTACAGCCGGGCCGACAGCCAGGCGGCGTTCCGCAGGGATGTGCAGGCGCTGTTCCAGCGTAATTGAGGGGTTCGGCCGGGCCTGCGGCCCGGCACCCGCCGGATCAACGGCAACGGCAAGGTCCACGGCAAGATCAACTGCAAAAGCGGGCTTCCTGAGGGCTGGCGAGGTGGGGTGGATATGCAGGACACGCCGTAAACCCGTCCATGGGGGCTCGATGGCGCCATCCATGGCGCCAACGGTCCTGCATACCCACCCCACGCCGCCGCTGACAGGTTCCTGCTGCTGTTGGTGGGTGCCGACCGTTGGTCGGCACGGGATCGGATCCCTGTTTCTGCTCTGGTAGGTGTCGACCTTGGTCGACACGTTGTGTGCGGAAAAATTCTTTGCCCATGAAAAAGCCCGCCGGTGGTCGGCGGGCTTTTTCGTGTGCACCCTGGCGTGGCGATCAGGTCCAGCCGAACAGTTCGAACAGCTTCAGGATCAGGTACGCACAGCCGCCGGCCGCCGGGATGGTCAGGATCCAGGCCCAGACGATGCGCTCGATCACGCCGAACTTCAGCGAACGCGGGTTCTTGGCGAAGCCGACACCCATGATCGCGGTGGAGATGCTGTGCGTGGTCGAGACCGGCATGCCGAAGTGGGCCGCCAGGGTCAGGATGGTGGCCGAGCTGGTCTCCGCGGCGAAGCCGTGGATCGGGTGCAACTTGACCATCTTGTGGCCCAGGGTCTTGATGATTTTCCAGCCACCCGAAGCGGTACCGGCCGCCATCACCACCGCGCAGGTCAGCACGATCCACATGGCGATGCCGTCACCGGCGTGCGCGTCCGGGTGCATGAAGGCCAGCCAGGACGGCAGATCGTTCAGTGCGCCGGTGGCTTCGGCACCAATCAGGGTCATCGCGATGATGCCCATGGTCTTCTGCGCGTCGTTGTGGCCGTGGGCGAAGCCCATGTAGGCCGCCGAGGCGATCTGCGCCTTGCCGAAGAAGGCATTGACGATGCGCGGGCGGGCCAGGCGGCCGATGGCGCCACCGACCTTGGCCAGGCCGGCGATCAGCGCCCACAGCAGCACCATCACCACAATGCCGAGCAGGAAGCCGGCGATCGGCGAGGTGATCATCGGCACGAACACCTTCCACAGCAGGCCCTTGTTCTGCGCCCAGCTGCCCAGGCGCTCGGACCAGATCAGGGCATCCCAGTTGTTGTGGGCCGCAGCCAGGCCGGCGCCGCAGAGGCCGCCGATCAGCGCGTGCGAGGACGAGGACGGCAGTCCCTTCCACCAGGTGATCAGGTTCCAGATGATGCCGCCCAGCAGCGCGCACAGGATCACCTGCGGGGTGACTTCCACCACGTTGGTGTTGAGCAGGCCCGAGGCGATGGTCAGCGCCACCGCCGTACCGGTCAGCGCACCGATGAGGTTCATGAAGGCGGCCAGCATCACCGCCCAGCCGGGCGAGAGCACCTTGGTCGCCACTACGGTGGCAATGGAATTGGCAGTGTCGTGGAAGCCGTTGATGAACTCGAAGACGAGCGCGGCCAGGATCACTACCAGGACAAGGGTCAACATGCGGCGGCGTCCGTCAGCTGTTCTTCAACACGATCTGGTACGCCACCACGCCAGCCTCGCGGCAACGGTCGATGGCCTTTTCCAGGATCTCGAAGAATTCCTTCAGCAGGAACATCTGCAGGTTGTCCAGGCGACCGGAGTAGATGTCGCGGTACAGCTCGAGCATCAGGCGGTCGGCCTCGTTCTCCAGCGAGCGCAGCTTCTCGTTCAGCGCGGTCATCCGGTCCAGGTTCATGTGGCGCAGGTCGGCCACCATCTCCACCACCACGCCGGCGGCCTGCTCCAGCATCGCCGCGCGCGGCGCGAAGTCGATGTGCTCCAGGTGGGTCGTGGCCAGCGAATAGCGATCGGCGAACTTCTCGATCTGCTTTGGAATCTTGTACAGGGCCGAACCCAGCGCTTCGATGTCTTCGCGCTCGATGGGGGTCATGAAGCTGTCCACCAGCGCCTGGCTGATCTTGTCCGAGGCCGCGCGTTCGCGCAGGCGGGCCAGCTTGAAGGCGTCCAGCGCGGGCTGGCGGTCGGCCTCGCGCAGCATGGAATGCAGCGCCTTGGCGGCATCGGAAGCCGCGACAGCAGCCTCATCGAGCAGGGTGTAGAACTGTTTGCCGGAACCGAAAATGGTCTGCAGAGAGAACATTGAGAAACCTGTCAGCCGTCGCGGGAAGGACGGCACCAGAGCGAATTATGACGGCTAGATGACCATCACGGGTATCCCCGCGCCCTTTCCGGGCTCTGGGAGCTCCAACCTGAACAGGCGGTTGCCACCCTGCCACGCCCCTTTGCTAAGATGCCAGCGCGCCTTCAGGCGCACCTTATGGACGACGACCCTTATCCCCCTGCGCCGCGCCGGACCCCGTTCCTGAGCGCCTGCCGCCATCGCAAGCACCCGCCCTCCCTGCCACCAACCGGGGACGACGCCCGTGTTTGAAATGATCCTGATTGTCTTCGCGCTGGTTCTGCTGAACGGCTTCTTCGCCATGTCCGAGATGTCGGTCATGACCTCGCGCAAGAGCCGCCTGAAGCAGATGGCCGCCACCTCCAAGCGCGCCGCCAAGGCGCTGGAGCTGTCGGAGAAGCCGGAGAGCTTCCTGTCCACCGTGCAGATCGGCATCACCGTGATCGGCGTACTCACCGGCTACCTCGGTGGTGATGCGATCGGCGACGCGATCGCCGGCTGGCTGCAGGGCCTGATGCCCGGCTTTGCGTACGCGCGCGAAGTAGGCACCGCCCTGGCGGTCTCGCTGATCACCTTCATCACGCTGATCTTCGGCGAACTGGTGCCCAAGCGCCTGGCCCTGACACGTTCCGAGGCCATTGCCGGCCTGGTCGCGATGCCGATGAGCTGGCTGGCCAGGCTCGCCCTGCCCTTCGTCTGGCTCCTGTCCAAGACTACCCAGCTGGTGCTGAAGGTGCTGGGCCTGGGCAAGGACGAGGCCGCGCAGGTGACTGAAGAAGAGATCCGGATGCTGGTGGCCGAGAGCCACGAGGCCGGCGTGATCGACGCCCACGAGCGCGACATGATGAACCGCGTCATGCGCCTGGGCGACCGCACCGCCGACAGCCTGATGACGCCGCGCAACCGCATCGCCTGGCTCGACACCCAGGCCGGCCTGGAGCGCAATCTGGACATCATGGCCGAGCACGAGTTCTCCCGTTACCCGGTGTACCGCGACAACGACATGGACGTGGTCGGCGTGCTGGAGCTGAAATCGCTGGCCACGCGCATGGCGCGCGGCGACAACGCGCTGTTCCAGACCCTGCGCGAACCGCTGTACGTCTCCGAATCGACCCACGCGATGAAGCTGCTGGAGATCTTCCGCGAGGAACAGCAGTCGATGGCGCTGGTGGTGGACGAGTACGGCGAGATCCAGGGCCTGGTGACCATCAGCGACCTGATGGGCGCGGTGGTCGGCCGCCTGCAGGCGGTCGAGAATGCCGACGAGGATGCCCTGGTGGTGACCCGCGAGGACGGCTCGCTGCTGGTGGACGGCTCGCTGCCGATCGAAGACCTGCGTGAGCTGATCGGAAGCAACGACCTGCCCGATGCCGAGGACGGCGATTACTACACGCTGGCCGGCATGTGCATCCACTACTTCGGCCGCATCCCGCACGCAGGCGAGTACTTCGACTGGGCCGGCTGGCGCTTCGAGGTGGTCGACCTGGACGGTGCGCGGGTGGACAAGCTGCTGCTGCGCACGTTGTCCGACGAGCAGGCCGATGAGCTCACCGCCTGAGACCGGCCAGGGCCAGGGCGCTCAGCGCGCGGCCTACCGCAACGAGGGCATCCGCACCCTGCTGGAGATGTTCGCCTCCGGCGATCCCGCCGAGCACATGCCGCTCGGCCAGATCCTCAGCAACCTGCAGCAGAGCGCGTTCGGCGTGTTCCTGTTCGTGGCGATCCTGCCCTCGTTCATCCCGATCCCGGGCATGGGGGGTGCGGTCAGCGGCCCACTGGTGGTCCTGATCGGCCTGCAGATGCTGTGTTGCCTGCGCCGCCCCTGGCTGCCCGGTTTCATTGCCCGACGCGGGCCGAAGCGCGGCACCATGCACCGCTTCCTGGACCGTATCGATCGCCCGTTGCGGCGGCTGGACAGGATGCTGAAGCCACGCCTGCCGCAGCTGCTGACACCGCTGCCCGCACACGCGTTCACTGGCCTGCTGCTGGTGTTGCTGGGCCTGCTGCTGTCTTTGCCGATTCCGTTCACCAACTTTCTGTTCGGCTTCCAGCTGCTGCTGTTCTCGCTGGCGCTGCTGGAACGCGATGGTGCGCTGATGCTGTTCAACTGGATCGCCGCACTGGTGGCGATCGCGTTCTTCGGCTTCAGTTCGGGGCAGCTGGTGGGCTATACAGTGGAGCTGTTCCAGCGCTGGTTCTGAAGCGGCCTCCGGTAGAGCCGGCCGCTGGCCGGCTGCCACGTTTCCAGGGTTGCCGGCCAGCGGCCGGCACTACCAATACCGGACATCGGTCATCACCGAAGATCGATGAAGCCGTTGTCGGCCAGCGCCGCCGGTTCGTCCTGCACCGCCGACAGCACGAAGCTCAATGCCTTGCCCAGCAGCGTGCCCGGGCCATCCCAGTATTCGGCGCTCTCGGCGCGCACGTGGATCAGGCGCAGGTTCGGATCGTCCTTGCCACCCGGGAAGAACAGTTTCATCGCCGGCGACCACAGCTCCTCGATCTTCGCGCGGTCATCGACGACGCGGGCACGCCCGGCCACCGAGACATAGGTGTTGTTCGAGGGCGAGGCATACGCCACGTTGACCCGCGGGTCGAGCGCGATCTCGGCCACCTTCGGGCTGTCGGCGGTGATGACGAACCACAGGTCGCCGTCAAAGGCGACCTGCTGGGTGGCCAGCGGCCGACTGTAGAGCCGTCCGTCGACGCCGGTGGTGGTGAACATGGCCACCTCCACATCCTTGATCAGTTCGGCCAGCTGGTTGACGTGTTCGGCACGGGTGTCGGCCATGTGGGGGACTCCATCGGAATGAGCCCCCATCAGACCGGGCACGGCCGCAACAGCCCGTGACGCA
Source organism: Stenotrophomonas sp. YJH_SMC_37 (assembly GCF_059370035.1). Classification (NCBI taxonomy): domain Bacteria; kingdom Pseudomonadati; phylum Pseudomonadota; class Gammaproteobacteria; order Lysobacterales; family Lysobacteraceae; genus Stenotrophomonas; species Stenotrophomonas sp. YJH_SMC_37. The sequence continues at coordinate 190,446 of NZ_JCAFTG010000001.1, forward strand.
ATTGTTCAGCCCGCGTGGCGGGCGTGCCAGGCCTGCATGGTCAGTTCGAACGAGCGCAAGCGCGCGCGGTGGTCGTACAGGTTGGCGGTGAGCATCAGCTCGTCGGGCCTGTGCCGTTCGACAAACGCGGCGATGCCCTCCCCCACCTGCTGCGGATCGCCCAGCACGGTGCAGGCCAGCGCCCGCTCCACCCCCAGTTTTTCGTGCGGCTCCCAGAAGGACTCGATGTCGTCGATCGGTGCCGGAATCTTGCCCGGCCGGCCACGACGCAGGTTGACGAAACTCTGCTGCTGGCTGGTGAAAAGGCGGCGCGACTCCGCCTCGCTGTCGCTGGCAACGACGTTCAGGGCCAGCATCGCGTGCGGCTGCTTCAGCGCCGCCGAGGGGCGGAACTCGCGGCGGTAGACAGCAAGGGCTTCGTCCATCGCGTCGGGTGCGAAGTGCGAGGCGAACGCATACGGCAGGCCCATCGACGCGGCCATGCGCGCGCCGAACAGGCTGGAACCGAGGATCCAGGTCGGTACCCGCAGGCCGCCACCTGGAACGGCCTGCACCGCCTGCCCCGGCTGAACCGGCTCGAAGTAGTGCAGCAGCTCGCGCACGTCCTGTGGGAACTGGTCCGCGCTGTCGAAGTAGCGGCGCAATGCACGCGCGGTCGGCTGGTCAGTACCCGGTGCGCGGCCCAGGCCCAGGTCGATCCGGTCCGGATACAGCGAGGCCAGCGTGCCGAACTGCTCGGCCACCTGCAGCGGGGCATGGTTGGGCAGCATGATGCCGCCGGCACCGACCCGGATGCGCCGGGTGCCGCCGGCGACATGGCCGATCAGCACGGCGGTGGCCGCACTGGCGATGCCGGGCATGTTGTGGTGTTCGGCCAGCCAGTAGCGGCGGTAGCCCAGCGCATCGGCGTGCTGGGCCAGTTCCAGCATGTTGGCAAAGGCGGTGGTGGTGTCACTGCCCTCGCAGACCGGGGCCAGGTCAAGGATCGACAACGGGATCATCAGGCGTTTTTCCGTCACAGGATCCCCCATGCATGGGGACGACCCGACGCAGCGGCCAGTGCCGGTGGCAGGATGCTGATTCCCGCAGCGCGGGTCCACGACTGGCTGCACTTGATCCGGTAGAGCCGGCCGCTGGCCGGCAGGCAACGTGCCCTGGCAGCCGGCCAGCGGCCGGCTCTACCGGGGAATCGACATCCCGGCTTAGAACGCGCTGGGGCGCGGATCAGGCAACGGCTGGTCGACCATCGGCTTCAGTTCCGCATCCAGCGCAATGCGCTCATCGAACACGAAGCAGCGGCCTTCGTAGCCTTCGCCGCCCACTTCCTCGAAGTAGCCGAGGATGCCACCGTCCAGCTGCAGCACGTTGTCCATGCCGTCGTTGACCATCCACAGCGCCGCCTTCTCGCAGCGGATGCCGCCGGTGCAGAAACTGACCACGGTGCTGTCCTTCAGTGCTTCGCGGTGCGGCGCCAGCGCCTCCGGCAGGTCGGTGAACTTGTGGATGGGCAACACCAGCGCATCCTTGAAGGTGCCGTACTCCACTTCCTGCAGATTGCGCGTATCGAGCATCACCACCGGCTTGCCGGCATCGTCATGCCCCTGCCGCAGCCAGCGCTGCACGGTGGCCGGATCCACCGCCGGCGCACGCGGGTAGTCCAGCGGCTGGCCGTCATCACGGCGGAAGCTGATGATCTCGTCCTTCACCTTGGCCTTCAGCCGGGCGAACGGCTGGTGCTCGCTGAAGCTGGTCTTGACCCGCATATCGGCAAAGCGCGCGTCAGAGCGCAGCGCTGCGTAGAAACCCTCGACCGCCTCTGGCGCACCCGCCAGGAACAGGTTCAGCCCCTCGCCCGCCACCAGGATCGTGCCGCGCAGCTGTGCCGCCTCGGCACGCGCCAGCAGCTGGTCACACAGGGCCTGAGGGGCGTCGATGACGGCGAAATGGTAGGCAGCGGTATTGGCGATCATCCCGCCATTTTAGCGCCTCCCGCCCGCACAGACAGATTCAGGGGTCGGTGCCCTCTGCGCAGCAGAGGGATCCGACCCCAAGCCCGGCAGACACCCGGAATCTGTCAGGGGTGGGGCGGTGTGGGCAGGCGGGGGCGCAGAGCGCCATGGATGGCGCTCTACGAGGCACGCAGGAGCAGCGTTTGCCGTCCCCCGCCTGCCCACACCGCCCCACCCTCCCACTGAAGCCCGGCTTTTGACGTCGCCGTTGCGTCTGCGGGTGCCGGGTGCAACCCGGCCGAAACCCCTTACCCCCGCAACAGCACGAACGGCAGCAGCACCAGCGCAGCGGCAGCGGCCATCCCCAGCAGCACCAGCATTACGAACAGCGGCCGCCGCCGGAACAGGCTGCCGAAGGTCTCCGCCGTGCCATCACGCAATGCCTGCTCACGCTCGGCACGGATGCGCGGCCCGCGTTCGGCCTGGTACTCCGCCATCAGCGCCTTCGCACGTGGATGATCGGCGTCCTCGCGCAGCCACAGGCCTCCGTTGGAAATGCCCCAGGGGCTGGGTTCGGTGCGGTACCAGGCGATGCCGTGCTGGTCGAGCAGCGTGCAGACATCGGCGTATTCGTCGTCACCGACATTGCGCAGATTGAGCAGGAGTTTTGCCATGTCCCCATGATACCCGGCGCCGATGCGCTACCCTTGCCGCCCTCGACCTGCGCCCTACCGGAGACGCCCGATGCGCCGCCTGCTGCTTCCCCTGCTGCTGTCCCTCGCCGCCGCTGGCTGCTCGACCGAACCGTCCGGCCCGCCGCCCGGCGGCACCCTGACCGCCTTCGAGCGGATCGATACCGTGCCAGGTACCGGTGCTGAAGCCGTTCCCGGCAGCAAGGTCACCGTGCACTACACCGGTTGGATCTACGACAACCGTACCGAGACCAAGCACGGCAAGACCTTCGACAGCTCCTTCAAGCACGGCCAACCGTTCACCTTCGCGCTTGGCGCCGGCCAGGTCATCCGCGGCTGGGATGAGGGCGTGGCCGGCATGAAAGTTGGCGGCAAGCGCACGCTGATGATCCCGCCGGACTACGGTTACGGCGACCGCAAGGTCGGCCCGATTCCGGCCGGATCGTCGCTGGTGTTCGACGTCGAGCTGCTCGATGTCAAACCGTGATGCCGCCATGCCCCACCGCGTCGCCGTCATCGGCGGTGGCCCGGCCGGCCTGTTCGCCGCCGAGCGCCTGCGCGCCGCCGGGCTGGACGTCGACCTGTACGAGGCCAAGGGGTCGCCCGGCCGCAAATTCCTGATCGCCGGCAAGGGCGGGCTCAACCTCACCCATTCCGATCCGCGTCCGCTGTTCGACAGCCGCTACCGCGAGCAGTCCACGGCCGTGGGCCGCTGGCTGGACGACTTCGATGCGCAGGCGCTGCGCGACTGGGCCGCCGGCCTGGGCGTGGAGACCTATGTGGGCAGCTCCGGCCGCGTGTTCCCGGTCGACCGGAAGGCTGCGCCGCTGCTGCGTGGCTGGGTGCGCCGGCTGAAGGAACAGGGTGTGCGCCTGCATGCCAACCACCGCTGGATCGGCTGGGGTGAGGATGGCGCGCTGCGATTTGAAACCGAAGATGGCGCCGTTGAAGTACATGCCGATGCCACCCTGCTGGCCATGGGCGGCGGCAGCTGGCCGCAGCTGGGCAGTGACGGCGCCTGGGTCGCGCCACTGCAGGCCCGTGGCGTGGACATCGCACCACTGCAGTCGGCCAACTGCGGTTTCGACGTGGGTTGGACCCCATTCTTCGCCCAACGCAATGCCGGCGCGCCGTTGAAGCCGGTGGTCGCGCACTGGATCGACCTGGCCGGACAGCCACGGTCGCTGCAGGGCGAATGCGTGGCCAGCGAGTACGGCATCGAAGGCAGCCTGATCTATGCGATGGCGGCGGACCTGCGCGAGACCATCAACCGCGAGGGCCACGCGATGCTGTGGCTGGATCTGGTACCGGGCCGCGACGAGGCGCGCCTGCTTGCCGATCTGTCACGCCCACGCAAGGGCCGCAGCTTCGGCGAGCACCTGCGCCGCCAAGCCGGCCTGGATGCAGTGAAAGCCGCATTGGTGTTCGAGATTCTGGGTAAAGAAGCGGGCAGCGACCTGCCTGCCGTGGCGGCTACGCTCAAGCGCCTGCCGCTGCGCCTGCTGCGTCCCCGGCCGATGGCCGAGGTGATCAGCACCGCCGGCGGCGTGCGCCTGGATGCGCTGGATGATGGCCTGATGCTGCGGGCAGTGCCCGGCGTGTTCTGCGCCGGCGAGATGCTGGACTGGGAAGCGCCGACAGGTGGCTACCTGTTGACCGCGTGCTACGCCAGTGGCCTGCGTGCTGCGGAAGGCGTAATCGGGTGGCTGGCCGGGCGGTGACGCCTGCCTTGTAGCGTCGAGCCATGCTCGACGGCGTTACCTGTAGAGCCGAGCCCATGCTCGGCTTGAGTCAAAAGCAGCCGAGCGTGGGCTCGGCTCTACAGAACGCAGAAAACGAGCACTCACCACGGCCGGCGCATGCTCACTGAAGCCAGCGCCACGCCGCTGGGATGCGGGTAGGCCTCTTCGCGCACGCTGACGAACCCCTGGCGTTGATAGAACGGCACGGCGTTGAGCGAGGCCGACAGCACCACCTCACGTTCACGATCGGCCATCGCCAGCAGGCGCTGCATCAACGCCTGGCCAATGCCCTGGCCGCCATGATCCGGATTGACGAACAACGCATCGACTTCATTGGCATCGGCATCAAAGACGCCGAAGCCGAGCAGGCCACCCTGCCCGTCCTCGGCCACTACGCATCCGCCCTGCGACAACAGCCGCGCATACTGCGACGGTGGCGGCGAGGCAGACCAGGGCGCAATGACTTCGGGCGGGTAATGGCTGCTGCAGGTCTCGCGCACGCAACGCGTGCGCAGCGCCCACAGCATGGCGACATCGTCGATGGTGCCGGTCCTGAACCGCATGACATCTCCTTGTAGAGCCGAGCCTATGCTCGGCTGCTTCTCGATCACGCATCGCGATGTTGGAACGAAGATCAGCCGAGCATGGGCTCGGCTCTACAACACAACACGTTATCGCGACTTGCTGGCGCGCAGTGCCTGGATCTTCGGCGGCGGCTGGAAGGAATCGCTGCGTGCATCGGCCCAGAACGCATGGAACACCGCATGGTCGGGCACCTTGTGCAGCAGCTCGCCCGGTTCCAGGTAACGGTACAGCGAGGCCAGCGAACGGATCTCCACCGGCGAAACACGACGCAGGATGTGCTCCGGCCCAAGTTCAGCCGGGTCGTTCAGGCCAGCGGCACACAGCAGTTCCTTCAAGGCATGCAGCGTGTGCTCGTGGTAGCTGTAGACACGAGCAGCCTTGTCCGGTGCATCCAGATGCTTCCAGCGCGCGGGATCCTGGGTAGCGATCCCGGTCGGACACTTGTCGGTATGGCAGCTCAGCGACTGGATGCAGCCCAGCGCGAACATGAAGCCTCGGCCGGCATTGCACCAGTCGGCCCCCAACGCGATGGTCCGTGCGATGTCGAACGCACTGGTGATCTTGCCGGCCGCGCCGATGCGGATGCGCTCACGCAGGTCGAGGCCGACCAGGGTGTTGTGCACCAGCAGCAGTGCCTCATGCATCGGCACGCCGACATGATCGACGAACTCGGCCGGTGCCGCGCCGGTGCCGCCTTCGGCGCCATCCACCACGATGAAGTCCGGCAACAGGCCGGTTTCCTGCATCGCCTTTGCGATGCCGAACCATTCCCACGGGTGGCCGATGGCCAACTTGAAACCGACCGGCTTGCCACCGGACAGTTCGCGCAGGCGGGCCACGAACTGCAACAGTTCAACCGGCGTGGAGAACGCCGAATGGCGCGACGGCGACACGCAGTCAACGCCCATCGGCACGCCACGGGTCACCGAGATCTCGGCGGTCACTTTCGGTGCCGGCAGCACACCGCCGTGGCCCGGCTTGGCCCCCTGCGACAGCTTGATCTCGATCATCTTGACCTGATCGTGGGTAGCGTTGGCAACGAAGCGCTCCTCGCTGAAACCACCTTTCTCGTCACGGCAACCGAAGTACCCCGAGCCGATCTCCCACACCAGGTCGCCGCCCATTTCGCGGTGGTAGGGCGAAATCGATCCTTCGCCGGTGTCGTGGTAGAAGCCACCGCGGCGCGCGCCTTCGTTCAGTGCGCGGATCGCATTGGCTGACAGCGAGCCAAAGCTCATCGCCGAGATGTTGAACACGCTGGCCGAATAAGGCTTGGCGCAGTTCGGGCCGATCAGGACGCGGAAGTCATGCTTGGCAATCGTCGTCGGTGCCAGCGAATGGTTGATCCACTCGTAGTCCACCGCATAAGTGCTGCGCAGGGTGCCGAACGGCACCGTGTCCATCTCGTTCTTTGCGCGCTGGTAGATCAGCGCGCGCTGCTGGCGCGAGAACGGCACGTCTTCCAGGTCGCTCTGCACGAAGTACTGGCGGATCTCCGGACCGATCGACTCCAGCCCGTAGCGGAAGTGCGCCATCACCGGATAATTGCGGCGCAACGTGCTGCGTTTCTGCAGCAGGTCCCAGGTCCCCAGCGCCACCATCGCGGCAGTCAGGCCGACGCCCCAGTACCAGGCTGGCCAGATCGTGGCCAGCCACAGGCATATCGGGAACATCAGGATGGCGAGCAGGTAGACGATATACCGATGCATGGCGTTCCTCGGTTGCAACTGCCCCCGAGTCTACCGCGCCGTTCGCAGCCGGGGCTTACAAACGATCGTCAACCACGTTGCGCGGCCAGGCCGATTTCACGTCGTAGACCAGGCCACCGGGCGCCAGCAGCGCCCGGATTGCGGATTCATCCATCGCCTTGAAACGGGCGTGGGCCACCGCCAGCACCACCGCGTCATAGCGCCCTGCCCCGGGCTCGGCCAGCCAGTCCAGGCCCTCGCCGGTCAATGCCGCCGGGCCGACCCACGGGTCGCTTACCTCGACCCTCGCACCGGCATCGCGCAAGCGCTGTGCCAGTTCCAACGCGCGACTGTTGCGCAGGTCCGGGCAATCCTCCTTGAAGGTCACGCCCAGGACCAGGATGCGTGCATCCGCCGGCGCACGGCCACGCTCGGCCAGCATCGCCAGCACCCGAGCCGCTACGTGCTCGCCGACGCGGTTATTGACCTGTCGCGCGGTGTGGATCAGGTCCGGGTGGTAACCCACGCTCTCGGACTTGTGCAGCAGGTAGTACGGATCGACGCCGATGCAGTGACCACCGACCAGGCCCGGGCGGAACGGCAGGAAGTTCCACTTGCTGCCGGCGGCATCCAGCACGTCCTGGGTGTCGATGCCGAGCCGGTCGAAGATCAGGGCCAGCTCGTTGACCAGCGCGATGTTGACGTCACGCTGGATGTTCTCGACCACCTTGGCCGCTTCAGCCACGCGCATCGAAGGGGCCGGGAACGTACCGGCGGCAATGATGCGCTGGTACAGACCATCAATCACCGCAGCGACCTCCGGGGTCGATCCGGAGGTGATCTTGCGGATGTCGGCAAGGCGCCGCTGGCGGTCACCGGGGCTGACCCGTTCGGGGCTGTAGCCGCAGTAGAAGTCTTCGTTGAAGCGCAGGCCGGACCCTTGTTCCAGCAGCGGCACGCACACTTCCTCGGTGGTTCCGGGGTAGACCGTGGACTCGTAGATCACCAGATCTCCGGCGCGGAGATGGCTGGCAATCAGGCGCGTGGCCGAACGCAGCGGCTCCAGATCGGGCTGTTCGTAGGCATCGATCGGGGTCGGCACGGTGACGATGTAGACATTGCAGGCATCAAGCAGTGCCGGATCGCTGCCGTACTGCAACAGGTGCGCACTGGCCAGCTCGTCGGCTTCCATTTCCAGTGTGTGGTCCTGGCCGCTGCGCAGCTCGGCGATGCGACCGGCGTCAATATCGAAGCCCAACGTCGGCCACTGCCGGCCAAACGCCACCGCCAACGGCAGGCCGACATAGCCCAGGCCGACCACCGCAAACCGAGGGTCACTGGCCGCCGCAACCGGCACACTCATCGGCACATCCCATGCAATCGATGCAATCGCACATACGCTGCCATGGCTTCGGCCAACACACTCATCTGCTGCACCACTCCGGAAAACCTGCGCCAGAAAGGCTACAGCCTACCGGCCCCGGCGCCCTGCCGCCAAGGCGGGCTCAGGACCCCAACGCCACCGCCGCCGGTTCCAGCTCACCGTCGGCACCGGTCCAGGCCTGCAGCAGGCGTTCAAATCCACCGCTGCCAAGCAGGAAGCCGGGCCAAGCGGCGTCGACGATCTGCGCCAGTGGTTCTGGCTCGATGCGCCGCGTACCCATCGACCAGCGCGGAAATGCCCGCTGCACCACCGGAGCGCGGCACAGTACGTGCAGCTGCCCATGGCTGCGCGCGTTGAGGATGCGCTGGAACACCGAATCGATGCCGTCCTGCGGGCCTTCGAGATACTGCAGGAAACGGCTGCCATCGAACATCAGGACGCCGGTGACTCCAGCTACACGATTGAATGCCGTGGCATCGGCCAGCAGGCGGTCAAGATCGGTTGTCTGCAGATCGGCGCGGGCCTCGCTGGCATAGGCAATCGCGTGCAGCGACATCAGATGGCTCCCCCCCCTGGGAACGATGGCAGGGACTATGACATGAATACGATCGGCAGTTAAGCACGCGACCGCCGTGATGCAAACAGGCCGAGGCACCGCAGGTGGGCTACAATCGGCGCCGCGCTGCTGGCCCGGATGGCGAAACTGGTAGACGCATCGGACTTAAAATCCGCCGGGGGCAACCCCATGCCGGTTCGATTCCGGCTCCGGGCACCATACGCACGCCGCGCAACCCACACTCAGATCGCCCGCGAGTAACGCGGTTGCTCGTGAGTGGCACGCAGGTACGGATCGAAGCACATCGCCAGCAACCGCAGCAAGGGTCGCCCCGGTTCGCTGGAACGCACTACGCCATCGCGGTATTCGGCCAGGCCGTCTTCCTGCAGCCGCTGTACCGAATGCAGGTCCTCGGCAAAGTACTGTTCGAAATCCACGCCGTGGCGCTGACCCAGCTGCACGCCATCGACCTCGCCCTGGCACATCAACTGCTGGATCAGTTCCGCACGCAGCTGGTCGTCAGCGCTCAGCGCCACGCCGCGCCACACCGGCAGCTGCCCCTGGTCCACGGCATCCTCCCATGACGGCAGGTCGCGCGGATTCTGGCTGTAGGTGGCACCGATGTGGCTGATCGCACTCACGCCCAGGCCGAGCAGATCGGTATCGGCGTGGGTGGTATAGCCCATGAAATTGCGATGCAGCTGCCCGGCGCGTTGTGCGCGCGACAGATCTTCTTCCGGCAATGCGAAGTGATCCATGCCGATGTACTGGTAGCCGGCCGCAGAGAGCGTCTCCACCGCCAGACCCAGCAGCGCCAGTTTGTCCTCCGGCGAAGGCAAGCGGCTTTCGTCGATCTGCTTCTGCGCACGGAACAGATGCGGCAGATGCGCGTATCCGTACACCGCCAGGCGGTCCGGACGCAGCGCCAGCACCCTATCGAGGGTGCGGCCGAACCCCTCCAGGCTCTGCCCCGGCAAGCCGTAGATCAGGTCGACGTTGACCGAACGCATGCCGCTGTCGCGGCAGGCGCTCAGGATGTCCAGTGTCTGCTGCACGCCCTGGATGCGGTTGATCGATTCCTGCACCTGCGGGTCGAAATCCTGCACGCCCAGGCTGGCCCGGTTGAATCCCAGGCGCGCCAGCATGGCGACGTCGCGGGTGTCGATGAAGCGTGGATCGAGTTCGATCGAGAAATCGCGCTGCGGTGAATCGCTGAAATCGAAGCGCCGGCGCAGCCCTTCCACCAGCGTGGTCATCGCCTCGGCCTCGAGGAAATTCGGCGTGCCACCGCCCAGATGCAGCTGGATGACCTCACGGCCGTCCTCGAACTGCGGCGCCAGCAGGTCGGCCTCGGCCAGCACGCGCGACACATAGCTGTGGCCACGTCCGCGGTCGCGGGTGATCACCCGGTTGCAGCCACAGTAGAAGCAGGGGCTGGAACAGAACGGCACATGCACGTACAGCGACAGCGCGCGGGCCAGTTGGTTGCTGTCGGCGATCGCCTGGCGCAGCGCCGGCGCGTCGAAGCCATCATGGAAATGCGGCGCGGTCGGATACGAGGTGTAGCGCGGGCCCGGCCGGTCGTGCCGGCGCAGAAGGTCGGGGTCGAAGGTCCAGGCCAGGCCACCGGCGGCGGGAGAGAACGTGTCCATGCCGCCAGCATCGCGCCAGGCGGCCTATGCCGCCTTGACCCAGATCAATGCTTGCCGGCGATCCCCAGTACCGGCAGGCCGACCTGCGGCCAGCGCAGCATCTGGTAGCGCTTCCAGAAGGTGTCACCGATCCGCGCTGCCACGTCGTTGGCCAGTTCCTGCATCGGCGGGTTACCGCACTCGGCAGTGGTGGCCCGGAACAGCACCAGCCAGCGGTCGAACAGGTCCTTGTCCAGCTCGATGGCCATGTGCTTGGACATCGGCGAGCCCTTGAAGCGGCGGGTGCCGCGCAGCATCGCCGACCAGAAGTCGACCAGCTGCGCCAGGTGCCCGGGCCAGTCGTGGACGTGCGCCTCGAACACCGGTCCCAGCCGTTCTTCCTCACGCACGCGGGCATAGAAATCGTGGACCAGGCGGGTCACTTCCTGCTCGGTGCACAACCCGGGCGAGGCGACGGGGAGGACAGGCGGCTGTGTTGCGTTCATCGGGGCATCCAAAGCTTGCAGGCAGGCTGCCGCACCCAGGCGGCAGCGCCGTTGATCCAGATCAATGTCGGCGCAATCCGCTGCGCCTAGGCTGGCACGCTTGCAGGAAGCATGCCCTGCGGATACGGCGCCGATCCTGGCGAAGTATACGCGCCGCCCACTTTTCGATCGGGGACAGCATGAACAGACCTTTTCCCAACCGCCGCCAGCGGCTGATCCAGCACTGGGGCGCGATCCTCTGGCCCAGCTTCATCGCCGCCGGCGTTGCCAGCGTGGTGTTCTTCGCCTTCGTCGATCCATTGCGCCTGCAGGCCATCAGTTTCCCGGGCACGGCCATCAGCCGCGAACTGGGCTATACGGCAGGATTCTTCATGTTCTGGTCGGTCACTGCACTGTCCAGCGCGGTCACCTGGTACCTGCAGCGGCCCCTGCCGGGCGATGACGACGAGGAGCTGCCGCTGGGATGAGCACGTCCTGCACCCGGGTACCCCGTCCCTGGCATTGGCGCGGCACGCTCAGCGCTGCCCTGCTGGTGGTGTTCTACGCACTGCCGTGGCTGCGCTGGGAAGGACGCCAGGCGCTGCTGCTGGACATCAGCGCGCGGCGATTCGACCTGTTTGGCTGGACCTTGTGGCCCGGCGACGTCGGCGCGCTGATCGGCCTGCTGGCGGTACTGGTAGTAAGCCTCGCGCTGCTGACCCACCTCGCCGGGCGCATCTGGTGCGGCCACGCCTGCCCGCAGACGCTGTGGCGCCGTGCCTTCGACTGGATCGCCCGCAGCGCGGCGCGGGTACTGCCCGCACCTGCGGCGGGCCCAGCCACCCAGCTGGCCTGGGGCCTGCTGTCAGTGTGGACCGGCATCACCTTCGTCGGCCTGTTCAGCCCGATCAGCGGATTGCTGGCCGCCGCGCCAAACGCTGGCTGGAGCGGCTGGGAAACGTTCTGGGTGCTGTTCTACGCCGCCGCCACCTGGGGAAACGCCGGTTTCCTGCGTGAGCAGGTGTGCCGTTCGCTGTGCCCGTTCGCACGCATGCAGCCGCTGCTGACCGATCCGCATACGCCGCGCATGCTGTACGACGCCCGCCGCGGTGAGCCGCGCGGGCCACGCCCGTCCGGTCTCGGCGGGGTGCTGGGCCGTGGCCGCGGCCTGCTCGACCCGACCACTGCGCAGGACTACGTATTCCGCGCTGCGCATCCGCTGCTGGCAGGACCGATGCCGACCTTCAGCGCCGACCGCCTGGGTGACTGCACCGATTGCGCAGCCTGCGTCCGTGCCTGCCCGATGCAACTGGACATCCGCCAGGGACCGCAGGCCGATTGCCTGGCCTGTGGCGCCTGCCTGGAGGCCTGCGCACAACAACAGCTCCGGGCCGGTTTCGGTCCTGGGCTGGTGCGCTACTGCAGTCCGCAGGCGATGGCCGGACAACCGAAGCGCCTGTGGCGACCCCGGACGTTGGCCCTGCTGTCCTTGTTGCTCGCGCTGCTTGCCTGCGGCGCCTGGCGCCTGCTGTGAATCAACGCGACGCGTTGGCGTGCGGCGGCACAAGCTGGGCGCGCCGGACGATGCCCAACTGTTCGATGATCAGCGCCATCTCGTTGGTGACTTCGGTACGCTCGGTCCCCTGTGGGACCAGGCGATCCAGCACCTGCTGGTAGGTATCCCAGAACGCCGGACCGCATCCGTGTTTGTGATAACTGGCTTCCAGTTCGCGGCGTACCCGTTCAGCCAAGCCATTCATGCCGTATTCCATACGACCTCCGTTGGACTTGTTCTGCATCGTTGACGGTCTACCGACTCACTTGCGTGCTACTGAAAGACTCCCAGGCTTCACGACTGGTTGACTCCAATTAGTCACAGATTTCACGACAGGTCAATTACATGCAGCGACTTTCGTGATTGAAATTATTAATCGTTCACGAAACTACATACGGGGCCCTGGGGGTGCCGGATGGGGCGAAGCCGACAGGCGTCAGGAAGCACAGCACGACGTCCGCAGTAGGCGGCACTGATTATCAGCTTGGGATCGATTGAACTTGCCTATTTTGCTAAGTGCACTTAGCGCATCGGGCTAAGCAGGCTGGATGCGACAAAAGGCGGCGCAAATCAGATGGATTCGTCTGCCCGCGCTTCAGTTGTCGGAAAAAGGTTCGGGTAGCGCTGATGGAGGATGTACTGCCGCAATGGAGGAATGGGAAAGTCCCTCGGCCATTGCGACACTGCGGAACGGCTGATGCCAAAGAAGCGCGCCAGTTCCGCGTCGGTGCGGAATCCCAGCCGGGTTCGTACCTGCCGCTTGCTCCAGAATTCGGTCACGGTCGGTCCTTCTGTTAACCAGACTGATTCTTGCGGCAAGGCTTCTTCGCAATCCACGCGTTAAGCTGGCTTGCATAGATGAATACTCTTGGCCAACGACTCGCGGCAGCCATGAAGAAAGCCGGGCACCCACGCCCGGCCGATCTGGCACGCGCCGCCAAATCAACGACAGCAACCATCAGCAACTGGCTCAACGACCACGTGAGCGCCTCGCACGTAAAGGCCGAACAGCTGTTCCGCATCGCCGATGCGGCCAAGCTGGACGCACGCGAACTGCTGTACGGGGTCAGCGGGCGTGGCGTCGGAGAGCCTGGCAATGCCTACATCCCCAGCCAGGCCCACCTGGATGTCTGGCAGGACGCCTACGAACTGGTCAGCCATCTGGTGGCCGAGAACGGTCTGGAGATCGACCACCGGCGCCACGCGGCCTTGGATCTGCTCGCGTTTGAACTACTGATGGACGGCTTCAGCCGCAGCAAGGTTGCCCGGGTTCTGACGACCTCGATGACGTAAATGCACCGCCGCTGGTAGCATGGGCCTCGATGGGGATGGGGCTCCCCCGATAACCGCCTGAGAAGGCTGATGGCTCCTGCCATGACGAACCCGGTGTTCGTCGACGGCGGGTCGTGCCTGCCCTCGGCGTTCGCCATTGACCCTGCGAACCCGTATTCGAGGCACCCCATGCACGCACTGAACGGCTATTTCCTGGTCTTCATCGGAGGCGGCATCGGTGCCTGCCTGCGCCACGCCTGCAATCTGCTCGGCGCGCGGGTAGTGGCCGGCAGTCCCTGGCCCTGGTCGACCTTCCTGATCAACATCAGCGGCGCGCTCCTGATGGGCGTCGTGGTCGAGGTCTTCGCGATGCGCAATGGCGCCTCGCCACAGCTGCGATTGTTGCTGGCCACCGGCATCCTCGGCGGCTACACCACGTTTTCCACCTATGCACTGGAGATCGGCCTGCTGCTGCAGCGCGGCCAACATGGGCTGGCGGCCCTGTATGCCGGCGGCTCGGTGGCACTGGGCCTGGCCGGCCTGTTCGGCGGCATGAAGCTGGCCCGGCTGCTGCTGGGCTGAGCGCTCAGGCCGCGCTGGCCCGGGTCTGCCCGCGCCATTCCCGCGGCGACAGCCCGGTATGCGCCTTGAACGCGCGCGACAGCGCGGCTTCGCTGCCATAACCCACGTCGTCGGCAATCCGTTTCAGCGGGCGCCCCTGACGCAGTGCCTGCTGCGCCAGGCCCACCCGCCAACCCTGCAGGTACTGCCCGGGCGTGGTACCCATCGCCTCGCGGAAACTGGCAGCAAACACGCTGCGTGACATGCCGGCAACCTCGGCCAGGTCTTCCAGGGTCCAGGACTGTGCGGGCGCCTCATGCATTGCTACCAGTGCCAGCCGCAGCCGTGGATGACCCAGCCCGGCAAACAGGCCACCACGCATCCCGCCCCCTTCCATCAGTTGACGCAGCACCTGGATCATCACTACCTCGAACAACCGGTTGACCATCACCGCACGTCCGCAGCGCTGCTCGAAGGCCTCCTCGAACAGCAGTTCCAGCGCTGCGTTGCCGCCATGGAGATCCGCCAGCGGCATGCAGATGAAATCGGGCAACGCGGCGCTGATCGGGTTGAGCCGACCGCCCTCGAAATGCAGGTTGGCGCAGGCCATGTCGGCGCCGTGCTGCGGATCAGTGCTGAAGCGATGCGGCATCGGTCGCGGGTACAGCAGCAGGCTGGGGACCTCGACCTGCACGGTCTGCCGGCCGTGGCTGACCTGCAACGGGCCGCGCCGCACCAGGTGCAGCTGCCCGGCCTCATTCTCCCCCTCCAGCATGTTGATACCGCACAGCGCACCGGCATGGAACACCGAGGCAGTGACCGCAAAGCGTTCAAGCAGAATGGCGAGACGGTCGACCATGACGGGACCCTGGGTAAAGTAGAAAGAGATCAAGGCGACACATCGTATCGGAATCCTCCCGTAGCGGACGTGATCGACTCGGGGAGCGCCCCCCGCCCTTCCTGCGGCAGTGCAGCGCGCGCAGGCTGCTGGCGGGGTCTAAGCTGACGCCATTCCCGGATGGAATGCCCGTGATGTGTCACTTGCTACGATGTGCCCTCACCCTCGCCCTGCTATTCCCCGCGACACAGGTGATGGCCGCACCCGCTGCATCACCGCGCACGTTCAGTGGCCAGTTGCAGAGGGCCCCGTGGCGCCTGGACGTGCCGGCTGACTGGAACGGTGACCTGGTGATGCTGGCGCACGGCTACGAGCCGGTAGGCATGCCACGTGCTACGCCAATGCCTGCCAATGACGGCACCGCGCCACTGCTGGCTGCAGGCTACGCCGTCGCGCAGAGCGCCTATGCCAGCCAGGGCTGGGCGGTGGCCGATGCGATCACCGACATGGAACGCCTGCGCCGGCATGCAGTGGCTGAACTCAAGCATGTGCGCCATATCTGGATGCTGGGATTTTCGATGGGCGGCGCCGTGACCCTCGCCAGCCTCGAGCGGTTCCCGCAACACTACGCCGGTGGTGTGTCGCTATGCGGCGCCAATCTCAGTGGCGAACAGATCGCGAGTGATCTGCTGACCACGCTGGTCGCTTTCGATTACTTCTTTGCCAAGGCCGAAGGCCTGCCGGGTGCGGGACTGCTCTCACCCGAAGCGGCTGCGCTGCCACAGGGCGAACTGTACCAAGGCATCTCCAATGCGCTGCAACGCAGCCCCTCGCATGCCGCGTTGCTGGCACAGCGGCTGCAGGTGTCCGCTGATGCACTGGCCGGCACGATCAGCCTGCATGCACTGGTCCTGCACGAACTGGCCACGCGCAGTGGCGGCATGCCGGTGGGCAACAGAGGCGTGGCTTACAGCGGCTTCGGTGACGACATGGCGTTCAATGCCGGCGTGCAACGTGTCGATGCCGTGCCTGCCGCGCAGGCCGCTGTCCGCAGGGAGCTGGCATTGAGCGGTGCGTTGAGGCGACCGCTGGTGATCCAGTTCAACAACAACGACCCGACGATCGTGCCGCGCATGCAGACGGTGTATCCGCAGACGGCCGCACGGGCCGGCGCCCGTCCGCTGCCACAGGTGCTGCCGCCCGTTGGCGAAGGCCATTGTGGCTTCTCCGGCGCGCAGATCATCGAGGCGTTGAAGGCCGCGCAGCGTTGAGCAATCGCGGCCCGCGCGCAGCTCAGCCGCCCAGCGTGCCCATCGTGAAGGTGTAGCCCGAGCTCATCAGGAATTCGCGCATGCGCATTTCCGCGCGACGCGGCGAAGCCAGATTGGCCGGCGCATAGAGGGCGTAGACCAGGCCCGACCCCTCGATATGCTCACGGCGCACCCCGCAGCGGGCGGTTTCCGAAGCGATGATCCAGCCATCCTTCAACCGGTCCGGCCCGATGGATTGCCCGTTTTTCAAGCGAAAGGTCAACCAGCGCACATCTGCCGTGACTTTGCTCATTTCCGTTTCGCTCCGTGGCTGGAACGACGCGTGATGTCTGTGCTCGCCATTGCGGCTCCCTGAGACGTGGAACTCGACCATAGCGCCTTTCCATGTCGTGGCCGGCTGAGACTGGCGATCGGGACGTGGCGGACTGCTGCAGGTGAAGCAGCGCGGCGTCGGAAATGGCGGCAGCAGGGAGCATCCTGCCGGCGCAGTTCACAGGCAGGGAACCCGACTCACGCAGCGCGGTCGCTGCCCTGGTTCAAGGCGTGCAGCGCATCGGCCAGCGCCTGGATTTCGGCACGCAGGGCCAGCCGCTGCAACCACCGCCCGGGGATTCCGCGCGCGCCATGGAATGCGCCCGCCAGCTGCCCGGCGATGGCGGCCGTGGTGTCGGCATCCTCACCAAGGTTGGCCGCCTCGAGTACGACGGCTTCAAAGGTGTCGTGGCGATCAAAGCACCAGAGTGCTGCTTCCAGACTGTCAACAACATAACCATTGCCACGGATCTGCTCACGCGCGGCACCGCGGTAGCCGCCCGCCGCGATCTGCTGCAGCCGCGCGCTCTCGACGGGGACATTGCTGAGATCCAGCACCCCGTCACGGGTGCCACCTGCCAACGCCCGCTCCAGCGCGACCGCCAGCAAGCGGCACGCCTCCAGGCACTCCTGCGCAGCGTGCGTCGTCCGCGAACTCAGCTCGGCCATGGCCTGCAGATCGGGAGTCCCGGCGTAGCGCAATGCTACCGGCGCCAAACGCATGATCGAGCCATTGCCAGCGCTGCGTGGGTCGTTACTCCCCGCCAGCGGATGGCCGTCCTGCAGGAACCGGTCGACCGCAGCTCGCGTTGCCATACCGATATCGAAGCACTCGCCGGTCGCACTCCAGTAACCGTGCCGGTACCAGTTGGCGTAGCGGTTCATCTGATCGCGCGGGTCGAAGGTGTCGCAGCGCGCCAGGCTCTCGGCCAGGCACATCGCCATGGAGGTATCGTCAGTCCATTGCCCCGGCTGCAGGTGGAACGGCCCACCACCCACCATATCGGTAATCGGGGTGAAGCTGCCACGGGGCTTGAATTCCAGCGTGGTACCGACGGCATCGCCGCACGCGAGGCCGAGCAAAGCCCCGCGGAAGTGATCAATCTGGTTCATCACGCGAGTGTAGCGCCACCGCATCCGCCATGACTGACCGCCAGGTCGGGTGGCGATCGCGCGAGCGGGGAATCGATTGCAGCCAAACAAAAAAGCCCTGACCGGAGTCAGGGCTTTTCAATTGGAGGCCTCAAGCGGAATCGAACCGCTGTAAACGGATTTGCAATCCGGTGCATAGCCACTCTGCCATGAGGCCAACGTACTTCACGCCAGGAACGCAGCCCTGACAAGACAAAACCCCAAGATGGGGCCTGTCGGAACATGGAGCGGGAAACGAGACTCGAACTCGCGACCTCAACCTTGGCAAGGTTGCGCTCTACCAACTGAGCTATTCCCGCGTAAGCCGACATGCTACCGGAAATCCGGAAAACACACCAGCGATTTCACCTTTCTGACTGCGCGTAAAGCCTTGTGGCCCAACGTGCCCCGCCTTGCCGTGGCGGGAGAAAAACAAGGCCCCTACCGGGGCCCTGTAGAATCTGGAGCGGGAAACGAGACTCGAACTCGCGACCTCAACCTTGGCAAGGTTGCGCTCTACCAACTGAGCTATTCCCGCAGATTCCGTTCGACCTGCGTCGAAGGAGCGCCATTGTGTCCAAATTCCTTCACGCCGTCAACAGTCTTCACATCATGCGGTCACGGGCGTCCGCGCTGGGGTACGCTGCCCCGCCCAAGCACGGACACCGCCGATGCCGAGACGCTACGTCCGCCTGTTCTGGTTGCTGGTCGCGCTGACCTGGCTGGCGCTGATCGCCGCGCTGGTCAATGCCGGTTTCACCCCGGACTACTGGCTGCTACACCGACTGGAAGGCGCTGAGCTGCCCTACCCGACCAGCACCGTCATCCTGTTCGCGCTGCTGGGAACGGTTGAGCTGGTGGTGGCCGCGTTGATCGTGCGGCCTTGGAAACTGAAACGCCTGTGGCTGCGTCTGCTGATCGCCTTTGCCCTGCTGCTGGTGTGGTCGGTACCGTGGATGCTGTCGGCGATGCACCAGCCGCCGGTACAAGGCATGCACCTGCTGTGGTTGCTGCTGCTGGACGTGGGATTGCTGCTGGCGCTGTGCGGGGTGTCGGCGGTGAGCGCGTGGCGGGCGTTCAGGCGTCCGCCACCACGCTAGGCCTATTTCCGGAACTCCACCCGCACGTGCTGGCCGAAGCGCGCCTTGGCCTCGCCATCGAACTCCAGCACACACTCCACCACCTTGGCCACGCCACGCCCTGCATCTTCAGGCAGGCGTGCCTGCGCGAACACCGGGCTGATGCGTACCACGCGTGCGGTCGGCAGCGTGCCGGTGTTCTCGGCACCATCACTGTCCGGTACCACCGCCGCTTTCATGCCTACCTGCACCGCATCGGCGTAGGCGGCGCTCAGTTCGGCGCGCACCTGCAGCGGGCGCGCCGGCAGCAACGAGATCGCCGGCTTGCCCGCCTGCACGAAGGCACCGACGCCCGGCACCTGGCCGACCACGGTGCCGGCTTCCGGCGCGCTCAACGACATCTGCTGCAGTTTCAGCTTCGCGTGCTCCAGCTTGTGCTGCGCCATGTCGACCTGCGCACCGGCCACGTCGACATCGGCGCGCACGCCGGCCAGCTGCTGTTTGGCTGCATCGGCCTGCTGGTTCGAGGACACGCCTTCGCTGGCGCCCGTGGACAGGCGAGTGGCGTTGCGCTCCAGTTCGCGCAGCTGCGCCTGGCTGCCCTTCAGGCGGTCATTGGCCAAGGCCAGATCGGCGCTGGCCATCGCCACCTCCTGCTGCAGCAGGGCACCATCCAGCGACAGCAGCAGCTGCCCCTTCTTCACCGTGGCGCCTTCCTTCACCGGCGCTGCAGTGATCGAGCCATCCACCGGCGGTGCCAGTGCGATCAGGCCACCTTCGACGTCAATGATGCCCCGCGCCACGGCGACCTTGCCGGCGGCGGCAGTACCCTCCTTGCCTGAGGGGGCCGATGCAGCGGTGGGCGCTTCCCTGGAACAGGCGCCGAGCAGCAGTGCCGCGGACAGGGCCAGGCTGAGGGGAAGCAGATGCGACGTCTTGGTCATGGGGCGGACTCTACGGTTTCGTTCTGGCGGCGGTCATCACGGACCATGCCGTCTTCCATGGCGATCACCCGATCGGCATGCCGGATCAGGCGCGGATCGTGGCTCACGCACAGCACGGTGGCACCATGCGCACGTGCGTAGCGATGCAGGATGTCGATCACGCGCTGACCGTTCTCGGCGTCCAGCGCGCTGGTGGGTTCGTCTGCGAAGATCAAGGTTGGCGACTTGGCAAACGCGCGGGCAACCGCCACGCGCTGTTTCTCGCCACCGGACAGCTGCGCCGGGCGCATGTGGCTGCGGTGGCTGAGGCCGACTTCTTCCAGCGCCTGGCGGGCCAGCGGCTCGCTTTCGCGATTGCGCATGCCGCGGTAGCCCAGTGGCAGCTGTACCTGCTCCAACGCAGTCAGTGCCGGGAACAGGTTGAAGCCCTGGAACACGAAGCCGACATGGTGCAGGCGGAAACGCTCCACTTCACTGCGGGTCATGTGGCCCACGTCCTGGCCCAGCGCGTGCACGCGACCGCCATCGGGTGCGGACAGGCCGGACAGCAGCGACAGCAGCGTGCTCTTGCCGCAGCCGGACGGGCCGGATACCAGGGTCAGCTCGCCGGGATAGATGTCCAGCGACAGGCCACGCAGCACCGGCACCTGCACATCACCGGACATGAAGCCTTTTTCCAATGCGTCGGCTTGCAGGGTCGGGGCGACGGCGCGTGCGGAAGTCATCGGCCGGTCCTCAACGCAGCAGCAACGATGGATCGGAGCGGAGGACACTGCGCACCGCCATGATGCTCGACAGCATGGCCATCACCGCGACCAGCGCCACGCAGCCCAGGATCACCATCGGCGTCAGCTGCATCGGTACGCGCTGGGTCTGCGCGATCAACAGCACCACGGTGCTGAAGGCCGCCGCCAGCAACATGCCCACCCCGCCGATCAGCAACGCCTGCTCGAACACCACCCGCGCCAGCGCATAGCGGCCTGCACCGAGTGCATTGAGCGTGGCGTACTCGCGTACCGAGCCGGCCACCACCGAGGCGAACGACTGGTTGGTAATCACCGCACCGACGAAGCAGACGATGACGGCCATGAACAACACGGCGATACCTGCGCCGGTATCGAACAGCCAATACTGCTGCGAACGGCTGGCGAACGCCGGCGCGGTCCAGAACTCGACCGGTGTGGCCTGGCCCATCGACGCGGCCAGGCGATCACGCACGCGGTCGGCCAGGTCCGGCGAGCGCAGGCCCGCCACGAAATAGGTGCTGCCCTCATGCGGATCGGTACCGGCGATGGCGCGCGCGGTATCCAGCGAGGCCAGCACGTTGACGCCACCGAGGCCACGCAGGCCGGGTTGTGCAGCGACCACGCGCACCGCCTTGCCGTTGATCCAGGCACGGTTGTTCTGCAGGTCCACGCCCAGCGTATCCAGATCGGCGCTGTCGACGATCACCGCACCCGGCTCGCGCAGCTGTGCGCGCAGGTCGGCAGGGAGGATGCGCGCGAACATCATCGCGTCGTCCCGGGTGGAGATGCCGGACAGGTACACCGACACATTGCCGGTGCCCTGGGCGCCGGACCGCCATTCGCCATCGACCCACTCGTAGGGCTCGACGCGGGTGACGTCCGGGTCCATGCGCAGATGGCTTTCCACATCCGCGCTGATCGCATGGCCGTAATTGACACTCTGGGTGCCGGGGAAACCGGCCCAGATATCAGCCGAGGACGCTTTCACGTAGATCGCAGCGGTACCGAAGATGCCCAGCACCAGTGCCGCCTGCACGATCAGCAGCACGCCGGCGAAACACATCGCCAGCACCACCGGCAGGAACCGGCGCCACTCATAGGCCAGGGTCTTGCGGGCGAGTGCGATCATTGTGGTTCGCCCTCACCCTCGGCAGGTAGCGGGGCACCGCCGAGGGCGCGGTACAGCGACGCAAAGGCCAGCACGCGCGCCCCCTGAGCACCGATCAGGTCGGCCTGCGAGGCCAATGCGGCACGCTGCGTATCCAGCCCATCGAACTCGCTGGACAGGCCCAGCTGCACCTGCCGCGCCTGGCGCTTGACCTGCTGCCCGGCGGCATCGTTGGCCGCGCGCAGCGACTGGATGCTGCTGTCCTGCCGCGCCAGGCTGCCCAGTGCAGCTTCCACTTCGCTCACGCCTTCCAGCACGGCCTTGCGGTAGCCGAGTAATGCGGCGTCCAGTTGCTTCTCATCGGCATGGAAGCGCGCGCGACGCTGGCCCCAGTCCCACAGCGGAATATCGATGTACGGGCCGATCGACGGACTGGAGTCGGAATTGGAACGGGCGTTCTGGGTGAGGTTGTAGGCGTACAGGATCGAGCCACCCAGGCTGATCCGCGGATACATCGCAGCGCGCGCCGCGCCCTTGCTGGCGGCGGCCTGCATCACTTCCGATTCGGCCAGCAGGATCTGCGGTCGATGTCGCAGCAGGTCAGCCGGGACCTGCTGCAGCGTGAACGCACCCAGCGTCGGCGGGGTGCGGTAGGCGTGCCAGGCCGGATCCGGACGCTCGCGGCCCAGCAGCAATGCCAGCGCACGGGCGGCGTTGTCGGCGTTTTCCCGCGCCTGCGCGATGGCCGCACGGGTGGCCGCCTGGCGCGCGCGCAGCCGTTCCAGCTCGCCCGGCTCATCCAGACCCAGCCTCTGACGGACCAGCGCCAGCTGTTCGCCGCGGTCGTCCACGGCCTGCTGTCGGACCAGCAGATCCTGCTGGGCCTGCGCCACGGTCAGGTCGAGATAGCTGCGTACCACATCGGCGATCACCGCCACCTGCGCTGCATTGCGCAGGGCCATGGCGTTGCCGGCCGAGGCCTGAGCGCTCAACTGCGCGCTCTCGGCGGCACCGAACAGGCCCAGGTCCCAGATCGCTTCGATGCCGGCATGGAAGTAGGTGTCGACAGCGGCAGCGTCCTGTACCTGCTTGGCGCTGGCGGTGATTTCCGGCAGGAAGCGCGCGTTGGAGGCGCCGGCGACGATGCGCACCGCCTGCAGGCGCAACGTGGCCTGCTGCAGATCAAGGTTGCCGGCGATGGCCTGGTCGACCAGGCCGTCCAGCGCCGGGTCGGCCAGCACCTTCCACCACTGCCTGGCATCCACCGCTACGCCCTGGCCCTGCGGCACCTGGGTCCAGGTGCTGGGTGTGCGATCAGGCAGGTCCGGAGCCGGCACCGACATGCAACCTGCAAGCGCCAGGCTGGTCAGCAGCGCGCCCGGGCGCAGCACTGCCTGCAGGGAGAGTCCGCGCCCGGTCCTGGGCACTGCCACTGAAGTGATACGCCTGACCACCAGCCCGCCAACGTGTAGAAGGAGCATGAAGGCTACCGTGCGATTGTGGAGCGAACATGGAGAATTGGTCCGAAAACGGTCACCACACGCGTGCGGTTCAGGCAGCGCTGCCCCAGTCTTTCACTGCGCTTTCAACGCGTTCCCGGTACAGAACACTGGATGCTTTTCACGGCGCATTGCACATTGCGACGTCTCCCCGGCTCGACGTGCCGCACGCGTGAACATCCTCGCCGCTGGCAGCCAATCGCTTCGATCACGGCGGTGGCTGTCGGTGCATCGTGGTCGCGCTGACCGCTCCACCGGCCTCGAACGCTTGCTGGCGACCCATGGGCGCATCCGGCCCGACAAACGACAAACGAAAAACGCCCCCTTCCGGGAGCGTTCTTCTTGAATCTGGAGCGGGAAACGAGACTCGAACTCGCGACCTCAACCTTGGCAAGGTTGCGCTCTACCAACTGAGCTATTCCCGCAGATTTCGTTCGACCTGCGTCGAAGGAGCGCTATTGTGTCGGGATTGCTGCACGGCGTCAACAGGAATTTTCACGAGAAGTGAGGGGGTGGCGTTCAGGCGCCCCTGCCTGCTCCCTTCACGTGCGCAGCCCGCGGCGATGGAAGTAGACCTGTTCGGCAATGCGGCGCATGACCGCTGTATGCAGCAGTACATCGAGCGGCCAATCGGCCTGCAGATGATCCATCGCTCAGCGCAGCACGCGCTTGCCATGGAACGCCGGGGCGACCTGACGCGCCACCCGTTCCGCTTCTGGCCCTTGCCACGCAGATGGCGGGCAATCGCCTCACCGACCGCCCAGCCGTGCCGCCACGAAGAGTGGATGCCCCCGGCGGACAGCGGCGAGACGATGCCCGCCGCGTCGCCGGTCAGGATCACGCGCTGGCCGGTGATCGGCCCATCCGGCCGGCCGCAGGGCACCAGCCCTGCGCGGGTGCCCGAGGGACGCGCCGAAGGCGGAATGCCGACCCCATCGCGCACGTGGTCGAGGAAGCCGTCGATATCCGGCGGCCGTACCTGTTGCGGGTCATGACGCAGCGCCAATCCGACCTGCAGGCCGGTCGGATTCTGCGCGACCCAGCCGATATAACCCGGCGCGTAGCGCTTGCTGACAAAGCAATGCAGCGCATTGCCCTGCGCCACCTGCAGGCCGGCGAACTCGCGCTCGACGCCGTAGAGGGTGTCGCGCACCTGGCCAAGGCCGGTGCGCTGGGCCACGCGTGAGCGTGCGCCATCAGCACCGACCAGATAGGCGCAGCGCCCTGCCCCTTCCACCTGCCAGCCGTCACCACAGCGACGAGCGTCGGTGAAGGACTGCTGCAGGCGCAGGTCGACACCGTTCGCGCGCAGTTCGCTGGCCAGCCAACGCATCACGTTCGGCGTATCGGTGGTGAGGAAGTAATAGCCCGGCGCGGCCAGCAACACGCTGCGCAGGTTCGGCGCATACAGGCGCACGTTTGCGACGCGTTGCACGAGGTGCTCGGGCATGCGCCCCAGCCAGGTCTGCTCCATCGCCTCTTTCACCACGATGCCGGTGGTGTGCAGGCGCTCGCCGGGGTCGGCCTTGCGTTCCAGCACGCAGACGCGCAGACCGTACTGGGCGGCAGCCAGTGCGCAGGCGGCACCGGCGAAACTGGCGCCGACGATGACCACATCGTGATCGTAGGCGGAGGGAGTGTGAGGCATTGCGGCATCGCCGTGGAGAGTCGGAAATGCAGCTTCGCTAGCGCGGTTGGAGGGGCGATGGAGTGTGGGTGAAGTGGGGATGAAGCATGCAATTTGCCAACGGGAAAACGTCTTCAGTTTCGGGATCGCTTTTCTGCTTCGACTCTTTGCGCATCACCTCATCAGGAAACGCAACTTACTCTCCTGATGCATTCATTCTTACCTATTCAGCATATTCTGCAACTAGTTGCATGTTTGATCCTACTTCGAGCATCTATAACGAAATGTCGCGATTCCATCGCTCTGGCAGCACTATCGAATGTCACTTCGCACAACCCATTGGGCCTCGACAGGACCTCTCATCTTGGCAACCGGCCGCACCACCCTTTCACTGCTATTGGTTTCGATGGCATTAATCACATCGGGATGCCGGACGGCGGCTGTCATCAGCAAGGAAATTGCACTTTCCACGACCACGCGCGCATCTTCGAGAACATTCAACTTGACAGCCCTACTGCCGGCACAGCTGCACATGACTCTTGTCGCACACTATGCACCACGAGATGCGAAAGATCTGAACTGCAGCGGAGTAACCTCCTTTGTGAGCAACATCCCCGGCCCGAGATCTGTCACAAAGGCATTTCATCTATCCAGCCCGGATGAATCCAAGCCATCACGTGTAGACATCCCCGTGCATTACTCCATCGGAGCTTGCAAACTGCCACTGGAAACGGTCGGACTAACACTCCAGAACGAACCTAGAAAGAGCGCAATCAATTCAGGGGAGTACCGCTTCCATCTACATGTCCGAGATGCAACCGAAGACGCTACTTCTCTGAATGCGGGGATCAAGGAGCTTCGACTCACCCAGCACTGCAAGCAACTCGTTCATCGAAGCAGCTCTTCCAAGGAAGAGTTGAGGAAGTTACTGATCTGCGACGGGAGAAAAGAGGTCAATCTCGATCGTAAGAATCTTAAAGAAGTGAGCGTTCGCCTACACGTTACGCTGGACCCGATGGAAGCTCCTCTCTATCAGAAATGACAAGGATTGTCAGGGAGCGCTACTGATCCACGCACCATGCATCGCAGCCAACGAAGCACCGCGCGCTACGAAAGGACCGCCGCATCAGACTCCGACCTTATGAATCAGCATGAGGACTGCCTCGTCCTGTCGTCTACCTTCTTGATGGATTCAATTTCGCGACCTTCCGTCTGCTTCCGGCCAGTGCAGAACAACACCGAATAGGCCTCTGCTGAGTGCACAGAAGAATTCAGCCTGAACACGTACGCCAAGCCTGGCCGCAGCTCCAACACTCTCTCCTTTCCTCTCAAGGGTTCGACAGCGTATGAGCTGGGCACACGCCCATATGAGAAGCAGTCACCGGGTTTCAGCATCAATGGTGCAGCACCATCCTTCAGTTCAATGCTCCAGACCCCATCGTTCTGATCACTGGCTTCAGACAACGTTGCCCAGCCTATGGGGAAAGGTGATCGGGCCTTTTTCGGAAGGCAGATCGCAGGCCGCCCATCAATAAGGGAAACTTCGGCTTGCTTGTCATACCCCAGAGGAGTCGCATGCGCATTGACGGAAAAAACGAGCATCCCGACGGCAACCAGCGGTCGAATCATCATGAAACTCCGGATGTAGATGAATAGAAGGTTTCGGCGTCCATTCATATCAATGAAGCTGGCATTCCAACGCCCGTCCATTGAGCGATGAGCATTGCGCCGTGCAGTCAATATGCAGATGGAAAAGCAGCTGAGCGCAAGGGGCCCACCAACACAGCTTCTCCATCAACTCGTACTTTCTTGGTTCTTCCTGGCCCATCACGTCAGCAATGGCAACTGTACCAAGGGGCAAGCCCGGCTGAACTCACTGTGAGAGAGAGGTCGCTTGCGAAAGCGCTACCGATGCTCTGGATATCGCACAACGCCGAGGTCTCTGTCATGTCAGCTGACCATTTGCGACATTCTGCGCAGCTGTCGAGCACTACGATCAATTCATTCAAAGTTGCCTGCGTTGTTCACTCGCCACCGACGTCCGCCTTGCATCCAGCCACAACCGTTTCGTGCGACGACCAACAGGTAGGTGCCGTCCGCAAAGCTGACACCAACGATGACCATGTCGAGATCCCAGGTGGAGAGAGATCGCAGCGTCCACTATCGGGCAGAAGCAACGCCCCCGTTCGAGAACGTTGCTTGCAGGACTGCTTTGCGCCGTCAGGCCACCACAATCCGCAGCGGATCTGCAGACGCCAGGATCTCCGCACGCTCACCCGTGGGCGGATAGATCCATTCGGTGTTGATCCGGGTCCTGAGCGCCTTGGCTTCAGCGCCGGACAGCGTTACCTGGCGATCCCAGCCCTCGGTGTAGACAGCACCCCACGGCCGCAGGTCCAGGCAGGTCACGTACTTGGGCTGCGCATACGGAATCATCGCTTCCCCGATCAGGTCAGCCGCGGCGTTGTGTCCGGTGGAGCGCCCCAGGTTCATCGCGTGCTGGCAGGACATCATCGCCACGTTGCCCTCGTCATCGGTGGCGGCATGCGCGCAGTCGCCGGTGGCGAACACCGCGTCGACACTCTTCGCCTTGAGAGTGCGATCCACATGCAGGCGACCCACCGCATCGTGCTAGCCAGGAATCTAAGCAGTCAACGCACTGGCACGTGCACCGGCCTTCCAGACAACGGTGGCGGCGTCGATGCGTTCTCCGTTTTCCAACGTCACGCCCTCCGCATCCCCGCGAGCGACGCCCGAGCCCAGACGCCAGGACACACCCAGCTCCCTGTGGGCGCTGCGCGCTGTTTGATGGTGCCCCACCCGCTGGGCCAACCGCGGTATGTGCGGCATCCACGCGGTGATGATCAATGCGCAGAAGGCCATGCGCGAAGAACTGGCACGTTCCAACCTGGCCTCGATTGCCGAGGGCGTGCAGGGCAAGGGACGCCCGGCGAGTTTCGCCGGTGATGTGCAGGAGTGGTTCGCGGACCGCCAGGTGGCACGCGAGGAAGCGCGCATCACCGGCATGCGTTGGCGCGCGACGGCGCAGGACAATGATTGATCTGCGCGGGTACCGCCGCGCATAACGAAAAACGCCCCCTTGCGGGAGCGTTTTTCTTGAATCTGGAGCGGGAAACGAGACTCGAACTCGCGACCTCAACCTTGGCAAGGTTGCGCTCTACCAACTGAGCTATTCCCGCTTGGGAGGCGAAATTTTACCTATTCCAAGGATGCCGTCAAGCGCTTTTTTCAGGGTCTGCGAGGTGCCCGGCGTCGCGTATCCGCGCCATGCGTGAATACGCGCATCGATGGGGTCAGTTGCCCAGCTTCTTCTGCCGCGAGCGCTCGCGTGCGGCGCGCTCGTCTTCGCGCAGGCTCGGCCAGGCGGCATGCAGGTACTGCAGGCCCGACCACAGGGTCAGCACCGCGGCAATCGCCAGGGTCCAGTCGCCGATATGGAACACCGGCCAGCCCATCCAGATGTCTTCCACCGGCACGTTGGGGGCCACCGAATACAGCAGGCACAGCAGCGCGACCATCTGCGCGGTGGTCTTGATCTTGCCGATCATCGCCACGCGCACCTTGGCGCGCTGGCCCAGCTCGGCCATCCACTCGCGCAGCGCCGATACTGCAATCTCGCGGCCGACGATGACCGCCGCCCAGAATGCCATCCACGGCGTCGGATGGCCCTGCACGATCAGGAACAGCGCCACTGCCACCATCAGCTTGTCCGCGACCGGATCGAGGAAGGCGCCGAAGGCCGACTCCAGCTGGTAACGGCGGGCGATCCAGCCATCGAGCCAGTCGGTGATCGCGGCCAGGCCGAAGATCGCCGCCGAAGCGAAGTTGGTCCAGGTGTAGGGCAGGTAGAACACCAGCACCAGCACCGGGATCATCACGATCCGCAACAACGTCAGCCAGGTGGGCAGGGTCAACTTCATGCTTGCGTGCTTCTCTCTCTACTCGGCCGCATCGGGCGTGGCCAACCCGTGCAGGTTAGCGTAGATACGTGCCGCGAGGGCGTCATTGATGCCTTCCACCTTGGCGATTTCGGCTTCGCCAGCCGCTTTCAGGCCGACCAGGCCGCCGAAATGCTTGAGCAGGCTGGCACGACGGCGCGGGCCGATGCCGGGGATATCCTCCAGCTTGCTGGTCATCCGCGCCTTCTGGCGGCGGCCGCGATGACCGGTGATGGCGAAGCGGTGGGCTTCATCGCGAACCTGCTGGATGAACTGCAGCGCCGGGTTGGCCGCGCCCGGGCGCAGCTCGCGTCCATCCGGCATCACCAGCGCTTCATGGCCTGCGCGGCGCTCCACGCCCTTGGCCACGCCCACCAGCAGCACCCCTTCCACGCCCAGGTCGGCCAGTGCGGCCTGCGCCTGCGCCAGCTGGCCGGCGCCACCGTCGATCAGCAGGACGTCCGGCAGCACGCCCTGCTCTTCCACCGCACGGCGGAAACGGCGATCGATGGCCTGGCGCATGGCCGCATAGTCGTCGCCCGGCTCGATGCCGCTGATGTTGAAACGGCGGTACTGCGCACGCACCGGGCCGGCCGCATCGAACACCACGCACGAGGCCACGGTAGCCTCGCCCAGGGTGTGGCTGATGTCGAAACATTCGACCCGCTTGACCGGCTCGGCCAGGCCCAGCATCTCGCGCAGTGCGTCGCTGCGCGCGTGCTGCGCGTTGCGGCTGTTGAGTTCGGTGGCCAGGGTCAGCTGCGCGTTGCGGCTGGCCAGTTCCACGTAGCCGGCGCGCTCGCCGCGCACGTTCCACTTCAGCTGCACCTTGCGCTCGGCCGAGGCCGAGAGCGCGGCAACCAGCAGGTCGGCATCGGGAATCTCGCGGTCCAGCAGGATCTCGCGCGGCGGCTCGAATTCGATGTAGTACTGCGAGACGAACGCGGCCAGCACTTCCTCCGGGCTTTCCTCGCCGTTGGTGCGGGGGAAGAACGGGCGGGTACCGAGGTTGCGGCCATCGCGGAACGCCAGCAGCAGCACGCAGGCCTGCGACCCCTGCATGGCCACCGCCAGCACGTCCAGGTCCGCGGCGCGACCGTCCACGTACTGCCGGGTCTGCATGCTGCGCAGCGAGGAAATCAGATCGCGCAGGCGCGCGGCCTGCTCGAACTCCAGCGCCTCGCTGGCGGCCTGCATCTGCTCGCCCAGCTCGCGGGTGAGCTCGTCGCTCTTGCCTTCAAGGAACAGGGCGGCGCGGCGCACCGACTCGGCGTACTCCGCTGCCGGCACCAGCTCCACGCACGGCGCGCTGCAGCGCCCGATCTGGTACTGCAGGCACGGCCGCGAACGGTTGCGGAACACGCTGTCCTCGCAGCTGCGCAGCTTGAACAGCTTGTGCATCAGGTTCAGCGTTTCGCGTACCGCGGTCACGCCCGGGTACGGCCCGAAATAGCGGCCGGGAATGGCGCGCGGGCCGCGATGCAGCGCGATGCGCGGCCAGTCCTCGCGGGTCAGCAGTACATGCGGGTAGGTCTTGTCGTCGCGCAGCGAAACGTTGTAACGCGGCGATAGGGATTTGATCAGCTGGTTTTCCAGCAGCAGCGCCTCGGCTTCCGAGCGCGTGACGGTCACGTCCATGCGCGCGATCTGCGAGATCATCGACATGATCCGCGCGTTCTTCGGACTGCCGTTGAAGTAGCTGCCAACGCGATTGCGCAGTGCACGGGCCTTGCCCACATACAGCAGGGTGTCGTCGGCGGCGTACATGCGGTACACGCCGGGCGCGGTGCTGAGCTGGGCCGCGAAGGCCTTGCCGTCGAAGGCCGGGACGGGAACGTCGGTCATTCGCTGATCGGCACTTCGCTGAGCACGCCGCTGTCGGGATCGAATCGCAGCACGGCATGGGCGTCGGTCTCGGCAATCCACACCGCCCCGGCCCCCACCGCCAGGCCGGCCGGGCCATGCAGGCGACGCGGCAGCGGTTGGGTCGTCAGTTCGCCTCCGCCCAGGCGCAGCGTGCGCAGGCGGCCGTTGCCGGTATCGGCAATCCACAGCAGCGGCGCATCCGGGCTCAGCGCGATGGCCTGCGGGAACTGCAGGCTGGCTTGGGCGCGGGGACCGTCTTCACTGCCGAAGCGCCAGGGCCCCTGCCCGACCAGGGTCTGCACCAGGTCGCCACGCAGCTGAAGCGCGCGGATCGAGGAACCCAGCGCATCGGCCACGTACAGCACCTGCTGCACCACGGCGAGCGCGGTGGGCTGGGCGAAGGCCGCCAGATGGCCGCTGCCATCACGCTCGTCAATGGAGCCGCTGCCGGCGCGCCATTGCAGGCTGCGCTGGCCCAGGTGGTAGCTCCAGATGCGGTTGTCGCCGGCCATCGCGATGTGCAGCTGGTTGTCGGCAATGGCCAAGCCGACCGGGTGGTCCAGCGAGACCTGCCGCGGCTGCGCAACCGGACCTTCCACCGGCGCACCGGGGCGCCCGTTGCCACACAGGGTGTCGACGATGCCGGTCAACAGGTTGATGCGGCGCACGGCATGGTTGCCGGTATCGGCCACGTACAGCGAATCGCGCTCCAGCACCAGCGCCTGCGGGCGATGGAATGCCGCTTCGGCAAGGTTGCCATCCATGAAATCGGCGGTACCGAGGCCGAACTGGCGCAGGATGCGGCCACCGTGGCTGCATTCAAGGATGCGGTGGTGGCCACTGTCGGCGATGTACAGGCGCTCGGTGCTGACTGCCAGCCCCAACGGGAAGCGCAGGGCCTGGCGCGGTTCCGGATGCAGTTCGCTGCCCCCGCGCGACGGCGCCGAAGGGGCTCCCTGGCACAGCGCGTTCAAGGCGCGTTCCAGTTCACCGGGGGCCCCCAGCCCGATCAGCCGTTGCTGCTCCCTGCCCTGTGCGTCCAGCAGCACCAGGGTCGGCCAGGCGCTGACGCCGAAGCGGCGCCAGCCATCCCAGTCGGCATCCAGCAGCACAGGCATGGTCAGGCCCTGGCGACGCAGCAGTTTCAGTGCAGCGCTGGCGTCACGTTCGAAATCGAAGCGCGGCACCTGCAGCACCAGCGGCTGCAGCTTGCCCGGATGGCGCGACAGCCATTGGCCGAACTCGGCCAGGCGTTGCGCGCTCCAGGCGGAGGCCGCATTGACGAACAGCAGTGCGACCGGCCGGCCGCGCAGTTCGGTCAGGGTGCAGGGGGTGGCGTTGAGCCAGGTGGCGAACTCGGGCAGGTCCGGGACGGGCTGGACGTTCATGATCCGATTATGCCGGAGTCGGCGTCATGCAACAGTCGTGCCACTGCACGTTTTGCAGCATCGTCGACCAGCGACCAGACCTGTTCGAAATGATCGCTCCCGCCGGTGTACGGATCGGGGATCGCGATCCGCCCCTGCGCGCCGGACCAGGGCAGGTACAGCGCCAGCCGTTCGCGCTGCGCCACCGACGCCAGGCGACCGGCGTCACGCAGGTTGGCCTCGTCGGCACACAGGATCCAGTCGAAACGGTCGAAATCCGCGGCCTGCAGCTGGCGTGCGCGCAGGCCGCCGATGTCCACACCGTGCCCGGCCGCGCAGGCGATCGCACGCCGGTCCGGTGGCTCGCCCACGTGCCAGTCGCCGGTGCCGGCCGAATCCACCTGCACCCGCCCGGCCAGCGGCGAGGCCTCCAGGCGTGCACGCAGCGCACCTTCGGCCATCGGCGAACGGCAGATGTTGCCGAGGCAGACGACCAGCAGTTTCATCGGGCAGCCAGCGCCTGAAGAAGCGCTTCGGCGCGCTCCAGGTCCTCGGGCGTGTCGATGCCCGGCGGGAATGGTTCGGGCGAGATCGCCACACTGATCGGGTAGCCCGCCTCCAGCACACGCAGCTGCTCCAGCGATTCGACCTGCTCCAGCTGGCCCGGCGGCATTGCCGCGAACCGCTGCAGGAAACCGGCGCGGTAGCCGTAGATGCCGATGTGGCGCAGCCAGTTGTGACCGGCCGGCAGCGCGTCGCGGCTGCGTGCAAAGCCATCGCGGTGCCAGGCGATCGGCGCGCGGCTGAAGTACATCGCCTCGTTGCGCACGTTGCGCACCAGCTTGACCACGTTCGGGTCGAACAGCGTAGGCGCGTCCTCGACGGCGGTGGCCAGGGTCGACATCGGTGCAGTGCCGTTGGCCAGTACCTCGGCCAGGGCGCGGATGCCGGTCGCCGGTGCGAACGGTTCGTCGCCCTGCAGGTTGACCACCACCGTGTCGTCGGCCCAGCCGGCGATGCGTGCGCACTCGGCCAGGCGGTCGGTACCGGAGGCATGCGAGGTGGCGGTCATGGCCACCCTCACCTCGGCCAGCCCGGACAGCGCATCGGCAATGCGCTGATCGTCGGTCGCTACCCAGACCTCCCGGGCGCCGGCCTGCAGCGCGCGGCGCGCCACGTGCAGTACCAGCGGTTCACCACCCAGCAGGCGCAACGGCTTGCCGGGCAGCCGCGAGGCGGCATAGCGGGCCGGGATGGCGACGACGAATTCGGTCATGGGGCGGTACTCGGCAGGCTCGTTACAAGGGGAATGCGGCCGGCGGCGCGTGAATGCAAGCGCCGCTGCGTCGCTCAGTTCGGTCGCAGCTTGTCCAGGCGGTCAGTCAGCGCCACCCAGAACGCGGCGGGCAACTCGGCGCGCAGCGGAACCGCGTAGTGCCAGTCGTTGCCGAACGCCCGGCATTTCACCGCATCCTTTTCGGTCATCAGTACCGGCAGCTGGCTGCCGAAGGACAGGTCCTGCGGCTGATAGGCCTGGTGGTCGGCGAACGCATGCGGCACGACGCCGATGCCACGCGCGCGCAGCATGTCGAAGAAGCGCTGCGGATGGGCGATGCCGGCCACCGCATGCACGCGCTGGCCCTTGAAGTACGCCAGCGGGCGTGCGCGGCCACCGGCCAGCGGCTGCGCACTGTCGATGTGCAGGGCCATCGGCCACTGGCCGAAGCCACAGGCCTGTGCCGCAGTCTCCTCATCGGCCTGACCGAGATTGACCACGCGGAAATCGCATTCGCTGGCGCGGCTGACCGGCTCGCGCAGCGGCCCGGCCGGAATCATCCGGCCATTGCCATAGCGACGCTGCGCATCGACCACCTCGATCTCGATGTCGCGTGCCAGCCGGTAATGCTGCAGGCCGTCATCGCAGACGATCACATCGCAGCCAGCCTCGATCAGCGCCCTGCCGGCAGCAACACGATCACTGTCCACGCGTACCGGCACGCCGGTCTTCCAGGCGATCAGCACTGGCTCGTCACCGCCCTTGGCGGTCGGCGTATCGGCCTTTACCCACAGCGGCGTGTCGGCATCCTCGCGCCCGTAACCGCGGCTGGCCACGCCCGGCTTCCAGCCGGCGGCACGCAGGCGCTCCACCAGTGCGATGGTCAGCGGCGTCTTGCCAGTGCCACCGGCGGTGATGTTGCCAACCACGATGACCGGCACCGGCAGCGTGTAACGCTTGCGCCAGCCACGCCGATAGGCGCGCCGGCGCAGCGCGGTGACGCCGGCGTACAGCGGTGCCAGCAGGCGCATCGCCCACGGAACCGGGCTGCCGTCGTACCAGTACGCCGGGGTCTGGGTACCCTTGCCGGCCATCAGTCCTGCCTTTCGCGGAACTGCATGCTGTGCAGATGCTGGTACAGGCCGCCCAGCTCGAGCAGCTCCTTGTGGGTGCCGCGTTCAACGATGCGGCCATGGTCCATCACCAGCACCTGGTCGGCATGCTCGATGGTCGACAGCCGGTGCGCGATGACCAGCGTGGTGCGTTCGGGCATCAGGCGCTGCAGCGCGTCCTGCACCAGGCGCTCGGATTCGTTGTCCAGCGCCGCAGTGGCTTCGTCGAGGATCAGGATCGGGGCGTCGCGCAGGATCGCGCGGGCGATCGCCAGGCGCTGGCGCTGGCCACCGGACAGCAGCGCGCCGTTCTCGCCTACCGGCGTCTGCAGCTGCTGCGGCATGCGTGCGATGAACTCCCACGCGTTGGCGGCTTCGGCCGCCGCGCGGATCTGCTCGTCGGTCGCTTCCATGCCATAGGCGATGTTGGCGGCGATGGTGTCATCGAACAGCATCACCTTCTGCCCGACGATCGCCACCTGCCGGCGCAGGTCAGCCAGCGGATAGTGATCCAGCGCCACGCCATCGAGGGTGATGACCCCGCCACTGGGCTCGTAGAAGCGTGGCACCAGCCGGATCAGGCTGGTCTTGCCGCTGCCGGAACGGCCGACAATGGCCGTCACCGTACCCGGCCTGGCAACGAAACTGATGTCGTCCAGGGCGATGCCACTGTCTTCGCGGTAGCGCAGCATGACGTGGTCGAACGCCAGTTCGCCACGCACGCGTTGCACGCGGTGCTGGCCTTCGTCGCGCTCCACCGGCATGTCGAGGATGCCGAACAGGCGCTCGGCGGCGGACACGCCGCGCGAAATCGAGGTCTGCACGCTGGTCAGGCGCCGCAGCGAAGGAATGATCGCCATCATCGAGGTCATCAGGCCCATGAACTGGCCGGCATTGAGCCGGCCGGCCAGGGCTTCGCGGGTCGACACCCAGACGATCACCGCCAGCGCCAGTGCGGCCAGGAACTGCACCACGCTGGACGCCGCTGCGCGGGTCACCTCGACCTTCATGTTCAGCGCCAGCATGCGGTTGGCCAGGCGTGAGTAGCGCGAGATCTCATGCTGCTGGGTGCCGTGCACCTTCACTTCCTGCTGCGCCGCCAAGGACTGCTCGGCGGTCTGCGCCATCGTGCCCATGCCGTCCTGGATGCCGCGGCTGATGCGACGATAGCGCTTGCCCACGTAGGACACGATGGCACCGATCAGCGGCACCACCAGCAGCATCGCCAGGGTTACCTTGACGCTCATCTGCAGCATCACCGCCAGCATCGCGATGATGGTGAGGGTATCGGCCACCACGGTCTTCAGCGCGTCGGCGCTGGCCTGGGTGACCTGCTCGGTATCGAAGTTCAGGCGGCTGACCATCACCGGCGTTGCTTCGGTGTCGAAGTGCGACGACGGCAGGTGCAGGTACTTCTGCAGCACCTGCTCACGCAGGTCGCGGACCACGCTGCGGCCGGTCTTGGCCAGCGTATAGTCGCTGACCCAGGTGGCCACGCTGCGCATCAGGAACAGGCCGAGGATGGTCAGCGGCAGGACCACGGCCGCGCGCGGCTGCGGATCGACAAACCCCTCGTTGACCAGCGGCTCCATCAGCTTGGTGAAGTGATAGCCGGCCAGGGCTTCGACCACCATGGCGATGACCGCGCCCACCATGAACACCCAGTAGGTGCGGGTGTAGCCCAGCAGACGTTTGTAGATCGGCCACACCGGCGCGTGATGGGAACTCATGGACGCACCTCTGGCGCAGTTGCAATGGCGATACGACGGAAACCGAGCTGACCGAGCGCGTCCTGCGCAGTCACCACGGCCTGGTAGGGGGTGCGTGCGTCGGCGCGCAGCAGCACCGGCTGGCTGCGATCGCTGCCGGCGACCGATGCGATGGTCTGCTTGACCGACTCGACATCGCTGCGCAGCACTTCCTGGTCATTGATGAAATAGCGGCCTTCGGCGTTGATCAGCACGCTGAGCGAGCGCGGCGGCTCGTTGCTGGGCTGCTGGCTGGCGGTCGGCAGCTGCACCTGCAGCGTCGAGCGCGCATCGAAGGTGGTGGTGACCACGAAGAAGATGATCAGCACCAGGATGACGTCGATCAGCGGCACCAGATCGATATGCGGCTCATCCTGGGATCGGTCATTGCCGATACGCATCGATCAGGCCTTCGCCGTGGCAGCGTGGGCTGGCCGCGCCGGCGCGGCCGGGTTCATCACCCCGGGGCGGCCGTCGAGCGTATCCAGCAGGGCACTGGCTTCCTGTTCCATTTCCACCACATAGCCGTGGATCCGGCCCTTGAAATAGCGATGGAACATCAGCGCCGGGATGGCCACGATCATGCCGGTGGCGGTGCACACCAGCGCCTTGCCGATGCCGCCGGCCAGCTGGTTCACGTCGCCCACGCCATGGTCGAGGATGCCCAGGAACATCTGGATCATGCCGATCACGGTGCCCAGCAGGCCCAGCAGCGGGCCGGCCGAGGCGATGGTGCCCAGCGCGTTGAGGAAGCGCTCCATGCGGTGCACCAGGTGGCGCCCGGTGTCCTCGATCCGCTCACGGATCTGGTCGCGCGGGCGGTTGCGCGCTTCCAGCGCAGCGGCCAGCAGCGTGCCCAGCGGCGAGTTGGCGCGCAGGGTCTGCAGGTGCGCCGGGTCAAGCTTGCCGCGTGCGGCCCAGTTGCGCACTTCCTGGCCAAGCCCGGGCGGCAGCACTTCAGTCCGCCGCAGGGACCAGAAACGCTCCAGGATGATCGCCAAAGCCAGTACGCCCAACAGCAGCAGCGGCACCATTGGCCAGCCACCGGCCTTGACCAGTTCCCACACGTTTCAACCCTCCGGCCCAACGGCCGCTTGTTCGTTCGGCGATAGGATAGCAGCCGACCGCGCCCGCCCAGCGGCATCCCACCACCGGGATGCGTGGATACGCTGTTCACGCAGCTGCAGCCCTTGTGCACCAAGCCATACGCGGATCGCGCCGGAGTCGGCCGTGGCCAGCACTTCCGCCCCCTGCGCCTGCCAGCGTTGGACCACGTCCTGGCGTGGATGGCCGAAACGGTTGCGGTGGCCGGCCGAAACCACCGCCAACCGTGGCGCCACGGCGGCCACCCACGGCGCGCTGGAGCTGCCACCGCTGCCATGATGCGGCACCAGCACCACATCCGCCTTCAGCGCGGCCGGAGACGACTGCAGCAGCGTCCGCTCGGCCGGTCGGCCGATGTCACCCGGCAGCAGGACCACGCCGTGGTGGCTGGCGATGCGCAGCACGCAGCTGTCTTCGTTCTCAGCCTCACGGCTGCCCGGCGCCGGGTGCAGGACCTGGAAATCTACCCCGTCCCACTGCCAGCGCAGCCCCTGCTGGCAGGGCGTCGCGCCGGCGATGGTGCTGCCCGGTGGCGCCAGCAGCTGCAGTCCGGGCAGCTGCCGTCGCAGGCTGGACAGGCTGCCGGTGTGATCAAGATGGTCATGGCTGAGCATCACCTGCCGGGGCGGCGCCTGGCCGAGCGCGCGCAGGGCCGGGACCAGAATGCGCTCGTTGCCCTCGCCGCCGGTCGGAGGCCCTACGTCGTACCAGAGTGCGTGCCGCGCTGTACGCACCAGCACCGCTGTGCCCTGCCCCACATCGTGCACCAGCAGCTCCAGTTCCCCCTCGGCCGGTGCATGCCGCGCCGGCCACAACAGCGGCAGGCACAGCAGCAGGCCCGCCAGGCCACCGCCGGCGCCGCGTGGCAGCAGCCACCAGAACACCCCCGCCAATGCCGCCGGTACGGCCCAGCGCGGCGCCTCGGCCAACCACCACATGGCCTGCGGGTGCAGCGCCAGTGGCTGCAGCGCCTGCCAGCTCAGCTCGAACAGCCAGGCCGCAGCACGCCAGGACCAGCGGCCGGCTCCCTCGTGCAGCGCATGCAGCCCCGTACCCAGCAACGACAACGGCACCACCAGCAACGTCCACCACGGAATGATCGGCAGGTTGACCAGCGGCCCCAACCGCGCGGTGCCGCCAAACAGGGCCACGCACAGCGGCAACAGGCCGAGGCTGGCCACGCCCTGGGCGGCCAGGAAGCCACGCAGGCCCCCACCGGCGCCCTCCGGCCCGGTTCGCGGCAGGCACCACAGCAGCCACAGCACCCCGCCAAAGCTGAGCCAGAAGCCGGCCGACAACACCGACAGCGGCGCCGGCAGCAGCATCACCATCGCGGCCAGGGCCAACCCCTGCCCCGCACCCACCGGGCGACGTCCGGCACGGGCCAGTGCCACCAGCCCGATCATCAGCGCCGCGCGCACCGTTGGCAGCGCGCCGCCGGCGGCCACGGCATAGGCGGCTGCGGCCAGCGCTGCACCCCATGCCGCCGCCTGCGGCCGTGGCCAGCAACGTCCCAGCACCGGGCACAGCCACCACGACAAGCGGCACAGCAGTACCCCGAAGCCCGCCACCACGCCCACGTGAAAACCGGAAATGGCGACCAGATGGGTCAAGCCCAGCGCGCGCAGGTGTTCCCAGTCGGCATCGGACAGCCCGCGGGTATCGCCCAGCGCCAAGGCCTGCACGAACCGCGCGGCAGGATGTGCCACCTGCGTAGCGATGGCGTCACTGCTGCGCTCGCGCCAGGCTGGCAGGCCCTGCGCAGGCGCGCGCTCACGCGCAGCCCCCGGGTCGCGTA
Source organism: Stenotrophomonas sp. YJH_SMC_37 (assembly GCF_059370035.1). Lineage (NCBI taxonomy): Bacteria > Pseudomonadati > Pseudomonadota > Gammaproteobacteria > Lysobacterales > Lysobacteraceae > Stenotrophomonas > Stenotrophomonas sp. YJH_SMC_37. The sequence continues at coordinate 229,331 of NZ_JCAFTG010000001.1, forward strand.
CCGTGCCATTGCCGGAGATGTCGCGCAGCAAGGCATGGCGTTCGCCATCGAAGCCGCCGGGATTGATCCGCGAACGTGGCGCACGCACCCGCAGCGGCAACTGCCAATGCGATCCCGCACGAACCGCATGCCGCCCACCCTCGGCCTCGTGCGCTGACGACCCGCGCCACGGATCGTTCCAGGTGACCTGCAGGCGCTTGCCGCGCAGCGCTGGCAGCGCATCGGCCTCATCCACGTGCAACACGAAACGGGTGTAGCCGGGCCCCCGCTGCGGAAGATCGGCGACTCGTCCGCTCACCCGCACATCCTGCGGCGGCGCGCCGGGTGGCAGCTGGCCGTGCAGCGCCCAATGCCCGTGCAATGTTGCCCATGCCAGGCCGAGCACGATTGCAGCCCAGGGGCGGCCGCGCCAGCGCAGCAGCCAGCCCGCGCCGCCGGCAACCGCCATCGGCGCGCTCAGCCACAGCGGCAGCAGCGCCGGCATCTGCACGCAGGCCAGCGCGCCCAGCACCAGGCCGGCAGCGCAGCCGGGGCCGAACAGGGCCGGCGCGGAACGTTCGGAAGCCATTCCATCAGCCTGCCGCCAGGCGCTACAGGCTGCCTATCGGGGTTTCCCCCGCGCGGCTGTCAGCGCCGGACGGTGCCGCGATGGAAGTTGACCCGGAAGCTGGCACCACCGCCGGTGGCCTCGCCGACACTGACCGAGCCGCCGTGATGCTGCACGATTTCCTTCACCAGATGCAGGCCGAGGCCACTGCCGCTGCCCGCCGCGCGCAGGCGATGGAACGGCTCGAAGATCGCTTCACGGTCACTCACCGGAATACCGGCGCCCTGATCGCTGACTTCCAGAAGGCCACGTGCATCCAGGCGCACGCAGATGGTGCCGCGCCCGCCGCCGTGGACGATGGCGTTGTGCACCAGGTTGGCGATCACCCGCCCCAGCGCCAGGCTGTCGCCATGGATCCACACGGGCGACTCCGGCGCATCCACCTCGAAGCCATAGCCGGCGCCGACCACCAGTGGCGCCAGATCGGCGGCCGCTTCACGCACCAGCAGCGCCAGATCCAGCCGCTGCAGTGCGCCGACATTGCGATCGAGCCGCTGCAGGTCAAGCAGGTGCTCGGCGACGTTGCCGAGCCGCGCCACGTCGGTCAGCAGCTGCGATTTCAGCTCACCCTGCGGCAGCTGCGACAAGCGCGCCTGTACCACTGCAATCGGCACCCGCAGCTCGTGCGCGGCATCGGCGAGGAACTTGTCACGTGCTGCATAGCCCTGCTGCACCTTGTCGATCGCGTCGTTGAAAGCTTCCACCAGCGGCGCGACCTCGGTCGACACCAGCTGCGCATCCAGCCGCGCACCCGGCTGGCCGATATCCAGCTCCTTGGCCTGCTGTGCGGACCGACGCACGCCGCGCATCGCACGGTGGATCACGGTCGGCATCACCAGCAGCGTGATCACGATCAGCGGCAGGAAGAACCACAGGCCGATCAGGCGCAGCACCATCAGTGCGCCGTCCAGCAGCCCGCCCTTCGGCGCCCCGCCCACCATCACCGTGATGCGCCGCCCATCCTCGTTGCGGATCATCACCCGCGCAACGTCCAGATAGGGCGGCACCAGTGAACCCAGTTCGCTGGCGCCCACCGTCGGCAAGCGTGCCAGCAACGGGGCGTGGACCGCAGGAATCGTGCCGCGCTCCAGCCACGTGCCCCTGTCATCAACCGCCGCGAACCAGAGGTTGCCCCCCGCCCCGGCATTGAGCCTGTCCCAGCGCGCCTGGTCCAGTACCAGCCGGCCGCCTTCGCTGTGCACGGCTTTGGCTACCGCCTCGGCCGTGAACATGTCCATTCCCCAAGTGTCCTTGTCGCCCCAGGTCAGGATCAACGCGACCACCGCGAACAACACAGTGAAGGCCTGCGCCAGGAACAACCGCCAGGCCAGGCCGAGCGTGATGGAGCGGATGGGTCGGGTCATCTCACGCCTCCGCCAGCAGATAGCCGACGCCGCGGATCACATGGATTTCCACACCAGCCCCGGCCTGCTGCAGCGCCTTGCGCAGCTTGGAAATGTGCGCGTCGAGTGCATTGGACTGGATCTCGTCATCAAACCCGTACACCGCCGCTTCCAGCGCGCTGCGTGTGACCGTGCGCCCCTGGCGCATCGCCAGCGCCTGCAGCACCAGCACCTGGCGCCGGGGCAGTGCCAGCGGCTGGCCTCCCACCTGCGCCTGCAGCGATTCGAAGTCGAATTCCAGCCGCCCCAGGTGCAGGCGCGGCGTCACCATCGCCGAGGGCCGCCGTGAGACTGCACGGATCCGCGCCATCAGTTCCTCGATCGCCACTGGCTTCACCAGGTAGTCATCGGCCCCCACATCCAGGCCCTCGACCTTGTCTGACAACGTGCCCTTGGCGGTCAGCATGATCACCGCCAGGTTAGGCCGCAGTGCACGCGCGGTGGCGACGAACGCCGCGCCATCGCCATCGGGCAGCTGGCGGTCGAGCAACATCAACTGGTGTACCGGTTCGCGCAGCGCGATCGTAGCTTCGGCCAGGCTTCCGACCACGTCGGCGACCACGCCCTGCCGCTCCAGGCCCGATTGCAGGGCTCGGGACAGATCGGGATCGTCTTCGACCAGGAGGATGCGCATCAGGGGGTTCGGCTACCGGAAACGCTGCCGATCATAGTGCCTTGCGCCGGGTTTGGGCGCCTTCGCGTGCCGATTGCCGACGCGCAATGTTCTGACAATGTTGCGCCCGCACCATGCACAGCCATCCTCCGCAAAGTGGCTGATCGATGCCGTTGCTGCCCCCGACCCTGCTGCGCCTGTTGCTGTTCTCCGCTGCCATCAGCTTTCCGTTGGCCGCCAACCAGCGGTTCGGCGATGCAGTAAAGGACAGCCCGATGGCGCGGCGTGGGACACAGACGTCGGCCTTCGTTTCCCTGATGCGCTCGTTCTGAGCGAGCGCCCGTTACAGACAAGGACACCCCTCATGGCCTGCGTCTCCACCCCCCTCGAAGCCCATGCGATCCTGTGTGCTCCCGACCTGGACAGCGCAGAACGTGCGTATCTGGGCCTTATGCCCGATCTGGAGCATGTGGATGCGCTGGCCCGCCGCGCACTCGGGCTTTCGCGCGTCGCCGATGCGGCACGCACCTACGCGCTGTCGATGACCCTGGTCGGGCTGCGCCTGCAGGAACTTGAGATGAGCGAAGCGACCGCAAAGGAGCACCGCCAGGCTACGCTGCACAGCCTGCGGCAGGTCTTCAACGCCTGAGCGCAGGGGCGCGATGGCTCAGCGGAAGGTGGCCCAGGCCAGCACCGCAGCCAGCAGAGCTACCCAGACCACGGCCTTGAAGGTGCCTTCCAGCATGTTGCCGCCGAACAGCAGCTCGACGAATGGATTGGTCCGGGGAGTCGGAACATGCTCGCTCATCTGAGACGGATCCTGAGAGTGGTAGGGACGCGCACGCCACGGCGACGCGCGGAACGTCTGCTTAACAACTCGCGCCGCAGTTCGGGTATGTTCCGGACAACGCTGCGTTCAAGGATGATCAATGCTCAAGCGCGCCCTGGTTCCTGTTGCTGCCCTGCTGCTGTCGGCGTTGATCATCGCGCTGGGATGGCAGAACCGCCAGTTGCGGCAGATCAACGAGCAGATGGCCGCCCAGCTGCAGGCCATGCAGCATGAGGCGCATGGCCTGGCGCTGGGCACGCGTGCCGATGCGTTGGCATTGAAAACCACCCAGCGCACCCGGGTGATGATCGGCGGCGAACGCAGCACTGCCCAGATCCTGTACTTCTTTTCCACCGCCTGCCGCTATTGCCTGGCCTCGATGCCGCAGCTGCAGCAGATTGCTGGCGGACGTGGCACCAGCGAGCTGGTCGGCGTGGGGCTTCCTCCCTACGATGAACTGGCCGACTACGCCGGCAAGCACGATCTGCGCTTCCCGATTGCCATCGACAGCGACGGCGATGCCGCCAGACGCTACCGCGCCACGGTCACACCGATGCTGGTGGTGCTGGCTGCAGATGGCAGCGTGGCCTACAAACACGTCGGCCAGCTCGATGAGCAGGTCGTGCAGGCCGCCATGAAGTCGCTGGCGCCTCGCCTTGCATTGCACTGAGGCGCCACGCGCCCGATCCGCGCGCCCGTCCTCGCCACCAGATTCGCGCCACAACCGGCACTCCGGTGCCTTCGGCAACTGCAACACCAACGCCAACCAAGGAGATACACATGATCGGAAAGAAGGTCCTTTCGTCCGTCGCCGGTATCGTCGTTGTCGCCGCGCTGTCGTTCGGCGCGTCCCAGGCCTTTGCGAAGCCAACCAAGGCTGGCTTCGCGCCGGGCTGCACCTACACGCCGGGCTGCGTTTTCGGCGGCAACGGGACAATCGGTGGTACCCGCATCTGCTGCCAGCCGAACTGACCTGTGCAAGGCCGTCCCGCAAACGGCCTACACCGTGCATTTCCACACCTGAAGGAGCCACGCATGATCGGTAAGAAGAAGCTGTTCTCGTCTGTCGCCGGTATCGTCGTTGTCGCGGCCATGGCCTTCGGCACCAGCCAGGCCTTTGCCGTTGCGCCCAAGACCGGCTATGCGCCCGGTTGCGAGCCGCATCCGAGCTGCCCGTTCGGCAACTCCGGCAAGCCTGGCCAGGTGCTGTGCTGTGATCCGCTGTAATCGAAGCCAAGCTGCGGGTCGCCAGCGCTGACCCAGCGCAGCGGTGTTGATCGGCGCCCACCCGCATTGGGCATCGCGCCGGGCCGTCTCTTGGGGCGGCCCGGCACTTCCGGCCCCGGATTCATCCTTCCCCGGACGCCTTGGCGCGCGCTTTACCGGCTTTCGTCGCATACCGGTTTCACACCGCAGGGGGCAGTGCCACGCTGGACTCCCTTCTCCGGAGCACCGTGCCATGCCGATGCTTGCCCTGCTGCTGTTGTGCGCTGGCCTGTTCGGCCGCGATACCGACGCCGGGGATGCTTCCCTGCGCAGCCAGATCCTGCAGGCCGAGGCTGGGCAGGCAGGAGCATCTCCAATGCCGGATGAGAAAGCAGACCCGGCCACCCTTCAGCTTTACCGGCTGCGCCAGGATCGCGTGCTGCGCGTGGGCAACCAGCCCCTGCGGGCGGACACCCCGCAGCAGCGCACCGGCTCGGCACGCGTTGCGCAGGTCTGGGAACGCGTGGACGGGCATTGGCGGCTGCAGCGCATGATCAGCATCGACGAATGGGTGGCCCAACGCTGACCGCTGGCTGCAGCCCACTGGCGCAAACGAAAAAAGCCGGCCCGGGGCCGGCTTTCATTCTGATCCACCGTTGCACCGGCAGTGCCGGGAGCCAGGTGGTGGGCGGTACAGGGTTCGAACCTGTGACCCCTACCATGTCAAGGTAGTGCTCTACCGCTGAGCTAACCGCCCATCTTGTTCTTGCCGCCCGAAAGCTGGCCTTGCTACGTAAAAACCCGGCGCCAAGGCCGGGCTTTGCATTTCACGACAGCCCTCTTCCGAGGACTTCGTGGTGGGCGGTACAGGGTTCGAACCTGTGACCCCTACCATGTCAAGGTAGTGCTCTACCGCTGAGCTAACCGCCCGTTTTTGCTTCTGAACGTTCGCGATTGCGTCGGTGCAGGCCGCGTATATTACGTATGCCCGCCGTGAAGTGCAATACTTTCGTGAAGAAGATGCTGCACTGCCGCGTTCAGCCCAGACTCGCCTCCTTCAGCTGCCTGATCTGGTCGCGCACGCGGGCCGCGTCCTCGAATTCGAGGTCCTTCGCATGCTGGTACATCTGCTGTTCCAGCGCCTTGAGACGGGACGCCAGCTGGGCCGGGCTGAGCGAGCGATAGTCGCCCCCGTCCTCGGCCACGCCAGGCCTGCCCTTGCCCTTGCCCTTCTTCGCTTCCTTCTCTGCCGCATCCGAACGCGCGCCTTCCAGCACGTCGACGATCGGGCGCGCCACCGAGCGCGGCACGATGCCATGTTCCTCGTTGTACTCGACCTGTTTGGCACGACGGCGGTCGGTCTCATCGATCGCGGCCTGCATCGAACGGGTGATCTTGTCCGCATACAGGATCGCCTTGCCACGCACGTTGCGCGCGGCACGGCCGATGGTCTGGATCAGCGAACCGGTGGAACGCAGGAAGCCCTCCTTGTCGGCATCAAGGATCGCCACCAGCGATACCTCGGGCATGTCCAGGCCTTCGCGCAGCAGGTTGATGCCGACCAGCACGTCGAACTTGCCCAGCCGCAGGTCGCGGATGATCTCCACGCGCTCGACCGTGTCCACGTCCGAGTGCAGGTAGCGCACGCGGATACCATGTTCGGTGAGGTATTCCGTGAGATTCTCGGCCATGCGCTTGGTCAGCGTGGTGACCAGCACGCGGTCGCCCGCCTTGATGCGCGCGTTGGCCTCGCTCATCAGGTCGTCGACCTGGGTACCGACCGGGCGGATCTCCACCACCGGGTCGATCAGGCCGGTCGGGCGCACCACCAGTTCGGTGATCTCGTCACCGGCTTCACGCAGTTCATAGGGCCCGGGCGTGGCCGACACGTAGATGCTGCGCGGGCAGCGCTCCTCCCACTCCTCGAAGCGCAGCGGGCGGTTGTCCAGCGCCGACGGCAGGCGGAAACCGAATTCGACCAGGGTCTCCTTGCGCGAGCGGTCGCCCTTGAACATGGCGCCGATCTGCGGAATGGTCACGTGCGATTCGTCGATCACCAGCAGTGCATCCGGCGGCAGGTAATCGAACAGGGTCGGTGGCGGCTCGCCGGCATTCTTGCCGGTCAGATGCCGGGAGTAGTTCTCGATGCCGTTGCAGTAGCCAACCTCGGCCATCATTTCCAGGTCAAACTGGGTGCGCTGGGCCAGGCGCTGCGCCTCCACCAGCTTGTTCTGCGCGTACAGCTGCTCCAGCCGCTCCTTCAGCTCCACCTTGATCGTCTCGATCGCTGCCAGCACGCGCTCGCGCGTGGTCGCGTAGTGTGTCTTCGGATAAACAGTGAAACGCTGCATGTTGCGCAGCGTCTCGCCGGTCAGCGGGTCGAACAGGGTGATCTTCTCGACCTCGCCATCGAACAGTTCAAGGCGCAGTGCTTCGCTGTCCGACTCGGCCGGGAACACGTCGATCACTTCGCCACGCACGCGGAACGTACCGCGCTGCAGCTCGTACTCGTTGCGCGTGTACTGCAGCTGGGTGAGGTGATTGATCAGGTCGCGCTGGTCGATGCGCTCGCCCTTGGACAGGATCAGGCGCAGCGACAGATAGTCCTCGGGTGCACCCAGGCCATAGATCGCCGACACCGTGGCCACCACGATCGCATCCGGGCGCGACAGCAGGGTCTTGGTCGCCGCCAGCCGCATCTGCTCGATGTGCTCGTTGATCGAACTGTCCTTTTCGATGAAGGTGTCCGACGACGGCACGTAGGCTTCCGGCTGGTAGTAATCGTAGTAGCTGACGAAGTACTCCACCGCGTTGTGCGGGAAGAATGCCTTGAACTCACCGTACAGCTGCGCCGCCAGCGTCTTGTTCGGCGCCATGATCAGCGTCGGCTTCTGCACGTTCTGGATGACGTTGGCGATGGTGTAGGTCTTGCCCGAACCGGTGACGCCCAGCAGGGTCTGCTTGGCGATGCCCGCTTCGAAGTTGCTGGTCAGCTTTGCGATGGCATCAGGCTGGTCGCCTGCCGGCGAATACGGCGAGACGAGTTCAAAACGGTCGCTCATGGTGTTGCCAGTTCCCGGGAAGGGTGAGTATACGGGGCAAGCGGTGACGGCCAGCTGAGGGGTTTCCGGGCAGGCGGGCGCGGCAGTGCCTGATGGCGCCGGCGACGCTGGACGAGGGAGGCTGGACTCATGCGCCACTGCCCAATCCCCAACCCTACGGCGCCGCGAGGCATGCACCTGGTCGAACTGATGGCGGTGGTGGCGGTGTTGGCCGTGCTGCTGGCCGCCGGATGGCCCACCCTGCATTCGATGCTGTTGCGGCAGCGTGCGGACGCCACCCGTATCAACCTGCAGTCCGGACTCGCTGCTGCGCGCTACCAGGCGATCATGCGCCGAAACTTGATCGGCATCTGCGCAAGTACCGATGGCCACCACTGCGGCGACGACTGGAGCCAGGGGTGGGTCATCTACAGGACAAGCGGCCGGCGCGCCCCCCCCTCTTCTGCCGACGCTATTCTGATGCACCAGGCAGGCTTTCCGAACATCAGGATCCGGGGAACCACCAGCAGTGGCCGGCCGCAGCTTTACTTCCAACCGGATGGCCGCAGCCCTGGAGCCAATCTGACGCTGCGCATCTGCGCGGACGGCCGTGAGCACTCCCGGATAATCGCCAGCAACAGCGGGCGCGTCCGATCAACACGGACCAGGACCGATCGACCCTGCTGATAACAAAAAAGGCCTGCGGATGACCGCAAGCCTTTGATGCGTATAACCTGGCGCCCGAAGTTGGACTCGAACCAACGACCCCCTGATTAACAGTCAAGTGCTCTAACCGGCTGAGCTATTCGGGCGGGGAGGCGCATTGTAATCACCTCGATCAGAGAGTGCAACACTCCTGCCCACGACGCCCGCCGGCGCGCTTTTCCACATCACCAGCATTCGGACAGCGTGCCCTTGGATGTCTTCACATTGGCCTGGTTGAGGGACAGGTCACCACACTTGTCTTCGGCCTGAGCATTGGCAGCCGTCGCCGTAAACGTAAACGTCGATTGCGCGGTTTCCATGGACAAGGTGTAGGCCGCAGTGCCGCCCTCGCGTGGTGAGTTGATGGAATCAGCTCCGCCCGGGAAGGTGAAGCCCACATAGGTGTTGTTGATGGTGTGGTAGCGCTCGGCCAGCTGCGCATACTCCACCAGATCGGCCTTGGCCTGCGCACGCCGCGACTTTCGCACATGCTCACTGTAGTTCGGGTACGCGATCGCAGCGAGGATCGCCACGACTGCCACCACGATCATCAGTTCAATGAGAGTGAATCCGCGGGCCAGGCGGCCAGGGGCGAACGTCGTGTGCATTGCAGCAACTCCATTGATCGACGAAACACGGACACTACTCACTGGATCTGCCTCCACGACTGGCGACCACACGGGTAAGGCAAGTACATCGGTTTTGCACCTGCCACCGAAATCTGCATCAGGCAGGCCTCGCCCGGCGGCGTCGGTGGAGGAGTCCCTGGTTCACCCGGATCCGGCGGCGCAAGGCGAGGGACAACAGAGGTCGTGACATCCCTGACCGGTGCGTTGCCGCCCGTTTCCAGGGGTACACCGGCCGTACCTGCCCCCGGCGACGTGCCGTCCGGTGCACCGAAGCGCACCTGCGACATTGCCGCTTCGCCACTGCCGGCCTGCAGGCCAAACACCCAGTTCGCGCCATCCACCGAGCAGCCCTTGGCCTCGGACGGGATATAGGTGGGCATGAACACCACTCCGGAAACGATGCGCGGATTGCCGACCGCACGCTCCTTGTTGGACAGCGTTACGGTCCAGCCGCGGCTTAGCGCCGGAACAGTGCCCGGAAGCAGGGTGCGAACGCCATTCTCAAATTGCGCCGCGAACGGGCGCAGATTGGCCGACGTCAGCGTAGCACTGGGCTGCCCGGTTTCAACGTCATTGATGCCATACAGCGCCTGCACCGCAGCGTCGTTCTCATCGCCGTAGTACGAGAAGCTGCCGGTGCCGAAGATCAGCATCACGCCACCGGATGGGCCTGTGGTTACCGTCAAGCCGCCGGTGATGGGTTGGCGATAGGTTCGCTTGTCACTGCGATCGACATGGGTATCGGTGGTGAACAGCGGAACCGTCGGTGCCGCGTCCGCACGCAGGTCGAACTTCCAGACCGCTCCGCGCTTGTCAGCACCATAGACGGTATCAGCAAGACCATCGCGGACCCGTTCGTTCTGTCCAGCCCCACCCCAACGATCCACCACCACAATGTTGCCCAGCCCATTGCTGCCGGCAGGCAGATCCGTACCCGACTCGACCGCCTCGATCATGCGGATGGTCGGCGTATTGCCAGCCGCCATGTCGACCACGAACAACACGGCTTTTCCGCTCTCGCTTTCATAGCCATTGCCAAAGATCGCCCGGAAGCCCACCGAGCCGTCAGAGTTCTTCATCGGCACGATCACCGGCTTGCCCAGCACGTAGCCGATATTGCTCCTTACGTCCTCATCCAGCGAGGCGTTGAGATCACTGATCTCCCACAGCAGCGAGCCGGTGCCACCGAACTCGGCAGGATCGGACACATCCAGCGCGAACACGCTGCGCCCACCGGCACCCGCCGTGCCGACCAGCGAGGTCGTCCAGCTTCCGCCGCTGTAGGTATCACTGATCGTCACCGGGCCATCGACATAGTAGCGATGCTGGAAGCGCTGGACGTTCTGGTTGGTGGGATCGTTGGGCAGCAACAGATTGCCCATATGACCCAACGATGTGGATGGGATATAGGCAAACAGCTCCTTGCCACCATCGCTGTCCATCTCGCCATCCGCGCCCATGCCGCCATCAAAGGCGTGCAGCATCCCGTCGTTGGCAGCCGCGTAGACCATGTAGCGTCGGTCATTGCGCTTGGTGACCATATAGTCGGCATAACTGGTGCCCATCGCGCCTGGCAGGCGACGGAAGCCGTAGTCATCCAGCGGCGAACTCAGGGCCGGCGTAGAGGTGATGATGTCCCCAAGCACTGTGGTACGGTCGCGCAGCTTGCCGCCGCTGCGCTTTTCGTTGGTTGTGTCTCCACGCAGGTACGCAACGGCGGTAGCCGAATTAGTGGCGAGCCCTTCGAGTTCCGAGGCACTGCAGATCAGCATGCCCGGATACATCACACTGGACTTGTCGCACAGGTTGGCCAGGCTGACATTACTGCCGGTGAAATCAACCAGTTCACCGTTGCGCCAGAAGCGGATGCGGCGCGATGCGGCCGCTGGCATCTTCGCCGACGCTTCCCATGCCTCCTCCGAGACAATCCCGCGCGTAGATTCGTCCACTTTCAGCGAGTAGGCATGCAGCCTGCCGTACCAGTCGGTGCCGTTGTTGGTCGCCTCGTAGAACGGCTCCACCGACAGCGAGCCCACGCCGATACGAGCCCCCGTCAACGAACGCGAGCCGGACGGCGTGGCCCCCTGGGCAACATTGCTGATGATCCGGCGCATGGCAGCGGTGATTTCGCCCGGGCGCGTGGCGTTGACCATCTCGCCGCGGGTGTCATACACCGCGTTCCACAGCTCGTCGACCGCTTCCGGCTTGAGATCCTGCGTCGTGGTCGGGAAATTGGGCTTGACAACATACGGATCTGGGCTGAGCACCCAGGGCCTCTTCGGGTCCGGAAGGTACTTGACGCCGAACTCTTTGCCCTGAGTACCCAGCGTCACACCGTAGAAGTTCATGTGCAGTTTCTTGTTGCAGTCCAATGACGGGTCCGGACTGGAACTGCTGCACTCTGCAGGAACCGGCACAGAGCCGTTATCAAGGTCTTCGACTAGTGGGCCCTTGTAGTAGGGCGCCACCAGGTCCTTCATCAGAGTCTTGTTGCCGCTTTCATTGATATACCCATCAGTGAACAGCATGCCCGCATTCTTCTGGCAGGCCAATAGCACTGGCGCGCCGTCATCCGTGCGCTGGAACTGCTGGCCAAGGTAGTCTGCGGCAGAACGGTTAGGCGTGGAACCACTGGCTCGCATTCTGCTCATGATGTCGTAAAGCAACTTCGACTTTTCGGTCTCGTCGGTCATGTTGTGCATCTTGACCTGCTCACGATCATTGATTCGGAACCAGCCCACGCGCAGGTTCGTAGTGCCATGCAGCGCATTGGTGGCCGCACCGATCAACGCTTCGCGACGGGTCCGATACAGGCTGAACCAGTTGGCGAAGTTCTGCATCGCCTTGTTGTACTTGGCCTGGTCCTTGTTGAAGTTATCCAGCTTGATCTCATACCTGTAGAGCGTACCCGGACGCCCGCCAACGGGGTTGGTCACCGCCACCGGGGATGCGGTATAGCCGTAATCGGCCGGCAACGAGGCCGGGTTTTCCAGGTAGAACGTGGCTGGATAGAACACCATTGCGGCACTGCAGCTTCTGCTCAGCGTCACCTTCTGATTCAGCACAGCGAAGCCGTCCTTCACACTGCTGTTCCGGCTGGTAATATCGCTGCATCGATTGTTTTCAATCCTCGTATCTTTCGGCAGTTCCATACCGCTATAGAACTGAAAACGCCAGTTTGCGGCTTTTCCGCTCACAACAATGGACGTCATTGTCGAATTGGCAGCGAGATTAAGGATGCCGGTCTTCTTGCCGTCTGGCGTACCCGGTCGCGGATCCAGGGGCGCTGCGGCCGGATCAATCGGAACACTTGGGAAATTGGCAGCCGAACCCGTAAGCCCGGTTTTCCAGGAATCATAGGTCTCGCGAGGATCAAAGTAGGAGCCGTTGACATCCGGAGATCGCACAAAGCCATAGGCATCCAATGGCGGAACTGCCAGATTTGAATCTCGGCCGTAGCTGGGGAAAACATAGTGATACATGTTCCCGGAATCAACATAGCCGTACGCCACATTGCCACTGTAGAAGCTCGTCCCGCTCCAGCGATAGACACCGTCGCGGGTATTGTTCAGCACCTCCCACAGCATCGAGCCGGAATCATCCAGCGCCATCAGGAATGCCGGTGCCGTCTGCACCTGGATGTTCAGCGGCGCCTGCGCCAGCGTACCCTGGCCCTGGGCCGCCATCAGGGTATAGATGAAGTAGCCCCCACCCAGCGCCAGTGCGGCGCCACCTGCGGCCATGAAGCGGAATTTGCGCGAAGCCATGGCCTGCGTCCTCAGAGTTTGAATACGGTATCGATGACCACTGCGGACGAGCTGGCATCCGCATCGTCAGTGGCAAATCCGGTGATCTGGTAGATCGGTGTGATGTCTTCCAGTGGCCGCCCCATCTCCAGCGCCGATTCACCAATGACGCAACTGTCGATCTGCCTTACGTTGACGGCAGGGCGAGTATCGTCGCGGCGCTCCACGGCCCAATCGGCCGGGTCGAATCCGTCATCGCAGACCCGCGACACATCGCTGGCCTGTACCAGGCTCTCGTCGCCGACATCCTGGCGATTGGCGATCTGTTCCACCGTGCGCTCGGCTGCACGCACCACACCTTCTGAATTCTGGAACGCCCGGTTGGCGGCTCGGTAGTTGGCTGCCATCTTCTCCTGCATGCCCGCCACCTGCATGCCAGCGATACCCAGCAATGCCAGCAGGATGAGCATGATCAACGCGACATACAACACCGCACCGCGTTGCTGGCGGGGGGCGGTGACGGGTCTGAATGAACGCTGGAAATGGGGCATGATCAGTTTCCGAACAAGCGATTGCGCAGGGCAATCGACACTTCATAACTGGACCGGTAGCGACCGTCGGGCTTGTCACTGTTGGTGAACTCAACGCCGAGCACCGATAGCGCATTGGCCGATTGGGCCGAGGACGACGGCGATGGGCTGCGCGCCAGCAATCCAACCTGCACCTGCCCCACGCGCAACCACTGTGCAGCACCCTCGGCATTGGCATCCGTGCTGACCCCGCCGGCTGCGTCGAGCTGGGTGATGTTGCCGGCCGGCGGAGTGCTGATACTGATGTTGGCAGTGTTGTCCAGGCCGTACATCAGCTGCAGGCTTTCGATGCCTTCCACCAACTCTTCATTGATCGTGTATTCCCCATCGCTGTCGGCGCGCGCTCGCCGCAGGCCAGGCTGTTTCGTCTCCGGATTGATACCCACGTAATAGACCATCGACTCGGCGCGATAGAGCATCGTCTGCCCGGTTGGCTGGGCCACGTAGCGCGACAGGTCCAGCGAGGTCGCAGTCACCCGCGCAGCGCTCAACGTGCCTGCGAACACATCGGCATGCCCACAGTCAGCGATGCCGAACAGAGTGGGCGTGCTGATGCCATCGCTGGTCAGGCGCGCGACGTGGTCACTGTCCACGTCCAGGAGTGCATCGCCGCCATCGGAAGAGATCGCCGTGACCGGCACCCCCATGGGGGCGAAGAACCGGAGCAACAGCACATCGCTGCCGCCGGCCGGTGCCGGGCTCAATCCGGCGATCGCAGCCGGCAGGCCCTGGGGCGCCGACCAGTCCGCGCCCAGCGCCAGACTGCCACCGGGAGCCGTGTCGGGAGCGTCGAAGCCCTGGATGGAAACACTGAAATCCAACGGACTGCCATCGCCGGAGGTCGCACCGAGATGCGATACCGGGTCTCCCTGGTTCTTTACTACATGGGCCTGGTCGTTGACGCAGCCCATGTGCCCGGCCATCCGGATGTCCCGCTCCAGGAAGTCCAACGCGAATCGTGCATTTTCCTGGACGCGGGAGGCCCCCTCAGACAGGCGCGAAGCCGTCTGTGAGGCAATGAACACCTGGACCACGCCCAGCATCAACACCAAGCTGATCACCAGCGCAACCATCAGTTCGACCAGCGATAGACCAGCCATGGAGGTACGATGTTTCATGGTCATGCTCACAGTTCCGTCGCCAGCGCGAAGGTAGTGGCCTTGTCCGGATCATCCGGATCCCAGCGCTGGTCGCCCCAGGTGATCGCGACGTTCACCACGCCCCCCTTGTAGGTCACCTCGGCACCGGCATCGTCACCCAGCGCCTTCACAACCTGGCATTGCCAACGTTCAATTTTTGCAGCAATAGCGACGTCGCCGGTGTCGGCCGTGCACGCCTTCTCTGCGGTTTTGCTGCCTGCCTCAAACGACGCGGCGGTGTACCATGCCGCTTGATAGCGGTTGCTGCGCATCTGCTCGGTCAGGTCGTAGGCGAGATTGGTTGCCTGGGTACGATAGTTGGCGCTCTGTACGAAGCGGACGTTCATGGTCTGCAGCAGGGCGAATCCCAGCAGGCCGAATGCCAGAACGATAATTGCAACCAGCACTTCCAGCAGAGTGAAGCCGCCCGCTTGGCGTGCGCGGATGGAACGCGGGTTCATGAGCAGGTTTCCTTGCTGCTGCGGATCTGCCCAGAGGCATTTACCGTAAGAGTGCGTTTGTCCAGTGCGCCCTTGCTGCACACATCCGGCTCCAGCTGGATCGACTGATCGCTGGCGGCCCTGCGGCGCCCCCGCCCATCGAAGGCGATCTCTTCCGACGGCCCACTCAGCTGCAGCTTGGGGCTGCCGCTGACGAACCGCAGTACGGTTTCCTCGGAGGACATCGTGCCATCACCATCGGTGTCAGTGAAGGCCAGCATGCCGGCAGACCAGTTACCGTCACAGCTCGCGCCGTCGCTGCTGCCACACACGCCACCGCCGCGGTTGCTGCGAATTGCCTCGCTCCGCGCCAGGCTGAGCAGGCCCAGGACTTCATTGTTTGCCGACGCAACCCGATTGGAGCGGAGAGTGCCCTGGAAGCTCGGAAAGGCGATCGCGGCCACGATCGCCAGCACGGCAACCGTGACCATCAACTCAACCAGCGTGAAGCCGTTTTGCCGGCGCAAAGACATTGGACGCTCCCCAGCGTGTTGGTGGCCACGATGGGCCATCGCCCCGTCACCGGCAAGCGGCGGCAGGATGAACGGTCAATCCGGGGCGACGGGCGTCAAAGCCTTGACGACCCGCCCTCCCCTACCCGTGCCGGCGCGATCCCCATCGCGCCGGCGCGGGTTCAGGCCAGCACCTGGTAGCAGGGCTGGTACTCGCCGGAGATCTTCATCCGGCGCTGTTCGACGAAAGCGCGCAGCAGCGCATCCAGCGCCTGCATCATGTCCGGGTCACCGTGGATCTGGAACGGCCCGAACTGCTCGATGCGGCGCATGCCGTCTTCCTTCACGTTGCCGGCGACGATGCCCGAGAACGCGCGGCGCAGGTCGGCCGCCAGCGCGTGCGGGGCACGCCCGTGGTGCAGGTCCAGCGCCGCCATCGCTTCGTGGGTGGGTACGAACGGCTGCTGGTACTCCCACGGAATCTCGATCGACCAGTTGAAGAAGAACGAGTCCTTCTGCGCCAGGCGGTGCTCGCGCACGCGCTTGATGCCGGTGGCCATCTTCTTCGCAACCGCCACCGGGTCGCCGATGATGATCTCGTAGCGCTCGGCAGCCGCATCGCCCAGGGTCAGGCGGATGAAGCGATCAATCTGCTCGAAGTACGGTGCCGCTACCGTCGGGCCGGTCAGGATCAGCGGGAACGGCAGGTCCTTGTTCTCCTCGCGCAGCAGGATGCCGAGCAGGTACAGGATCTCCTCGGCGGTACCGACGCCACCGGCGAACACGATGATGCCGTGGCCGATGCGGACGAAGGCCTCAAGGCGCTTCTCGATGTCCGGCATGATCACCAGGTGGTTGACGATCGGGTTCGGCGACTCGGCGGCGATGATGCCCGGCTCGGTCAGGCCGATGTAACGCGTCACGGTACGGCGCTGCTTGGCGTGGGCGATGGTGGCACCCTTCATCGGGCCCTTCATCGCACCCGGGCCACAGCCGGTGCAGATGTCCAGGCCGCGCAGGCCCAGTTCATAGCCCACCTGCTTGGTGTACAGGTATTCGTCGCGCGAGATCGAATGGCCGCCCCAGCACACCACCAGGTTCGGATCGCCCGGGTTGAGGATGCGCGCGTTGCGCAGCAGGCCGAACACCGCGTTGGTGATGCCCTCGGACGACTCCAGCTCGGCCGCGTAGGCCGGGCCCATTTCGATGGCCATGTAGGCCAGGTCGCGCACGACGGCGAACAGCAGTTCGGCGACACCGCGGATGATCTCGCCGTCGACGAAGGCCATCGCCGGTGCGTTGACCAGATCGATGCGCACGCCGCGATCCTGCTGCGCTACCTGGATGTCGAAATCAGGGTAGAGATCGCGCGCAGCGCGCGGATCGTCGGAGGCGCTGCCGCTGGTCAGCACGGCCAGCGCGCAGCGGCGCAGCAGCTCATGCATGCCGCCGGCGGAGGCATCGCGCAGGCGTGCCACCTCGGCCCGCGACAGCACATCCAGCCCACCGCGCGGGTAGATCCGGGCATCCTGCACCGGCAGTGCACGGGCCGATTTTTCGTTCGTGGTCATATCCAATTTTTCGCTTCCTTCAAGGTTTCCGACTGTACTGCCGCCCCCTTAAAAAGCAAAACGGCCGGGAAGCCCGACCGTTGGATGTGTGCCGCCCGCGTCCGCCATTCCGGGACCGCATCGGCGGCGTTGGCACCGCGCACATTTCTGGATGCTACGCCGTTGCCCCACGCCCTGCAAGGACTTTCGCCTGAACGGAAAACGGCCGGGTTTCCCCGGCCGTTTCCACTTACCACTTCAAGCGCTGATGGATCAGAACTTGTACTTCAGGGTCAGCTGCATCGACCAACGCGACACGGCGGTGTTGCCCTTGTCGTTGTTGTTTTCCTGCACCGACGGGTTGTCGGTCGAACCGGTGAAGGAGTACACGTACTTGCCGGTGGCCGGATCGATACCTGCGTAGTTGGCAACGCGACGGGTCGAGTAGAAGCCGTAGTCGTCGATCAGGCCCCACTTCTTGTTCAGCAGGTTGCCGACATTCATGATGTCCAGGGCGACTTCACCCTTGTGCCCCTTCATGAAGCCCGGGAATTCCTGGCTGACGCGGACATCGAAGCTGTTGACCCACGAGGCGCGGTGGCGGTTGGCCGGGACCACGCTGCCGCGGTAGGCATCGAGTTCCGGATTCTGCGCCAGCCAATCGAAGAACTGCTTCTCCATCGCGGCACCACCGGTGAACAGCACGTCGCCCGGACCCTTCGGCACGTAGAACAGGTCGTTGGTGGTGGCACCGTCGCCGTTGGCATCGTTGTAGAAGATGTAGCTGTACGGACGGCCCGAGCGACCTTCGTAGAACAGGCCCACGCGGGTGGCGTTGTCACCGAAGAAGTTGTGCTTCCACTCCAGGGTGCCGGTGACGCGGTCCTTCATCGCGTAACGCGAATTGTAGGCCACGTTCTCATTGGCGTTGAAGATGAGCGTGTTGTTCCAGTTCGAGGTGTTCTGCGAGCTGGACAGCGGGCTGACCTCGGTCGACTTGGTGTAGGTGTAACCCAGCGACCAGCCCCAGTTCTCGGTCAGCGGCTTGGCCAGCGAGAAGGTGGCCTGGGTGCCGCGACCCTTGTCGGTATTGCG
This sequence comes from Stenotrophomonas sp. YJH_SMC_37, assembly GCF_059370035.1. Classification (NCBI taxonomy): domain Bacteria; kingdom Pseudomonadati; phylum Pseudomonadota; class Gammaproteobacteria; order Lysobacterales; family Lysobacteraceae; genus Stenotrophomonas; species Stenotrophomonas sp. YJH_SMC_37. Next base: position 247,436 of record NZ_JCAFTG010000001.1, read on the forward strand.
CAGGACCAGAACGTCGCCGATGTCCTTCGGACGGTTGAAACGATCAACTGCATTTTTGGTACCGGTGGAGATGCCGTAGTCGACACCCTTATCGATGCGAGTGTTCGCCGAGTTGCGTCCAGCATCGTTCCAGTAGATCGCACGGCCATCCTGACCGAAGGCGGTCGGCGCCGACACGTCCAGACGGTCGAAGTAGATGCCGTCCTTGACCTTGGTGAACAGCACTTCGGCCGACGCGACGATGCCGTACCACGGCAGCTCATGGTCGAACGCCAGGTTGGCCTTCCACACCGACGGCAGGCGGGTGCCCGGCGCGATGATGTCGACGTTCTGACGGGCCGAAGCCGGGCCACCGGCCGGGATGTACGGGTTGTTGCCGTCCGGAGTGAAGGCACCGGCCGGGATGCTGCGCTCGTCGTACTCGATGTAGTTCAGGCCGGTGTTCTGGTAGGCACCTGCCAGCCACACGTTCGGGGCGGCGCCGCCGAACAGGCCCACGCCACCGCGCAGCTGGGTCGGGCGATCGCTGTCGAAGGTGTAGTTGAAGCCGACGCGCGGCTGCACCAGGTTCTTGTCGACCAGCTTGGTGTTGTTGAAGCCGTACAGCTGCTCGATGCGCGGGTTGTACAGGCGCTGGGTGCTGAAGTCAGGCATGTCGATGCGCACGCCGAACATCAGGTTCAGGTTGTAGTTGATCGCCCAGGTGTCCTGCACGAACACGCCGGTGTTCTTCAGGGTGAAGTCGGCCGGGATGTCGCTGCGGCTGCCATCGGCGCGAGGAGCACGCAGCTGGTAGCGCGAAGCCTTGCCCGCCAGGAAATCGTTGACGCTGTTGAATTCGTACACGCCGTTGAGGTTGCGGCCGTAGAAGTTCATCAGGTCATTCTTCGAGTAATCGAAGCCGAACTTGACGGTGTGGTCACCGATGTACCAGGTACCGGCACCAAAGGCGCTCAGTTCCTTCGACTCGACGATGTTGACGTGGGTGTTCTGTTCGGTACCGACGTACAGCGAATCGTTGCCCGACTTGATGCGGATCTGCGGCATGTCGACCAGCGGGACGCGGTTGGCCGAGTAATCCTTGTGCGAGACCTTGAACTCGGTCGAGAAGTTCTCGGACCAGTCACTGAACAGTTCGCCCATCCAGGTTTCGTACTCGGTGGGCTGCTGGTACCAGAAGTTGCTCAGCGAGATGGCGCTGCTGCTGACCTGCGGGAAGCGAACGACGTTCTGCTCCATCTTGTTGTAGCGCAGGGCCGCACGGTGGTTCTCGTTGATGTTCCAGTCCAGCTTGACCGCATACTCCTCGATCTCGGTCTTGCTGTTCGGCGCCGTCAGGCTGCCCGGATCGTAGCCCAGCTTGCCCAGGAAGTTCTGGACGTCGGTGATCTGCTGCTGGGTGATGGTGCCACGGCCGATCGGCGTGTCGCTCAGGGCGACGCCGGCAGCCGAGCGTTCGTACTTTTCATAGTTGGTGAAGAAGAACAGCTTGTCCTTGACGATCGGGCCGCCGAAGGTCATGCCGTAGGTCTTCTCGTCCTCGAAGCCGTTGAAGTCCTGCTTGTCACCTTCCAGGCGCGAACGGACCATGTCCTTGTCGCGGTACGAGCCGTACACGGTGCCGTGGAATTCATTGGTGCCCGACTTGGTCACGGCGTTGATCACCGCACCGGTACCACCGGCGATGGTGGTGTCGTAGTTGGCCAGGTCGATGTTGATTTCCTGGATGGCGTCCATCGACACCGGCTGACGCTCGGTCGGCAGGTTGTTGGAGCCCAGGCCGAACGGATCGGAGGCGCTGATGCCGTCGATGCGGATGGCGTTGTAACGGGTGTTCTGGCCACCGGCCGAGATCGCGCCGTCAGCCTTGCTGACCTGCGAGATGCGCGGATCCAGGCGGACGTAGTCCTGGATGTTGCGGCTGGCCGACGGCAATGCATCCATCGTTTCGCGGGTCACGTTGGTGCCGGTGCCCATCTTGTTGGCGCTGAACAGGTCCAGGCCGCCGGCAGTGGCGACAACGTTCACCGCGTCCAGGTTGGTCGCAGCCAGATCACCGCCCAGGTTGGCATTGACGGTGTTGACCTGGTTCAGGTTCAGGTAGACACCTTCTTCGGTCTTGGTGCCTTCACCGGGCTTGGTGATGGTGATGGTGTACGGACCACCCACGCGCAGGCCGCGCGCGTTGTAGCGACCCGACGCATCGGTGGTGGCACGCGAAACAGTGCCCGACTCGGTGTGCGTGATGGTGACTTCAGCGCCGGCAACAGGCTGGCCTGCGGCGGACATCACCTGGCCGCCGACACCGGCGGAGGTGCTGCTCTGGGCGAAGGCGGGAGCGGCAGCAAGTGCAGCCACGAGACCAAGGGTAAGCTTGGACATCCGGAGTGGGTGGGTCATTTTTCGGTAGCCTCGATGCGAGTTGGCGATGGCGGAAAAAAAGCGCATCCAAGCAGCCCTGCGGGTGGCTGATCGGAGAGTTATCTGGGGTTCCCTACCGCTCGGCTGAAGGCAGCCCTAACGGTTAACACTAGATTAACACGCTACGCCATCAATGTGACGGTTGTGCGACAAACGGCACCGGTTCGCAACGCAATCGTGACGGGCTCTTCACTCCGTCTTTCCCCGGCACTCACTCCGCAGGGGGCGCCTCGCTGGCATCGAGAATCTTGCCCCGCCAGGCGGCGCCAGCGCCGGACAACAGGGTCACCGCCGCTGCCGCTGCGGCTTCCGGGCCTTGGGCGGCCGGGTCCTGATCAACGGAATAGGCCCGGGCCCGCAGGGCTGTGCGCAGCGGACCGGGGTACAGGCCACTGACCCGTACCGGGCTGCGGCCGAGTTCGTCGTGCAGGCTGGCGATCAGGCCACGCAGGCCATGCTGGGCCACGCCATAACCGCCCCAGTAAGCCTGCCCCACCCGTTCGGGAGCATCGACCGCAAACACCAGCGCCGCATCTTCACGCTGCCGCAGCAGCGGCAGGCAGGCCTGGGCCAGCCAGGCCGGCGCGGTCAGGGTGACGTGCACCGCGCGGGCGAAACTGGCCGGGTCGGCCAGTTCAAACGGGGTCAGGCCAGGGAAGTGAGCGGCACAGACCAGCAGGCCGTCCAATCGCCCCAGCTCGCGCTGCAGGGCCTGGGCCAGCTCGGCATAGTCGTCGGGGCCCGCGCCTTCCAGGTCCAGTGGATACAGCAGCGGCTCCGGGCCGACCGCCTGCACCTGGGCGTAGACACGGTCCAGGCGGCGCGGCTTGCGGCCCAGCAGGACCACGGTGGCACCGGCGGCCGCAGCAGCCACTGCCGCCGCACTACCCAATCCGCCACCGGCACCGGCGACCAGCACTACGCGATCCTGCAACGGGCGGCCATCGAGCGCCCCGTCGGCCGGTGACGTCGATGGCCAGGCACTCATCCTTGGGTCGCCTCTTCGACGATGCGCTTGAGCTCGCCGGCTTCGAACAACTCCAGGACAATGTCACAGCCACCAATCAACTCACCGTTGATGAACAGCTGCGGGAAGGTCGGCAGGTTGGAAAAGCGCGGCAGGTTGGCGCGGATCTCGGGTTCTTCCAGCACGTTGACGGTGCGCAGGGTGACCGCGCCGGCCGCCATCAACGCCTGTACCGCGCGGCTGGAGAAGCCGCACATCGGGTATTGCGGGGTGCCCTTCATGAACAGCACGAGCGGGTAACGATCGACCTCGGCCTGGATTTGCTGCATTACCGCCACAACCACACTCCTTGCTTCGCCGGACAAACCGACCGCGGTGGTCGGCTAGACTGCCCACGGTAGCCGCCATTGTAAGCGGATGGAACCGGCTGCCGCCGCCCCTCTGGCCACGAACCTGTCCATGCCTGTTGAATTGCCTGCCCTGCCCTACCTTCCCGGCTCCCTGCAGCCGCACCTGTCCGCACAGACCGTGGAACTGCACCACGGCCGCCACCATCGCGCCTATGTGGATGCCGTCAACGCCGGCATCCTCGGCACCGAGTGGGAGGAAGCGTCGCTGGATGAGATCGTCCGCCACGCCCAGGGCAGGCTGTTCGATGCGGCCGCCCAGGCCTGGAACCACGGCTTCTATTGGCAGTGCCTGCGGCCGCGCGGCGGCGGCGAGCCGCAGGGCCGATTGGGCGAGCTGGTCAAGCGCCAGTTCGGTGACGCGCAGCGCCTGCGCGAGGAGTTCAACCGCGCCGCGCTGGGCCTGTTCGGCTCGGGCTGGGTATGGCTGGTGCAGCACCCCGGTGGCCAGCTCGGCATCCAGGCCACCCGCAACGCCGGCACGCCGCTGACCGGCGAAAGCACCCCGCTGCTGTGCTGCGATGTATGGGAGCACGCCTACTACACCGAGTACCAGAATGACCGGGCGCGTTACCTGGACGCCTTCTGGCAGCTGGTCAACTGGGAATTCGCCGAAAGCCAGCTGCGCTGATCCCTGTAGAGCCGAGCCCATGCTCGGCTGCTGTCCGGCCAGCCGAGCATGGGCTCGGCTCTACAGATCACGCTTCACGCGTTCTCGTGCGCGGCCACCGCGTCCATCACCCGTGCCGAATACACCAGCGCGGCGCCTGCATTGAGCGACACCGCCACGCCCAGTGCCTCGGCGATTTCCTCGCGGCTGGCGCCATGCTTCAGTGCTGCATCCACATGTACGGTGATGCAGCCATCGCAGCGGGTGGTCACCGCTACTGCCAGCGCGATCAGTTCGCGGGTCTTGGCATCCAGATGGTTGGTCTGGGCGCCGGCATTGGCCAGGGTCGCGTAGCCCTTGACCGTGTCCGGCGAGAGCTTGCCGATCTCGCCGATACGGCCCTTCAGTTCCTTGCGGTAGGCATTCCAGTCGAGCATGGTCGTGACTCCTGTGAAAGGAGCTCCACGCTACCACCGGCAATGGTGCGCCGATGCCTGCACCGGCGCGCCACACCGTTGCAGGCATACAAGGTTGTGCCGGCCATTGGCCGGCACGCCCGGGCTCAGCGATTGCGCAGCGCGTGTACCGCCGGCGCCACCTGGGCCTGGCGGTCCAGTTCCAGGCCAACCTGATCCAGCGCATCGGCCAATGCAGCGGCATCATCGTCGCGCAACGTGGCGTGGCCGACCTTGCGGCCCTCGCGCGGCTCCTTGCCGTAGTCGTGCCAGTGGCCGCTGGCCTGGGCCAGTACCGGTGCCGGGTCGGGCATCACGCCCAGCCAGTTCAGCATGCAGGCGTGACCCAGCATGCGGGTGCTGCCCAGCGGCAGGCCCAGCACGGCGCGCAGGTGATTCTCGAACTGCGAGGTTTCGCTGCCTTCGATGGTCCAGTGGCCGGAGTTGTGCACGCGCGGCGCCATCTCGTTGGCCAGCAGTTCGCCATCGCGGCAGAACAGCTCCAGCGCGAACACGCCGACGTACTGCAGGTGCTCGGCAACGCGGCGGGCATAGCCGATCGCGGCCTGCTGCTCGGTGTCGGACAGCACGGCCGGGGCCACGCTGGCCGACAGCACGCCGTCGACATGCCAGTTGCCGGTGACCGGCCAGGCCTCGAAGCTGCCATCGCGGCCACGCACGGCAACCACGCTGACTTCGCGCTGGAAGGCCACGAAGCCTTCCAGGATCAGGCCGGTACGCTCGACCTGTGCACCCAGCGCATCCCACGCGGCATCGATGTCGGCCTCGCTGCGCAGGCGGAACTGGCCCTTGCCGTCATAGCCGAGGCGACGGGTCTTGAGGATGCACGGCAGGCCGAATTCGGCGGCCTTGGCGGCCAGTTCGTCGCGGCTGCGGATATCGGCGAAGGCCGGCAGCGGAATGCCCAGCTGCTGGAACAGGGTCTTCTCGCTGAGCCGGTCCTGTGCGACAGCCAGCGCCGACGGCGGCGGGTAGACCGGCACGCGGTCGGCCAGCCACTGCGCACTGTCGGCCGGCACATTCTCGAAATCGAAGGTGACCACATCGACCTTGGCAGCGAAGTCCGCCAGGGCCTGGCGGTCATCGAAGGCGCCCACGGTGAGCGGCGCCAGCGGGCCGCTGCAGGCATCAGCGGCCGGGTCATACAGTTCGAAGCGCAGCCCCAGCGGCGCACCGGCCAGGACCATCATGCGGGCGAGCTGGCCGCCGCCCAGGATGCCGACGGTCAGGCTCATTGGCGCGGATCGTCGTGGGCCATCACGTCTTCGGTCTGGCGTGCACGGAAGGCATCGAGCGCCTGGCCGATCGCCGGCTGGTCGCTGGCCAGCATCGCAGCGGCGAACAGCGCGGCGTTGGAGGCGCCGGCGTTGCCGATGGCAAAGGTGGCGACCGGGATACCGGCCGGCATCTGCACGATCGACAGCAGCGAATCCATGCCGTTGAGGGCCTTGGACTGCACCGGCACACCCAGCACCGGCACGGCGGTCTTGGCCGCGATCATGCCCGGCAGGTGCGCGGCCCCGCCTGCACCGGCGATGATGGCCCGCAGGCCACGCGGGCCCGCCTGCTCGGCGTAACTGAACAACACATCCGGCGTCCGATGCGCGGACACCACCTTCACTTCGAACGGAACACCCAGGGCTTCTAGCTTCTGGGCGGCGTGCTGCATGGTTTCCCAGTCGGAACGGGAACCCATGACGATGCCGACAAGCGGCGCGATCGGGTTGGGGGTCATTGGCCGTCACCTGCCTTAAAGACGTATTCTAGCCATCTTCCACGCAAGACGAAGAACCATGGATCGCAAGCTGCTCGACCTGCTGGTGTCGCCGGACACCCGCCAGCCCCTGTCCCTGCTGGATGGCAAGGGCCTGGAAGCCCTCAACAAGGCCATTTCCGCCGGCGCGGTGACCAAGGCCGATGGCAACCCGCTGGCGCAGCCGCTGCGCGAGGCACTGGTCACCCGCGACCGCAAGCAGGTCTTCCGCGTGGACGATGGCATTCCGGTGCTGCTGGCCGAGGAAGCCATTCCCACCGCCCAGATCGCCGACTTCCCGGCCGCATGAGCGCGCTGCCGACGCCGGACGCGGCCGTTGTCGCCGCCGATGTCGCGCGTGCGCTGGCCGAGGACCTGGGCAGCGGCGACGTCACCGCTGCGCTGCTGCCCGACCAGGCCGACAGCGCTTACCTGCTCTGCAAGCAGGACGGAGTGATCGCCGGTCGCCCCTGGTTCGACGCCACCCACCGCGCACTCGACCCGGAGGTGCGCATCGAATGGCGTGTCTCCGAAGGTGACCCGGTCACTGCCGGCACCGTGCTGGCCCTGCTGCACGGGCGCAGCCGCAGTCTGGTCAGTGCCGAGCGCACCTCTCTGAATTTCCTGCAGACGCTGTCCGGCACCGCCACCACCACCGCCCGCTACGTAGCGGCAGTGGCCGGTACCGGCACGCGCATCCTCGACACCCGCAAGACCCTGCCCGGCCTGCGCCTGGCGCAGAAGTACGCGGTGCGCTGCGGCGGTGGCGAGAACCACCGCTTCGGCCTGTACGACACGGTGATGCTGAAGGAGAACCATATCCGTGCCGCCGGTTCGCTGGCCGCAGCGGTGGCCGCCGCACGCCGGCAGTGGCCTGCGCTGCCGCTGGTGGTGGAGGTCGAAGACCTGGCGCAGCTGCGCCAGGCGTTGGAAGCCGGGTGCGAACGCATCCTGCTGGACGACTTCAGCCCCGACCTGCGTCGCGAAGCCGTACGCATCACGGCCGGCCGCATTCCACTGGAAGTGTCCGGCAGCGTCGGCCTGGGCGGCCTGCGTTCGATCGCCGAAGACGGCGTGGACTGCATCTCCATCGGCGGGCTGACCAAGCATGTGCAGGCCATCGATCTGTCGCTGAAGCTGGGCCCGCCGCCGGCTTGAGGCCTGCGGGACGTTGTCGAGCCTACGCTCGGCTGCTTCTCGATCTGCGGCGCGCCCTGCACCCGCTTTGCGCGATGAGCCGAGCGTGGGCTCGGCTCTGCACGACCGGAACGCCTTCACGGCTCGGCTACGGCCGCCTCTGCGACGCTGCCGGCATCCCCCACAGGAGCCGTGCATGCGCCGGATGCTCTTGCCTGCCTGCCTGCTGCTGGCCGCGGCACCGTTGTCCGCAGCGGCCGCCGAAGCCTGCGATGTTCCGCCCCGCTTTGGCCTGAGTCCGTTGGCGGTGGCCATCCGCAACACCGCCTGCAATGAGCACCGGCTCTGGTACCGGCCCTTCATCGATCGTGAAGGCCGTGCCGCCAGCCTCAGCGTCACCGAGGCCGAAAGCGATCACCTGGCCGACAACGGACTGATCGCCTGGCAGCGCGTGGCTGGCTACTGGCGAAACAGCGGCACGCTCAACGCGATGGGCAGCATCGCCGGCGCCAGCAGCTGCCTGGCACCGCTGGGCACGCGCTACACCGACAGTGACTGCCGCGCGTTCCTGATCGACAACCCGTGGTCGGCCGCGTTCATCTCCTGGGTAATGGTGCAGTCCGGCGTTCCCGGCTTCAATACCTCGCCTCGCCACATCGACTACATCCGTGCCGCATACCAGGGCGGCCCCTCGGGCGTGCCGTACCGGCTGGTCGACCCGGCCACGGCCAAACCCGCGCCGGGCGACCTGCTGTGCTTCCTGCGCGACCGCAGCACCACGCTCAGCTACAGCGGGCTGGTGCAGGCGCTGGGCAACGGCTCGGTGGGCCACTGGAAGTCGCATTGCGAAGTGGTGGTGGCAGCCAACCTGGGGGGCGACCAGACCCTGTACCTGGTCGGTGGCAACGTGATGAACACCGTAGCGATGCGGCTGCTGCCGCTGGACCGCACCGGGCTGATCAAGCTGCCACCGGCGCGCGAACGCAACAGCACCGGCATCGACCCGAGCTGCACGCCAGGGCGCGAGGACGAATGCAGCTTCAACCGCCAGGACTGGGCAGCCCTGCTGAAGCTGACTGCAACCTCACCGCTGGTGATGCCCTCGCCCACTGCGACGCCGATGCAGCCCACTCCGGCACCGCAACCGATCATCGTGCCCGCGCAGCCGGTGTCCAGCGAACCGCAGCCGCGGCGGTGAGTGCAGCGCTTGATCCAGCGCGCGTTCGCCGCCATCTTTGCGGGATCGACCTCTGACGGCTGACGCCATGCCTACACTGCTGCTGTTGCTGATTGCCGGCGGAATCATCTACTTCTTCTGGAACGCGGCACGCTCGGCCGCAGAGCGCGCCGTTGAATTGGGCCGCAATGCCTGCCGCGCAGCTGATGTGCAATGGCTGGATCAGGCGGTGCACGCCACCGGCCTGCGCCTGTCGCGCGGCGAGGATGGCCGGCTTGGGTTCGAGCGCACCTTCAAGTTCGAGTATTCCTACGATGGCATCGATCGCCACGTGGGTCGCATGGTGCTGCGTGGCGACCAGTTGATCTCGTTCACCGGCCCCGGCGCGGCGCGGATCAGCCAGATCCGGCCGGATGCGGAGGATGCCGAGGATGTGTAAGGGCTGAAGGCGTGCCGACCAACGGTCGGCACCCACCGTTACTTGGTTACTTGACCACGCGCAGGTTCGGCCGCCCCTTCGGCGGCGGGCTGGCTGGCGGCGTATCGTCCGGCGGCGTGCCTTCCTCGTGCAGCAGTTCGTCGCTGGTCGGCGCGGTTTCGCTGCCCGGGATATCATCCGGCAGCGCCATGCCCTGCCCGGTCTCGCGGGCATAGACCGCCAGCACGGCGCTGATCGGCACCTGCACCGGGTAGCTGGTACCGGAGAAGCGCGCCGAGAAGCTCACCATCTCGTTGTCGATCATCAGCCGTACGACGGCACGTTCGGCGATGTTGAGCACGACCCGGCCATCCTTGACCGCCGAAGGCGGCACCTGCACGCCGGGAACGCCGGCGTCGACCAGGATGTGCGGGGTCAGCTGGTTGTCGTTGATCCATTCCACCAGCGCCCGCAGCAGGTACGGGCGGTGGCTGGTCATGTGGAAGAAGTCTTCGGTCATGCGTGAAGTGTACGCGCCCGGCGCCCCGCCGGGGCGGATCGCCTGCACGCCGGTCGGCGTGCAGACGGGTAACGCGGGCCGGATCAGGCCGGCAGGTCGCGCAGCTTCTTTTCCTGCTCGGTCAGGCTGCGGACGAAACCGGGGTGGCGGAAGATGCGGTTACCGTAGTCCTCAATCGCCTTGCCATCCTTCGGAAGTGGCACATCCAGCGATTGCAGCCGCCAGATGATCGGGGCCATGGCGCAGTCGGCCAGGCTCATTTCCGGGTTGAGGAAGAACTTGCTGGCCTTGAACAGCGGCAGCGAGGCGGTCAGCAGTTCCTTCAGGCGCTTGCGCCCGGCCTCGGCCTGGGTCTTGTTGCCCAGCTGGATGGCCTGCACCTGCGGCACCCAGTCGTGCTCGATGCGCAGCATCGCCAGGCGGATGCGCGCACGCGACAGCGGATCGACCGGCATCAGCGGCGGATGCGGGTAGCGCTCGTCCAGGTACTCGCTCACCACCGACGCGGCGTAGAGCACCAGCTCGCGCTCCACCAGGGTCGGCACCGAGTGGTACGGATTGAGATCGATCAGGTCTTCGGGCGGGTTCTGCGGATCGACCGGAACGAAGTCGAAGGTGACGCCCTTGGCCGCCAGGACCAGGCGCACCCGGTGGCACAGCACATCGTCGTTCGAGGAAAACAGCGTCAGTGTATTGCGCATGCGTACGCTCGCCGCCATCAAAGGCTCTCCCACGACAGGAGACCGCCTGCCGCATCGGCGCCGCCGGCACCGTGCCGACGGTCGACTCCTCCCCGAGTGTGCAACCGACCATCACAAAAGCCAATAGGCCCGTGCGATGGCCGGCGGCCGAATCAGTGGACGTCCTTCCAGTATTCCTTCTTCAGCAGGTACAGCAGGAAGGTCAGCAGGGCCAGGAACAGGATCACCCACACGCCCAGCTGCTGGCGCTTGAGCGCGGCCGGCTCGCCGGCGTATTCGAGGAAGTTGGTGATGTCGCGCACCGCCTGGTCGTACTGCCCGGCATCGACCGATCCCGGCGTTTCAATCTTCAGGCCGGTCACCGGCGGGTCCATGCCGGGGCCTTCGGCCTTGCCATGCACGGCGTGCTGCAAGCCCTGCATCTCCCACAGCGGGTTCGGCATGGAGGCGTTGGCGAACAGCGCGTTGTTCCAGCCCAGCGGCCGGCTGCTGTCCAGGTAGAACGACTTGAGGTAGGTGTAGACCCAGTCGCTGCCGCGCACGCGCGCGATCAGGCTGAGATCCGGCGGCATCTTGCCGAACCACTTCTCCGCGTTCTCCTTGGGCATCGCCACCGGGATCGGGTCGCCGATCGCCGAGCCGGTGAAGTTGAGGTTGTTCATCACCTCTTCTTCGGTCAGGCCCAGGTCCTGCGCCATCCGCGAATAGCGCAGGTACTTCAGCGCATGGCAGCCGGAGCAGTAGTTCATGTACAACTGTGCGCCGCGCTGCAGCGAGGCGCGGTCACCCAGATCGTTGCCTGCCTGCAGCAGCTTGGTGCCGCCCTCGGCGGCGGAGGCCAGGAAACTGCCCAGCATCAGGGTGGCCGCCAGGGCCAGCCGGACCATCCAGCGCTCAGTCATGCGTGGTCACCCTCTCCGGTACCGACTTGGTCTTGTCCAACCGTGTCCATAGCGGCATGGTGATGAAGAAGGCGAAGTACAGGAAGGTCAGCACCCGCCCGATGTAGGTTTCATGCACGTCGGTGCCCGGGCCGGAGCCGATCACGCCCAGCCACACGAAGCACACCGCCAGCACGCCCAGCATCACCCTCGAGATCCAGCCGCGGTAGCGCACCGATTTCACCTTCGCCTTGTCCAGCCACGGCACCAGGAACAGGATCGCGATGGCCGAGAACATCACCAGCACGCCACCGAGCTTGTTCGGCACCACGCGCAACATCGCGTAGTACGGCGTGTAGTACCAGACCGGCTTGATGTGCTCCGGGGTGACCAGGCGGTTGGCCTCGGTGAAGTTGTCGTGCTCCAGGAACAGGCCGCCGAAACCAGGCGCGAAGAAGATGATGAAGGCGGCGATGATCAGCAGGAAGCCGGCGCCTACACCATCCTTGAGCGTGTAGTACGGGTGGAACGGAATACCGTCGGCCGGAGCGTTCGGCGACCAGCGGTTGCCCTTCGGCCCCTTCTTGATCTCCACGCCATCGGGGTTGTTCGAACCCACTTCGTGCAGCGCGCCCAGGTGCAGTACCACCAGCAGCAACAGCACCAGCGGCAAGGCGATGACATGCAGCGCGAAGAAGCGGTTGAGCGTGGCGTCACTGGGCAGGTAATCGCCCATGATCCACTCGGTCAGGCCGTTGCCGATCACCGGTATGGCACCGAACAGCGAGATGATCACCTTGGCGCCCCAGAACGACATCTGGCCCCACGGCAGCACGTAGCCCATGAAGGCTTCGGCCATCAACACCAGGTAGATCAGCATGCCGAGGATCCACACCAGCTCGCGTGGCTTCTGGTAACTGCCGTACAGCAGGCCACGGAACATGTGCAGGTAGACCACGATGAAGAACAGCGAGGCACCCGTGGAGTGCATGTAGCGGATCAGCCAGCCCCACTCCACGTCCCGCATGATGTACTCGATGGAGCCGAACGCCTCGGCGGCGCTGGTCTTGTAGTGCATCGTCAGGAAGATGCCGGTGACGATCTGGTTGACCAGCACCAGCAGCGCCAGCGAACCGAAGTAGTACCAGATGTTGAAGTTCTTCGGCGCGTAGTACTCGCTCACATGCTTGCGATAGACCGGCATCAGGCCCGGCGCGCGGGCATTGACCCAGTCGGCCACGCCGCTGGCGGTACGGCTGAGGATATTGGCCATCAGGCAGCCCCCTGCGGATCGACACCGATGATGATGGTGTTGTCGTCCTGGTAATGGTGCGCGGGCACCTTCAGGTTGATCGGCGCCGGCACGTCCTTGAAGACGCGTCCGGACATGTCGAAGCGCGACTTGTGGCAGGGGCAGAAGTAGCCGCCCTTCCACTGCGGGTCGTAGGGCTCAGGCCGGATTTCGGCGACCATTTCCGGCGAGCAGCCCAGGTGCGTGCACAGGCCGACCAGTACGGAGATGTCCGGCTTGATCGAGCGCAGTTCGGGGTTCTGCTTCAGCACGTAGTCCGGCTGCTGGTCCTTCTCGCCGGACTCGGGGTCCTTGAGACGGCCGTCCAGCCCATGCAGCGCATCGAGGATGGCCTTGGACCGCTTGACGATCCAGATCGGCTGGCCACGCCATTCCACGATCAGGCGTTGGCCTTCCTGCAGGGCGCTGATATCGGCCACCACCGGTGCGCCGGCAAGCTTGGCGCGGGCACTGGGGTTCCAGGACTTGATGAAAGGAACGGCGGTGAATCCGACGCCGACGGCGCCCACCACGGCTGTGGTGGCAGAAAGAAAACGCCGACGTCCGGTGTTGACTGGATCGTGTACCCCATCGTTGGCCATCCGGCACTCCGATATTGATTAGGTAGCTTTAAGGCTGCCAGCGGATCCGGTGGGGGCCAGAGCCGCATTGAATCGCGGTCGAGTGTAGCGGAACCGTCGCGCGCCACACAACGCTCTTTGCAAGGAGTGCCGACTGACAGTCGGCACCCACCTGTTCAAGGGAGTGCCGACCAACGGTCGGCACCTACTGGTGACTCAGGGCGGTGCGGTAACGCTCGGCCAGCTGCCCGACCCGGCGCACGTAGTACTGCGTCTCGCTGTAGGGCGGCACGCCACCGTGGCGGTCGACCGCGCCCTCGCCGGCGTTGTAGCCGGCCGCAGCCAGGGTCAGGTCGCCATTGAAGCGCTTCAGCAACCACGCAAGATACTGCACGCCACCGCGGATGTTCTGCCCGGCATCATAGGAATCGCTGACCCCGAAGCGGGCCGCGGTCGGCGGCATCAGCTGCATCAGGCCCTGCGCGCCGGCGCGGCTGAGCGCGGTCGGGTTGTAGGCCGACTCGGCGTGGATGATGGCGCGCACCACGGCTTCTTCGACGCCGAACTCGCGTGCGGCCGAGGTGATCTCGGTCTGGAACGCGGTGGTGTTCAAGCGCACCGAACCGAAGTCCACGCGTGGGTTGACGCCACAGGCATAACAGCGCTCCATGAAACTGTAGCGGATGGTACGCACCGGGCCGAGGTTGGCGACCTGGGTTGGCCGCGCACTGGTGTAGTGGCGCACCCCATCCTTCATGAAGGAATAGACCTGGCCGCTGACCATCCGCCCGGCCCGCGAGGCCGTCGGTGCCGCAGCAGGCGCGGGGGCAGCAGGCGTCGACGCGACCGCAGTGGGCGCAGCGGCGCTGGCCGCCACGGCGACCGGATTGCGTTCGATGCTGGCCACCGTGGTCGGCGCAGGCTTCGGCGCGACCACCACAGGGCGCGGTGCCGGCCGGGTATCGCGGCTGTAACTGATGCTGCTGCAGCGCGCGCCGGCCACTCGCTTGCTCACGTAGCTGGTGACCCCGTCGGCGCCCTGGCACTTGTACAGGGTGCCGGCGCTGGCCGGCGCAGCGGTCAGCGCAGCGATGATGATCGCCGTTGTCCCCAGTATCCCCTTCATGCCGCGAGTGTCCCAGCTTCGCCGGGGCTTGCCAAGCGACGTGGCTCAGCCTGTGACCGGCGGCACAGCCAGCACCTGGCCCAATCCGGCCAAACGCTGTGCCAGCTCATCGCGCAGGCCCGGCGGTGTGGTCCACAACGCCACCGGCACCCGGTCCAGGCTGAGGATCTGCGCCAGCATCATGCCGCGGCTCTCGGCGCCCATGCGCAACAGGCAATGGCCGGCACCATCAGCCTCCAGCACACCACACCACGGTGGGATGCGACCTTCCAGCTCGGTGCGGCTGCCGGCCAGGCGGACGATGGCCTGCAGTGCGAACGGCGCCTGGCTGACCGCCTGCCGCACCATCACGTCCGGAGGGGCTGGCGTGCGCCGGTGCAGGCCCGGCTCGGAGCACTCACGTACGGCACCCATGCGGTCCACGCGCAGAGTGCGCCAGTCCTGCCGCCCCAGGTCCCAGGCAAGCAGATACCAGCGCCGCCCGTAATTGACCAGGTGCTGGGCCTCGACCTCGCGCTGGGTGACCGCGTCCTGCGCACTGCGGTATTCGAAGGCCAGCCGCGACGCCTGCCGACAGTGCTGGGCCAGCCGTCCGAGCAGGCGTGCGTCGGTGGACGGAAGGTCGGACAGGGTGGCCGTCGCCGCATGCACCTCCCCGGCCTGCCGGCGGCGGCGGGTCGGCACCAGCGGGTCGAGCTTGGACAACAGGCCCCGCGCAGTGTCGTCGATGCCGGCGACGGTCGCAGACGCGGCACGCAGGGCGATGGCCAGGGTGGTTGCCTCCTCCTCGTCCAGCAGCATCGGCAATACCGGCGCCCCCGCCCCGAGCTGGTAGCCGCCGCCCACCCCTGACGAGGCGTGGACCGGGTAGCCCAGCTCGCGCAGGCGCTCGATATCGCGGCGGATGCTGCGCCGGTCCACGCCCATGCGCTCGGCCAGCTCAGCCCCGGACCACTGGCGGCGGGCCTGCAGCAGGGCGATCAGGCGCAGCAGTCGATGGGCGGTATGGCGCATGAAGAATCGAGGACAGAAGTCGTCCGCAATAGTGCCCCAGGATGGCTTCCAGTTCACCACCCACCGCAAGGAGCAATGCCATGACCTCACGCCAGATCACCCTGTACCACGCCGCCCGATCCCGCTCGAGCGGCGCCGTGGCTCTGCTCGAAGCGCTGGGTGCCGACTACCGCATGCAGGTGCTGGACCTGAAAGCCGGCGCCAACCTGGCTCCGGCCTATCTGGCCATCAACCCGATGGGCAAGGTGCCGGCCATCGTCCACAACGGCGCACTGGTGACCGAGCAGGTCGCCATTTATCTGTACCTGGCCGACCTGTATCCGGAAGCCGGGCTGGCACCGCCGATCGGCGACGCCCTGCGCGGCCCCTACCTTCGCTGGATGGCCTTCTACGGCGCCTGCTTCGAGCCAGCGATGATCGACAAGGCGATGCGCCGCGAGCCACCGCCGCGCCTGATGTCACCGTACAACGATGCGGACACCGTGCTGCAGGTGGTCGAGGCCCAGCTGGCACAGGGTCCCTACCTGCTCGGCGGGACGATGAGTGCCGCCGATGTGCTGTGGGGCAATGCGCTGGCCTGGACCACGGCCTTCGGCCTGGTGCAGCCTGCGCCGGCCACGGCTGATTACATTGCGCGGATGAGCGCGATGACCGCCTTCGACCGTTCGCGGCAGATCGATGCGGAGCTGGCAGCGGCATAAGCAGCGCCGGAGCAGCGCCGGCCGGCTTTCCTTGTAGAGCCGAGCCCACGCTCGGCTGGCTTCAGTAGAGCCAGGCCATGCCAGGCTGCCCCATGGGAAGCGGGAAGAGCAGCCGAGCGTGGGCTCGGCTCTACAAGGGCGCGGCGGCTGGCGCGGGATGCGGGTAGAATTGCCCGCTTTCCCGCCACCCGAATGGATTAAGCGCCATGACCGGGACGCCAGACGTCTTTCCGCCCGCCACGCCGGGCGGTACCCCGCTCGTTGCCCTGCCCGCTGGTCCGCGCAAGCCTGACCAGGTCAAGGGCAAGCTGTACATCAAGACCCACGGTTGCCAGATGAACGAGTACGACTCGGCCAAGATGGCCGACGTACTTGCCGCCAGCGATGGCCTGGAACTGACCGACAGCCCGGACGACGCCGACGTCATCCTGGTCAACACCTGCTCCATCCGCGAGAAGGCGCAGGAGAAGGTGTTCAGCCAGCTGGGCGTGTGGAAGGGCCTGAAGAACAAGGGGCGTGAGGTCATCATCGGCGTGGGCGGCTGCGTGGCCTCGCAGGAAGGCGAGGCGATCATCAAGCGCGCGCCGTTCGTTGACCTGGTGTTCGGCCCGCAGACCCTGCACCGCCTGCCGGAACTGATCCGCGCACGCCGCGAGCAGAAGCGCCCGCAGGTGGACATCAGCTTCCCCGAGATCGAGAAGTTCGACCGCCTGCCCGAGCCGCGCGCCGAAGGTCCCTCGGCATTCGTGTCGATCATGGAAGGCTGTTCCAAATACTGCTCGTTCTGCGTGGTGCCCTACACCCGCGGCACCGAAGTCAGCCGCCCGTTCGAGGACGTGGTGGTGGAAGTGGCGCAGCTGGCCGCACAGGGCGTGCGCGAGATCAACCTGCTCGGCCAGAACGTCAATGCCTACCGAGGGCCTTATGGGGACGGCGAATTCGCCGACCTTGGCCTGCTGATCCGTACCATCGCCGAGATCGACGGCGTCGGCCGCATCCGCTTCACCACCTCGCATCCGCTGGAGTTCAGCGATTCGCTGATCGATGCTTTCCGCGACGTGCCGCAGCTGGCCAACTTCCTGCACCTGCCGGTGCAGGCCGGCAGCGACCGCGTGTTGTCGGCGATGAAGCGTGGTTACACCGCACTGGAATTCAAGTCGAAGATCCGCAAGCTGCGCGCGGTGCGCCCGGACATCTCGATCAGCTCGGACTTCATTGTCGGCTTCCCCGGCGAGACCGATGCCGACTTCGAGAAGACCATGAAGCTGATCGAGGACATCGGCTTCGACCACAGCTTCTCCTTCATCTATTCGCGCCGCCCGGGCACGCCAGCGGCCGATCTGGAGGACACGATCAGCGATGCCGAGAAGCACGCTCGCCTGTCGCGGCTGCAGGAGCGCATCAATGCGCACGCCGCCAGCATCTCGGAGAAGATGGTCGGTACCGTGCAGACCGTGCTGGTGGAAGGGCCGTCGCGCAAGAATCCGAACGAACTGACCGGCAAGACCGAGAACATGCGTTCGGTGAATTTCCCGGCGCCTGCGCGGTTGATCGGCCAGTTCGTGGATGTGCTGATCACCGAAGCGCTTACCAACTCGCTGCGTGGGCGCGTGGTGGCGGAATAAGGTGTGCCGACCAACGGTCGGCACCTACCGGAAATGATGCCGGCCAGCGGCCGGCACTACCGAATGACGGGCCTCAATCCAGGCGCTTGCGGAAACGCAGGATCGCCAGCGTCATCATCACCACGATGAAGGCCAGCAGCGCCAGCGCGTCGTGCCACAGCTCCCATAGGGAGGCGCCGCGCAGCATGATGCCGCGCACCAGGCGCAGGAAGTGGGTCAGCGGCAGCACCTCGGCCAGCCACTGCACCGGCCGCGGCATGCCGGCGAACGGGAACATGAAACCCGACAGCAGGATCGACGGCAGGAACAGGAACAGCGTCATCTGCATCGCCTGGAACTGCGAACGCGCGCGCGTGGAGATCAGCAGGCCCAGCGCCAGGTTGGCCAGCACCAGCAGCACCGCGGCCAGATAGATGTCCAGCAGGCTGCCGCGGATCGGCACTTGGAACAGCCAGGTACCCAGCGCCAGCACCAGGGTGGTCTGCAGCAGGCCGATCGCTGCATAGGGCAGCACCTTGCCGACCATCAGTTCGCTGCGCGATACCGGCGTGGCGATCAGCAGTTCCATGTTGCCGCGCTCGCGCTCGCGCACCACCGCCACCGCCGTGAACATCACCAGGGTCATGGTCAGGATCACCCCGATCAGGCCGGGCACGATGTTCACCGCCGAGCGCCGCTGCGGGTTGTAGAAGCTGGTCACGCTGATTGGACCACCTGCGATGCTGCCTTCGCGTAGCGGCCGCGTATTGCTGGTCGGGCGCGCATCCAGTGGCACCTGCGCCAGCTGGATCGCCGCACTCTGCACCACGGTGTCGCTGCCATCGACCAGCACCTGTACCGCTTCGCGTCCATCGAAGCGGCGACGCTCGAAGTCGGCCGGCACCACGATGCCGACGCTGATCTCGCCGCGGCGCAGTGCCTGCATCAGCTGGTCCGGCGTGTAGGCCTCGCTGCGCGGCGTGATCACCCCGGTAGCGACCATGTCCTGCACCAGCGCGCGAGAGGCGGCGCTGTTGGCCTGGTCGGCGATACCCGCATCGAGGTGGCGTAGGTTGAGGTTGATCGCATACCCGAACAGCAGCAGCTGCATCACCGGAATGCCGACGATCATCGCCAGCGTGATGCGGTCGCGGCGCAGCTGCCGCAGCTCCTTGAGCACGATCGCCCACAGCCGGCGCAGGTTCATGCCGCCGGCTCCCGGCCACGGCCGCGGGTGGCGGCGACGAACACGTCTTCCAGGTTCGGCGCTACGGTTTCGATATGCGCTTGCGGGTCGGCGCTGGCCAGCGCGCGCCGCAGCACTGCGACATCCGCTACGCCCTCATTGCACAGCACGCGCAGATGGGTGCCGATCTGCGCCACGCTCAGCACGCCGGGCAGCTCGGCCAGCACGCGGCTGGCCTGGCGTGGCTGCGATGACGTGACCTGCAGCGTGCGGCCGTCCAGCTGCGCACACAGTTCGGCCGGCGTGCCATCGGCGACCAGCGCGCCACGATCAAGAATAGCCAGCCGGTGGCAGCGCTCGGCTTCGTCCATGTAGTGGGTCGAGACCAGCACGGTGGTACCGGCGTCGGCAAGTTCAAACAGGGCCTCCCAGAAGTCGCGGCGTGACTCCGGGTCGACCGCGCTGGTCGGCTCGTCCAGGAACAGCAGTTCGGGCGAATGCACCACGGCGCCGGCCAGGGCCAGGCGCTGCTTCTGCCCGCCGCTGAGCGTACCGGCCAGCTGCGGCTGCCGGTCCTGCAACCGGTACTGCTGCAGCAGCGCATCGACCCGTTGCCGGGCCTGGTTGCGCGGCAGGCCCTGGATGGCGGCGAGGAATTCCAGGTTCTCGCGTACCGATAGGTCTTCGTACAGCGAGAAGCGCTGGGTCATGTAGCCGATGCGCCGGCGCAGTGCTTCGGCCTGCTCGGGAACCGCCAGGCCCAGCACCTCGATCTGCCCCGCACTGGGTTCCAGCAGGCCGCACAGCATGCGGATGGTGGTCGACTTGCCCGACCCGTTCGGGCCCAGGAAACCATAGACCTGGCCACGGGGCACGGTCAGGTCGACCTTGTCCACGGCCAGCAGATCGCCGAAGCGGCGAGTCAGGCCCTGCGCATGCACTGCGATGTCCGCACCGGTGTTCAGAAGCGCACCTGCACCGGCAGCCCGGCCGGAAGCGTCTGCATGTCGCTGGCGTCATCCACTTCGATCTCGGCGAGGTAGCTCAGGCGCTCGACGTCATCGCCGGTCAGTGCGTAGTACGGGGTGAATGAAGGCTCGCTGCGGATCGCGCGCACATGGCCCTTCAGTACGGTGCGCCCTCCCTCCAGCTGTATCTGCGCCGGCTGACCGACCTTGACCTGCAGGCGCAGCGGCTGCGGCAGGTAGACGCGCGCATAGGGGCGCTCGCCAACCAGCAGCACCGCCAGTGGCGCCCCGATCGGTGCCTGGTCACCCTGCCGGTACGGCAAAGCATCGATCACGCCATCGCGCGGTGCGCGCAGCTGCAGCTTCTGCAGGTTGACGCCCTGCACCACCTGCTGCGCCTGTGCGGCGTCGGCGGCCGCCTGGCCCTGGGCGATGTCCTGCGCGCGACTGCCGTGCACCCGTTCCAGCCAGGCCTGCTCGGCGGCACGCACGCTGGCCGCGGCATTGCCGGCGGCCGCCCGTGCACGGTCCAGCTCGGCGGCGGCGATCAGGCGCTGGCGTGCCAATGGTTGCACGCGCCGATAGTAGGCAGTGGCTTCAGCAGACTGCGCGCGCAACGCGGCCAGTTGTGCCTGGGCCTGTGCGATCTGTTCCTGCCGCGGGCCGAGCTTCAGCTCTTCCAGCTGGGCCTGCGCGCGCGCCGTGTCGGCCTGCGCCACCGCGAACTGCGCGTCGCCGCGGGCGGGGTCGAGCTGCATCAGCACGGCCCCGGCCTTGACCCGCTGGCCCTCGCGCACCTCCAACGTGGCGATCACCTCGGCCGCCGGCGCCGGCACCGTGATCCGGTCCCACTCCAGTGTGCCCAGCGCCGTTGGCGTTGACTGCCCACAGCCTGCCAGCAGGCCGATGGCCGCCAGCCCGAGTCCACGCATCCCGTTGCCGATGCCCATACCATCCCCTCCTGCGACGGCGACACGGTGCCAGCTGCCCCGTGCACCCTCAATGATTCCGATCAGCCCTGACGGTTTTTTCGCCACGTACGGGCGAGCCTTTTGCTGCAAGGCTCCTCTCCACCTATCCACAGCTTGATTCAGCATCATTCCACAGCTGGTGTGGAGAACCGAACGGGGGCGGCCGTACTGGGTGCCTGGCAGCGGAAGATGCGCTGCCGTCACAGGAGCCGGCCGGCTGTGACGGTTTTTTCACCACCGCCTCATACGCCTTGTGGCACAAGCACTGCGAAGGCCTATCCACAGGTTTTCGCGCCCCCCGTCCACACCGGGTGTGGAAAACCGCGTATCGGCCCGCTGCTGGCCGCATGCCCGGTACGCGCGTAACCTTGTCATCCCAAGTCCATCGCGGTGGACGGCGAACCCGCCCCACCCCAAGCAATGAAAAGCATCGATCATCGAGACTTCACCCTGTCGCCGGAAGACAACGAGCGATTGGCCAACCTGTGCGGCCCCTTCGACGGGCACCTGCGCCAGATCGAGCTGAAGCTCGGCGTGGAGATCGCAAACCGTGGCTTCGTGTTCCGCATCAGCGGGCCCAATGAAGCCATCGTGGAGGCGCAGAAGCTGGTTGAAGCGCTGTACGCCGAAGCCGGCGAGACCGTCTTTGACAACCACGCCATCCATCTGCGCCTGGCGCAGGCCAATGTCGAGCAGATCGCCGAACGCTCCTACGAAGCGCAGGAGGTCGCGATCAAGGTCAAGCGCGGTACGGTACGTGGCCGTGGCGCCAATCAGTCCCGCTACCTGCACCAGATCGCCACCCACGACATCAACTTCGGCATCGGCCCGGCCGGTACCGGCAAGACCTTCCTGGCCGTGGCCAGCGCGGTCGAAGCACTGAACGAATCGCGGGTGCAGCGCCTGATCCTGGTGCGCCCGGCGGTGGAAGCCGGCGAGAAGCTGGGCTTCCTTCCAGGCGACCTGAGCCAGAAGGTCGATCCCTACCTGCGACCGTTGTACGACGCCCTGTACGAGATGATGGGCGTGGAGAAGGTGGTCAAGCTGCTGGAGAAGAACGTCATCGAGATCGCGCCGCTGGCCTACATGCGCGGCCGCACGCTCAACGATGCATTCGTGATCCTGGACGAAGCACAGAACACCACCATCGAACAGATGAAGATGTTCCTGACCCGCCTGGGCTACGGCTCCACCGCGGTGGTCACCGGTGACCTGACCCAGACCGACCTGCCCAAGCACGTGAAATCCGGTCTGCGCGACGCCATCGATGTGCTGCGTGAAGTCGAGGGCGTCAGCTTCACCTTCTTCGAATCCCGCGACGTGGTCCGCCACCCGCTGGTCGCGCGCATCGTCAGCGCCTACGACCGCCGCGACCTGCATCAGATCCAGCCTGGAGCGACGCCATGACCCGTGGTCCCGTGCGACTGGACGTCGCCGTCAGTTATGCCCTGCCGCGTGCCGGCCTGCCGGCGGCCGTGAGCTTTCGCAAGTGGGTGGCCGCTGCGTTGAAGGGCCGCATCCGCGAGGCCGATCTGGCCATCCGCGTGGTCGATGCCAAGGAAGGCCAGTCGCTGAACCGCCATTACCGTGGCAAGGACTACGCCACCAACGTGCTCAGCTTCCCGGCCGAAGTTCCCGAAGGCCTGCCCAAGGGCGTCAAGTTTCCACTGCTCGGCGACCTGGTGATCTGCGCACCGGTGGTGGCCCGCGAAGCCGACGAACAGGGCAAGGCGCTCAACGCCCATTACGCGCACCTGACCGTGCACGGCGTGCTGCACCTGCTTGGCTGGGACCACGAGGACGACAAGGAAGCCGAGGCGATGGAACAGCTGGAGCGCGACATCCTGGCCGAGCTCGGCATCGCCGATCCCTACGCCGGCGAGCGCTGACGACCACACACACCGGGTTCATCACGGAGGACAACCCCATCGCGCTGTTGCCCGCACTCATCGCCGCTCTTCTGCAGGTAACCACTGCCCCGGGCATCGACCCCGACCGGGAACGACCGTCGCCGTTCCCGGCCAGCGACAGCGCGGCCGACATTGCCGCCAAAGTCGCCGAGGTGCAGGCCTTCTTTGACGTCAGCCAACAGACGGCCCGCCAGGCGGTCGCCGAGGCGCAGCAGCACGCATTGATGGAACGCTTGAGGGCGCGCCACGCGGCACGCCTTGCCGGCATGTGGGTGGACAATGCGACGGGTTGGACCGTCGTCGTGCGATTGACTGGCCCAGCCTCCGAGGCGGATGAGACCCATCCAGGGGCGGACGGCCCGCAACGCGTGCGCTATATCATCGGCGCTTCAATGACCGAAGCGGAGATGCAGCGCCGTCTTCAGGCGCAGCAGGGCTGGTTCATCCCGCAGCTGCCCGGTCTGACCGGCTATGGCCTGGACGTCATGACCGGTGAACTGGAGCTGGAACTCCGGGATACCGCTGGCGCGCGCGCAACGGCGGCGACCGTGCGCGACCACCTGCAGGCGCTGCTGGGCTACCCGGTCAGGCTGCGCTGGTACCCAGCGGCATCGCAGCGCCGATCGCCCTGACCCAGCCGGGCTGCAGGTGCCGGTCCGCGCGCTGCGCAATTGTTTGCCGCCTGGCATGGCGGCACAAGGAAACCAAGGATGACCTCGGGAAACAGCTTCACGGCGATTGCAATGAGTGCGGGCCTGTTCGCAGGCCTGCTGGTGCTGGGCGCGTACACCGTGCGCCGCATCAGCGCCCGCGACCCCAGCGGCAGGCACTGGCTGCTGCGCAGCCTGGCCCTGCTCTCGCCCTTGTGCCTGCTGGCCGGGCTGGCGACCGGCATGATCGGCCCACACCTCACGGGTAGAGCAGAACCCGTCCACCTGCCCGGGCTGTGGGAAACGTCGATGGTGCTGATACTGGCCGGTGCCTTGACCCTGCCGGTGCTGTGGCGAACGCTGCTGCAGGAGCGGCTTGGCAGGCCGGTCAACGCGCTTCCGTTCTTCCATGCCAGCCGCACCTCGTTGCTGGCGCTGTTCGTGCTGGCCGTGATCTACGTGAAAGTGGCCAGGACAGCCGCATCGGAAATGTTGCCCTGGCTGACCAGCCCGGGCCTGTGGCCGGCGGTGGTGCGCATCGCGGGGCAATCGATGCAGATCACCATGCTCGCGGTCGTGCTTACCCTCTCACTGATGGTCGTGCGGCGGGCGATGACCGGTTTCCTGCGCCTTCTCAGCGGGCTGTTCAGGCGCTCACCGGAGCTATGATGGGTGCCCTTCGCCTGCGGAAACCGCCCGTGTCACTGCGCTGCTGCCTGCCCCTGCTGTGTGCCCTTGCGGTCCCATCCGCCTTCGCTTCCAGCGTCGACCTGCCGGCCCTGATCGAATGCCGCCAGGGCGTGGCCGAGCAGGCCGCGCTGGCGCCGCTGCTGGCCGATCCGCTGAAGGCCGTGGCCCAGGGCCTGCAGCCGCTGCCGCAGGGCAACCAGTTCATGAGCGAGTTCCGGCTGGCCAGCCCGATCACCGTCTTCGGCCAACAGACCGATCGGGTGGCGGTGGCCGGCGCCAGCGTCATGGCCGTCCTCGACCAGGCCGACCCACGCCCGCTGGCCAAACGGCTGGAATTGGAGACCGGCTACGACCAGGACGGCAAGTTCATGGCCGGCCGCGAGCTGGTCAGCCGCGACGTGACCGACCCGAAGACCGGCGAGGCCCAGATCGAGTCGATCATCCTCAGCGTCTCCACCGTGGCCTCCCACCCGGGCAAGACCCTGGCCGGCTGCACCTACAGCCTGGACCTGCCCGAGGAGGAGCCGGCCGCGGCCGCCCCAGCCCCGGCCACCGGCAGTCACTGACAGGCCGTCACATCCTGCTAGACTTGGGTCAACGCCCGGCCTGCCGGGTGCCTTTTTTCCAGAGATGTCAGAAGACGACAGTAGTAGCTCCCCTGCGGAGCACAGTGAAAAGAAGCGCGGCTGGCTTGAACGCCTGACCTCCGCCTTCTCCGGCGAACCCCATACCCGCGACGAGCTGGTCGCTGTCCTGCACACCGCGCAGGAAGAAGGCCTGATCGCCGCCGATACCCTGAAGATGATGGAAGGCGCCATTTCGGTGGCCGAGCTGACCGTGGGCGACGTGATGATCTCGCGCTCGCAGATGGTCTCGCTGCCGGTTGAAGCGCCTTTCCTGGAACTGATGAAGCAGGTGGTCGAATCCGGCCATTCACGCTTCCCGGTACACGGCGAGAACAAGGACGACATCCTTGGCATCCTGCTGGCCAAGGACCTGCTGCGCGGCGTGGTCGCCGACAACGGCCCGGCCAACGTACGCGAGCTGCTGCGCCCGGCAGTGCTGATTCCGGAGGCGAAGAAGCTCAACGTGCTGCTGAAGGAGTTCCGCCTGTCGCGCAACCACATGGCCATCGTGGTCGACGAGTACGGCGGTGTCGCCGGCCTGGTCACCATCGAGGACGTGCTGGAACAGATCGTCGGCGAGATCGACGACGAGCATGACGAGGCCGAGGACCCGTCGGCGCAGATCGCCATCCAGTCCGACGGACAGTACGTGGTCGACGCGCTGACCCCGATCGGCGACTTCAACGAGCGTTTCGGCGCAATGTTCTCCGACGAGGATTACGACACGATCGGTGGCCTGGTCACCGAGGCCGTGGGCCATCTGCCGGAAGTCGGCGATGAGCTGGCACTGGACCGCTTCATGTTCCGCGTGGCCCGCGCCGATGCGCGCCGGGTACAGGCCTTCCACGTGACCGTGCTGCCGCCGGACGTGCAGGACGACGCTTGAAGCGCCGCGGCCTGATCCTCATGGTGTGGCTGACACTCTACGTGTTGGCCATGGCCCTGCCGCTGGCCGCCTTCGCGCAGCCGGCGCCGGCCACACCTGCCGTGCCCGCGGCCAGCGCTGAAGCCCCTGCTCCGCGCATCGGCGTGGTGACCATGCAGCCGGGCACGGTGTTCTTCGAACGCTTCGGCCATGACGCCATCGTGGTGGTCGATCCGCTCAGCGGCGACGCAACCTCGTACAACTTCGGCTACTTCGACCCCTCCGAGGACGATTTCATCAGCCGCTTCGCACGTGGCGACATGATGTATTACCTGGTGGCGCTGCCGCTGCAGCAGGACCTGTCGTACTACGACGAGACCGGCCGCGGTGCCAGCGTGCAATGGCTGGACCTGCGCCCGGACCAGGCGCGTGCGCTGGCCGCTGACCTGGCCGAGCGGGCCAAGCCGGAAAACGCGCGCTACCACTACGACTATTACACCGCCAATTGCGCCACGATGGTGCGCGACACCCTCGACAAGGCGTTGGGTGGTGGCCTGCAGTCGCAGCTGTCGGGGCGCTCGCGTGGCAACACCTATCGCAGTGAATCGGTCCGTCTGGCCTCGCCGGCACCATGGATGTGGCTGGGCTTCGATGTGGGCCTGGGGCCGTTCGCCGACCAGCCGCTGTCGCGCTGGCAGGAAGCGTTCGTCCCGATGCGCCTGGCCGATGCCCTGCGCCAGGCACGCAACAGCGATGGCCGGCCGCTGGTGCAGTCCGAACAGGAACTCTTGCCGCACCGCATCGATCCGGAGCCGAAGGAGTTCGCACGCCGCTGGTGGCCGTGGCTGCTGTGCGGCCTGGTGATCGCCGCTGGCGTGCTGGCGCTGCGCAACCGCCCGCGCCTGCTGGCCGGGCTGGCACTGCCGTTCTGGCTGCTGTGCGCTCTGTTGGGTGGCGTGCTGGTGTTCCTGTGGGGCTTCAGCATCCACTACGCCGCGTGGGCAAACCGCAACCTGCTGCTGCTTTCGCCGCTGGCCGTGCTGCTGCTGCCCGGTGCGATCGCGCTGCTGCGCCGGCGCCTGCCGGGACGCATGTTCAGCATCATGTTGTGGCTGCTGGCGGTACAGGCGGTGGCCGCACTGGTGCTGCACTGGCTGAGCCTGCAGGCCCAGTACAACGTGCAGTGGATCGTGCTGCTGCTGCCGGTGCACGCGGCCCTGGCGTGGGTGCTGGGGCGCCGTCCTCACTTGTCCGAAACACGGCCCTGACGCACGATGGCGGGCATGTCATTGCCCGCCTCCGCTTCCGCCCCGGCTTCGGCCAACCCTACCTGCGTCATCAACTGCGTCCACTACGATGACGAGGGCAAACGCCACGACATCAGCCTGGACGCCATCAGCGATATCATCGCCAGTGGCAATGGCTTCGTGTGGGTCGGCCTGTACGATCCCAACGACGATGTGCTGCTGAAACTGCAGGAAGAATTCTGCCTGCACGACCTGGCCATCGAAGACGCGCGCAACGCACACCAGCGGCCCAAGGTCGAGACCTACGGCAATTCGCTGTTCGTGGTGGTGACCACCGCGCAGATGGTCGACGAGCGCATCCAGTATGGCGAAACCCATGCCTTCCTCGGCCCGCGCTTCCTGGTGACGGTGCGCCACGGCGCCTCGCTGTCCTACGCGCCAGTGCGCGCACGCGTCGAGCGCGAGCCGCAGCTGCTGAAAATGGGCCCGTCGTACTGCCTGTATGCGGTGACCGACTTCGTGGTCGACAACTACCTGCCGATCGTGCACCGCTTCCGCGATACCCTGGACCTGCTGGAGAAGGACATCTTCGCCGAGAATTACAAGCGCAGCACCGTGGTGCGCCTGTACGAGCTCAAGCGCGAACTGAACAAGATGCGCATGGCAGTGGCGCCACTGCAGGACGTGCTTGCGCAGCTGCGCCGCTACCAGGGCGAACTGATCCCGGACGAAGTGAAGCTGTACGTGCGTGACGTGCATGACCATGCGGTGCGCATCAGCGATGTGATCGACACCCTGCGTGAGATGCTGGGCACCGCGCTGAGCGTGAACCTTTCGCTGGTGACACTGGCGCAGGGCGAGACGGTCAAGCGGCTGGGTGCGTGGGCCGCACTCTTGGCGGCACCGACGCTGATCACCAGCTGGTACGGCATGAACTTCAGCCACATGCCGGAGCTGAGCCAACCGTGGGCCTACCCACTGATGATCGTTGGCGTGGGCGGCGTCTGCGTAGGGCTGTACCGGCTGTTCAAGCGCGCGAAGTGGTTGTAGCGCGTATCGACCAACGGTCGATACCCACCATGCACGGGGGGCGTCGATACCCCGCAATCCGGTAGGCCCCGACCGTTGGTGGTGGCACATGACCCGCTTCTGGTAGTGCCGGCCGCTGGCCGGCAATCAGGGCAATGCAGGCCAGCGACCGGCACTACCGCTCGGGATCAAGCCACGTAGACGGTCTTGATGTTCATGAACTCATGGATGCCATGGTCAGCCAGCTCCCGACCAAAGCCTGACTGCTTGCTGCCGCCGAACGGCAGCCGCGCGTCGCTCTTGACGATGGCGTTGACGAACGCCGCACCGCATTCCATGCGCTGCGCGAAGCGCTCGCCGCGTACCGGATCGCCGGTCCACACGCTGCCGCCCAGGCCGAAGCGGGTGTCGTTGGCCACGCGCAGTGCCTCGGCCTCATCCTTGACCCGGATCACCGCGGCCACCGGCCCGAACAGCTCCTCGTCATACGCCGGCATGCCCGGGCCGACCTGGTCGAGCACCGTGGCCGGATAGCCGGCATGGGTGCCGGCTATCGGCTCACCACCGATCAGCACCCGCGCGCCCTTGGCCACGCTGGCCTGCACCTGCTTGTGCAGTTCGTCACGCAGGTCGGCGCGAGCCATCGGTGCCAGCGTGGTGCCAGGCTTATCGGGATCGCCGTACTGGCGCTCGCCCGCCGCCTGCACAAAGCGACGGGTGAACTCATCGGCCACCGCCTCGACCACGATGAAGCGCTTGGCCGCGATGCAGGTCTGGCCGCTGTTGTCGAAGCGCGACTTCACCGCTGCGGCCACGGTCTTGTCGAGGTCGGCATCGTCGAGCACCACGAAGGCATCGCTGCCACCAAGCTCCATCACCGACTTCTTCAGCTGGCTGCCGGCATTGGCGGCGATCGAGCGCCCTGCCCGCTCGCTGCCGGTCAGCGTCACCGCCTTCACCCGTGCGTCGCGCAGCACGTCGGCGGCCTGGTCGTTGTCGATGTGCAGCACGTCGAACACGCCATCAGGCAGGCCGCCGTCACGGCACACCGCCAGGATCAGGTCGGCGCACTGCGGCACGTTGCTGGCGTGCTTGAGCAGGGCGACGTTGCCAGCCATGAACGCCGGGGCGAGGAAACGGAACACCTGCCAGATCGGGAAATTCCACGGCATCACAGCGAACACGCAGCCGATCGGCTCGTAGCGCACGTAGCTGCGCTGGGCTTCGGTATCGATCAGCTGCGGCTTGAGATAGTCGGCGGCGTGGTCGGCGTAGTACTCGCAGGCCGCCGCGCACTTGTCGACCTCGGCCAGCGCCTCGGCCTTGAGCTTGCCCATCTCGTGGGTCATCGCCTGCTGCAGGTCGTCG
Organism: Stenotrophomonas sp. YJH_SMC_37; assembly: GCF_059370035.1. Taxonomy (NCBI): domain Bacteria; kingdom Pseudomonadati; phylum Pseudomonadota; class Gammaproteobacteria; order Lysobacterales; family Lysobacteraceae; genus Stenotrophomonas; species Stenotrophomonas sp. YJH_SMC_37. The sequence goes on from NZ_JCAFTG010000001.1 coordinate 276,731, forward strand.
CGGCGCGTGCGCAGCTGCGCCGCGATCTGGCGCAGGATCGCGCCGCGTTCCTGCAGTGAACGCTCGGCCCAGCCGGGGAAGGCATCGGCGGCGGCCTGCAGGCGCTGCTCGATGTCGGCAGCGCCCATCAGTTCATGGCGGTAGGTCACCTGGCCGGTGGCCGGGTCGATGATCTCGACGGTCATGGGGGATCTCCATCTGGAAGACCCCCATTGTGCGTCGCTGTCCGTGAGCCGGGTGTTGCCGGCGCTGTCGACGGACCGTGTGCTCAGCCGTTGTCCTGCCGCGCCAGCTGCAGGTCGCGCTGGCGCCGTTTCTCGGCGCGGGCATTGATGTACCAGCCGATCACCGCAGCGATCGACACCGCCGACACCAGCAGCGTGGCCAATGCGTTGATCTTCGGGCTGATGCCCATGCGCACCGAGGCGAACACCTTCATCGGCAGCGTGGTCGAGCCCGGCGTGGCCACGAAGCTGGCCACCACCACGTCATCCAGCGACAGGGTGAACGCCAGCAGCCAACCCGCCACCAGCGCCGGCGCGATGATCGGCAGGGTGATGCGGGTGAACACGGTCAACCGGCTGGCGCCCAGGTCCATCGCCGCTTCTTCCAGCGACAGGTCCATTTCCTGCAGGCGCGAGGACACCACCACGGTGACGAAGCAGAGGGTGAAGGTCACGTGCGCGATCCAGATGGTGGCCAGCCCACGCGCCGGGAAGCCGGGAATCGCGCCCATCGATGCCAGCAGCGCCATCAGCGAGAAGCCCAGGATCACGTCCGGCATCACCAGCGGCGCGGTGACCAGCGCCCCGAACAGTGGCTTGCCGCGGAAGCGCTTGAAACGGGTCATCACCATCGCCGCCAGCGTACCCAGCACAGTAGCGGTACACGCAGTCCAGAACGCCACCACCAGGCTGGTCCACATCGCCTCCATCAGCGCGCGGTCGGCGAACAGGTCGCTGTAGGCGCGGGTGGAGAACCCAGCCCAGACCATCGCCAGCCGCGAGCTGTTGAACGAATAGAACATCAACAGCAGGATCGGCAGGTACAGGAAAGCGAAGCCGAGCAGCAGCACGCCCAGCGCCAGGCCTTTGCCGGTGCGCGGACTCATGCCTGCTTCCCTTCCAGCAGGCGCTGCTGGGAACGGTTGAAAAGCAGGATCGGCACCAGCAGCAACAGGATCATCGCCACCGCCATCGCCGAGGCGCCTGGCCAATTGCGGTTGTTGAAGAACTCGTTCCACAGCTGGCGGCCGACCATCAGTGTCTCCGAACCACCGAGCATTTCCGGGATCACGAATTCACCCACCGCCGGGATCATCACCAGCATGCAGCCGGCGATGATGCCCGCCTTCGACAACGGCAGGGTGATGCGCAGGAACGCCTGCCACGGCTTGGCACCGAGGTCGTAGGCCGCTTCCAGCAGGCGGTGGTCATGCTTGACCAGGTTGGCGTACAGCGGCAGCACCATGAACGGCAGATAGCAGTAGACGATGCCGATGTAGGCGGCGGTCGGGGTGTCGATCAGCTGCAGTTTCGGCAGGCCCATCGACGTCATCAGCGCCTGCAGGCCGGTGAACTGCAGGAACTGGTCGAGCAGGCCGTTGCGGTCTAGGATCGCCTTCCACGCATACACGCGGATCAGGAACGAGGTCCACGACGGCAGCACCACCAGCATCATCGCCACATTGCGAGCGGCGGGCGACAGGCGCGCGATGGCATAGGCCATCGGATAGCCGATCAGCAGGGTGAAGAAGGTGGAGATCGCCGCGATCCTGATCGAGCTCAGGAACGCCTGGGCATAGATCGAATCGCGGAACAGCGCCAGGTAGTTTTCCAGGTTCAGCTTCAGCGAGAAACCGCCGTCGGCGTACTGCAGCAGCCAGGTATACGGCGGCGAGCCGACCCGGCTGAGCGAGAAACTGATCATCAGCACGATCAGGAACGGCACTGCGAAGAACAGCAGCAGCCACAGGTACGGAATGCCGATCACCGTGGCACGCAGCCCCGGCAGCCAGCGCTTCAGGCCGGCGACGCTCATGAGGTGAGCACCACGCCGTCGTTGTCGCGCCAGTGCACCCACACCTCGTCGCCCCAGGTGAAGCCATCACTGGCCCAGCGCTGCGAGTTGGCGAAGTTGGCCAGCACCTTGGCGCCGCTGGGCAGGCGCACGTGATAGACCGAGTGGCTGCCGAAGTAGGCGATGTCCTCGATCACGCCCTGCGCCTTGTTGGTGTGCCCTTCCGGCTCGTCCTTGCCGATCATCACCTTCTCCGGGCGCAGCGCGAACGCGACCGGCTGCCCTTCATAGCAGGTGATGCCATGGGCAATGTAGATCGGCGCCGGGAACAGCGGCGAGCGCACGGTCACGTACTCGGGCAGGTCCTCGTCGATCACCCCGTCAAACAGGTTGACCGAACCGATGAACTCGGCGACGAAGCGGTTGGCCGGCTGCTCGTAGACCTCGTCCGGCTTGCCGACCTGCTGGATCCAGCCGGCATCCATCACCGCGATGCGGGTGGCCATGGTCATCGCTTCTTCCTGGTCGTGGGTGACCATCACGCAGGTCACGCCCGACGATTCGATGATGCTGACCAGTTCCAGCTGCATCTGCGAGCGCAGCTTCTTGTCCAGCGCGCCCATCGGTTCGTCCAGCAGCAGCAGCTTCGGCCCCTTGGCCAGCGACCGCGCCAGCGCCACGCGCTGCTGCTGGCCACCGGACAGCTGGTGCGGCTTGCGCTTGCCCAGGTGGCCCATCTGCACCAGGTCGAGCATCTCGCCGACGCGCTTGCTGATCGCGTCCTTGCCCAGGCCATCCTGCTTCAGGCCGAAGGCGATGTTCTGCTCGACCGTCATGTGCGGGAACAGGGCATAGGACTGGAACATCATGTTGACCGGCCGCTGGTACGGCGGCAGCGCGTCCAGGCGCTGGCCATCGACGGTGATGCTGCCCTTGGTGGGCGTCTCGAAGCCGCCCAGGCAGCGCAGCAGGGTCGATTTGCCGCTGCCGGAGCCGCCGAGCAGGGCAAAGATCTCGCCCTTGCGCACGTCCAGATTGACGTCGTCGACGGCGACGAAACCGTCGAATTCCTTGCGCAAATCACGAATGGAGAGATAGCCGGGCGCACCGGTCGTGTCGACGACGGCGGCTACCGGCTGGGCTTCAACGGGCATGGGGGCTCCGGGAGCGGGCGGTGGACAGCGGCCGCCATTCTAACGGCCGGGGGCTGCAGGGGATATGACGGAGGCAGGCGGAAGCGGCCGTTGGCCGGCCTCGGGGGCTAGAGCAGTGTCGGTTTTCCCCCGCCATGGTGGCCTGTCCGCCGGAAGGCCCGGGCTCTCCTCGACGCCCGGACGGCCGTCCCGGCCAGGCACCACGGGCGGCGGCCCGATCTGCAACATTTTTCAGAGCGTGATCCATTGAAAGCCCGGGACATTCCCCGCGCAATGCCCCGGATCTAGGCCTTGCATGGACCGACCCTGTGATTTCCCCGGACAGCCCCTCCCCTTTCCCGCCCCGCCTGCCGGGCTGCCTGCCTGCACGGCTGCCGCTGGTCATCATCGGCGCCGGCCAGGCCGGGTTGTCGCTCAGCGCGCTCCTGCAGGAGGCCGGCGTCGAGCATCGCGTGCTGGAGGCCGAAACCGTGGGTGCCAGCTGGCGGCGGCGCTGGGATTCGTTCCAGACCAACACCGCCAACGCGATCATGGCCCTTCATGGCCATGCCTATGCCGGGGATGACCCGGAAGGGTTCATGGGGGCCCCGGAAGTGATCCGACGGCTGCGCGACTATGCCGACGAGCGCGCATTGCCGATCAGCGAGGGGTGCGTGGTCCATCGGGTCGGGCCCGAGTCTGGTGGTTATGCCATCGACAGCAGCCGGGGGCTGATCCATGCCCAGGCGGTGGTGGTCGCCACCGGTGAATACCGCCGGGCGCGGTTGCCCCGGGCCCCCTTCGCGCCCGCACCAGGCCTCACCGTGCTGCACTCCAGCGACTACCGAAGTCCCGGCCAGCTACCCGAGGGCGCGGTGCTGGTCATCGGCGGCGGCCAGTCCGGCGCGCAGATCGCCCAGGACCTGCGCCACGGTGGTCGCAGCGTGTACTGGTCACTGGCCCAGCGGCATTCGCACACCCGCCGGCTGCGCGGCAAGGACTCGATGACCTGGTGGGACATGGCCGGGCGCATCCACCAGCACGTGAGCGAATCGGCGGGAGTACTGGCGGGTGGGCCGGACGCGCTGCGCAAGGCCCGCACTGCGGAGTTCCCGCTGATATCCGGCAAGGGAAGCGCCGGCCTGGGCAGTTCGATCAGCCTGTTGGCGATGCACCGCGCAGGCATCAGGTTGCTGGGCCGGTTGCAGGAACTCAGCGGAAACACCGCCCGCTTCGCCGATGTCCGCCCGCAGCTGCATACCGCGATCGAGGCGACGCGGGCCGAATATGCCTATCTCGATTCGCTGGCCAGCGCGTACTACGCCACGCGACCCGAACCGCGCACCGACGATGCCCGCTACATTCCCGAAGAGGTCTACCTGCACTGGGAGCCGGAACCGTCCCCGTGCGAGCTGGATCTGCCGTCCACAGACATCCGCTCGGTGGTGCTGGCCACCGGTTTCGTCGCCGAGTGGCCCTGGCTCGATGTGCAGGGCGCGCTGGATGCCCACGGCTATCCGCTGGGCGAGTTTGGCGTTTCCCCGCAACCGGGCCTGTTCTTCATCGGCATGCACAACCTGCAGCGGATGAGTTCGTCGTTCCTGTGCAACGGCGGCCGCGATGCACGCGACCTGCTGCCGGCCATCCTGAGGCACCTTGGCGAGGGCGTCGGTACCGATTCCGGCACGGTGAAGCAAGGCGGCCGCCGGGCAACGCCCGGCGGCGCCAGACCCGCTTAACGGCCGGTCTTCACCTCGGTCCAAAGCCGGGTGTAGAGCTTGTCGGTCTCCGGCGTGTTGATCGAGTAGGTGAACATCTTCTCGGCAACATCCGCCGGCGGATAGATGGTCGGGTCGGTGCGGATCGCCTCGTCCACCAGCGGCGTTGCGGTCGGGATCGGGTTGGCGTAGTGGATGAAGTTGGTGTTGGCCGCAGCGACCTTCGGTTCCAGCAGGTAGTTGATGAACCTGTAAGCCGCTTCCGGGTGCTTGGCGTCCTTCGGGATCGCCAGCATGTCGAACCACTGCGGCGCACCTTCCTTCGGGATCGAATAAGCCACGTGCACGCCATTGCTGGCTTCCTCGGCGCGGTCGCGGGCCTGGATGATGTCACCGGACCAGCCGACCACCAGGCAGGTACCGCCGTTGGCCAGCGAACCCACGTACTGCGAGGAGTGGAAATTCTGAACGTACGGGCGGATCGACTTCAGCAGGTCGGCCGCCTTCTGCAGTTCGGCCGGGTCGCCGCTGTGCGGGTCCAGGCCCAGGTAATGCAGCGCGATCGGGATCATGTCGGCCGGCGTGTCCAGGATGGTCACGCCGCAGTCCTTCATCTTGCTGATGTTCTCCGGCTTGAACACCAGGTCCCAGCTGTTGGCGATGTCGGTGCTGCCGCCGAAGCGCTGCTTCAGCATGTCCACGTTGTAGCCGATGCCGGTGGTGCCGATCATGTACGGCACGCCGTACTGGTTGCCCGGATCCTGGGTGGCGATGCGCTTCATCACCGCCGGATCGAGGTTGGCCAGGTTCGGGATCTTGCTCTTGTCCAGCGGCAGGAACACGCCGGCCTGGATCTGGCGGCCGAAGAAGTTCAGCGTCGGCACCACCACGTCGTAGCCGCTGTTGCCGGCCAGCAGCTTGGTCTCGACCATCTCATCGCTGTCGAACACATCGTAGGTCACCTTGATCCCGCTCTCCTTCTCGAAGGTCGGAATGGTGTCCTCGGCGATGTAATCGCTGTAGTTGTAGACGTTCAGGACCTGGCTGTCCTGCGCGCCGCCGTTGCCACCGCCACAGGCGGCAAGCATGGCGGAGGCCAGGCCGAGCGTGAGGATACGCAGCTTCATCGGGTGCTCCAGAATGCGGGAAGGGGGGCCGGTGGTGCCGGCGACGGGTGCCAGCCTACCCCCCGGCGGCGGATTTTTCTATTCCAGATGCTCAGACGTTCAGCAGCAGGAACTCGCGCTCCCACGAGCTGATGACGCGGAAAAAGGTCTCGTATTCCTTGCGCTTGACCGAGATGTAGGCGCGGCAGAAACGCTCGCCCAGCAGGGCCTGGAGCTCGCTGCACTGCTCCAGCCCGTCCAGCGCCTCGCCCAGCGAGCGCGGCAGGTTGTAGCCCAGTTCCTTCGCGCTGCCGGTCACCGGCGCGTCCGGCGCCAACCGCTCGCGGATGCCGAGCAGGCCGCAGGCCAGGGTCGCCGCCATTGCCAGGTACGGGTTGGCGTCGGAGCCGGCGAAACGGCTCTCCACGCGCATGTTTTCCGGCGTATCCAGCGGCACGCGCAGCCCGCAGGTACGGTTGTCGAAGCCCCAGTGCACGTTGCTCGGCGAGACCTCGCCGAACACCAGGCGGCGGTAGGAGTTCACGTTCGGCGCGAAGAACGCCATCGCCTGCGGCGCGTACTTCTGCAGGCCACCCAGGTAATGGCCGAACACTGGGCTGAACTCGCCCTCGGCATCGGAATCACCGGCAAAAACGTTGCTGCCGTCACTCATCCGCACCAAGCTCTGGTGGATGTGCATGGCACTGCCCGGCTCGTTCTCCATCGGCTTGGCCAGGAAGGTGGCATACACGCCGTGGCGCATCGCCGCCTCGCGCATGGTGCGCTTGAACAGGAATACCTGGTCGGCCAGGTCCATCGCATCGGCATGGGTGAAGTTGACCTCCAGCTGCGCCGCGCCCGATTCGTGGATCAGCGTGTCCACGTCCAGCTTCATCGCATCGGCGTAGTCGTACATCAGGTCGAGGATCGGGTCGAATTCGTTGACCGCGTCGATCGAGTACGACTGCCGCGCGGTCTCCGGGCGCCCGGAGCGGCCGGCCGGTGGCAGCAGCGGGAAGTCCGGGTCGGTGTTCTTCTGCACCAGGAAGAACTCAAGCTCCGGCGCCACCACCGGGCGCAGACCCAGCTCGGCGTAGGCTGCCAGCACGCGGCGCAGCACGTTGCGCGGCGCCAGTTCGTGCGGCTCACCGCTCTTGGTGTAGCAATCGTGGATGACCTGCGCGGTGGCGTCGGCCGCCCACGGCACCATGCGCACCGTGTCCGGATCGGGGCGCAGCATCATGTCCGAGTCGGACGGCGAGGTCAGCTCGTAGTAATCGTCAGGGAACTCGCCGGTGACGGTGGTGGCGAAGATGCCCTCAGGCAGGCGCGTGCCGTAGTCGTGCGAGAACTTGTCGGCGGGAATGATCTTGCCGCGCGCGTTGCCGGTGATGTCCGGCACCAGGCATTCCACCTCGGTGATGCGCCGTTCCTTCAGCCAGCGCAGCAGGCTGCTTTCCTGCGGTGCGGGGGGCGTGGCCGTCTTGCGCGGGCGCGTTCGGGAACTCATCGGGAATCCAGTCGGTTCTGTTGGTGCTGCCGGCAAGCCTGGCCGAACGCACGGAAAATAGCGTGATAGAACGGCGCCTGCATGACACGCCACTCCGGGTGCCACTGTACGCCGAGCACGAAACGATGGTGCAGGCTGCGTGCCGCTTCGACCAGCCCATCGTCGGCCACGGCCTCGACCTGCAGGCCCTGCGCGAGGCGGGCAATGCCCTGCCCGTGCACCGAATTGACCTGCGCCCGATCACTGCCGTGCCACTGCGCCAACCAGCCATCGGTAGCCAGGGTGATCGCATGGGCCGGCCCATACTGCACCTCCCCCGGCGCCTGCGGGTCTTCGCGATGGTCAGCCAGGCCCGGCACCGCATGCACCTGCGGATGCAGGCTGCCACCCAGCGCGACGTTCAGTTCCTGGAAGCCGCGGCAGATCGCCAGTACCGGAAGATCCTGCGCCAAAGCCTCACGCAGCAACGCGAACGCATTGGCATCACGGGCCGGGTCATGCAGATTGCCCGGCCAGCTGCGACCGCCCTCGTAGTGCCGCGGTTCGATGTTGCTGACCGCGCCGGTCAACAGCAGGCCATCGAGCCCCTGCAGCCAGTCGCCAGCCGGCAAAGGAGGCTGCAGGCTCGGCAGTACCACCGGGGTCACTTCGGCGGCCTCGGCCAGCGCGCGCACGTGCTTCTCGCCGGCCGCCGCGAAGCGGTGATGGCCGAGCACGGTACTGTCGGTGGGCAGGCCCACCCAGGGCAGGCGGCGCATGGAAAAACTCCTTGACGTGCCGACACGTTACCCGTCGCCCGGCGAAGGCGGCAAGTCGTCGCCGTCACACCATGGCTGTCACGCATCGGCGAAACTACGCGGGTGAATGCTGATCGTCCTCCCCCGCTCCCCCCTCCCGCACTGCGCCCGCGAGGCCTGCGGTGAGCGCCGCCTTCCCGCCCAGCTGGTATGCCGCCAGCCTGCCCGAACCGCCCGCCCTGCCCTCGTTGCGGGGGGATGTGCAGGCCGATGTCGCGGTGCTGGGCGCCGGCTATACCGGCCTGACCGCAGCCCTGGAACTGGCTACGCGTGGCCAGCGCGTGGTGGTGCTGGACGCGCAGCGGATCGGCTGGGGCGCGTCCGGTCGCAACGGTGGCCAGGCGCTGGTCGGCTATGGCTGCGAGGTGGACGAACTGGAGCGTCAGCTCGGTCGTGATGATGCGCGCCACCTGTTCGACTGGTCACGCGACGCGGTGCAGGCGATGCGCGCACGCATCGATCGGCACGGCATTGACTGTCATTGGGTGGAAGGCCACGCCAGCGTCGCCATCCGCGAACGCCATGAGCGCGACCTGCAGGCCAACTGCGAGCATCTGCAACGCCACTACGACTACCCCATGCAGTGGTGGGACCGTGATGCCCTGCGCGCACAGCTGGACAGCCCACGCTACCGCGCCGCGATGTTCGATCCGCTCAGCGCGCATCTGCAGCCCCTGGCCTATGCCCGCGGACTGGCCGATGCGGCGCGTGCGGCCGGCGCGGTGATCCATGAGAACTCCGCAGTGACCCGCGTGCAGCGCGGACCGCAGCCCACCCTGCATACCGCGCAGGGAAGCGTGCGCGCTGCGCATCTGGTGGTGGCCGGCAACGCCTGGTTGCAGGGCCTGCTGCCCGAGCTGGAACGGCGGATCATGCCCGTCGGCACCTATATCGGGGCCAGCGCGCCGCTGGGTGCCGAGCGCGCCCGTGCCCTGATCGGCAACAACATGGCCGTGGCCGACACCGCCTGGGCACTGGATTACTTCCGTCTCAGCCACGACCATCGCCTGCTGTTTGGTGGCCGTGCCAGCTATTCAGCACTGCCCCCACCCGGCCTGCGCGGAGTGATGCAGCGGCGCATGCACCAGGTGTTCCCGCAGCTGGCCGACGTGCCACTGGAGCAGGTCTGGGGCGGTTATGTGGACATTACCCGCAACCGCGCCCCGCATTGGGGCCGGCTGGACGGCAATCTGTACTTCGCGCAGGGGTTCTCCGGCCATGGGGTGGCCGCCGCCGGGCTGGCCGGTGAGGTGATCGCCGCTGCTATTACAGGCCAGAGCGAGCGCCTGGACGTGTTCCAGCGCCTGCGGCATGCCCCCTTCCCTGGCGGCCGGCTGCTGCGCACGCCACTGCTGGTGGCGGCGATGTCGTGGTACAAGCTGCGGGATGCGTTGTGGTAGCGGGACCCTTCCCAGCCACATAATCGATGCAGGAGCTGGGGGAGCACGAGGATGCAGTGGTGGAAAGACGGCCTGCTGGTGAGGATACGGGTCAGCCCCGAAGGGCTGGCGCTGGCACTCGTCTATGCCGTCGCCTGCTGGGGTGCGCGCAAGTTGTCATTGGACCAGTTCTTCCTGCCTGCCGGCGTACGGGTGGCCGCATTGCTGTTGTGCCCGCCTCGACTGTGGCCCTACCTGCTGATTGGTGAATACGCCTACTTCGCGCATCTGCGCATCCCCCTGATCAGCAAATACAACCTGACCTGGGTGATCCTGGCCTCGGTGTTCCTGATGCCCGCCGTGATGCTGATTGTGCGCCTGCACCGGAAGCTGCTGGCGCGCACCACGATCCTCGGCGTGATCTCCATTGCGGTATGCGCCGCGACGGTCGTCAGCCTGCTCAACCTGGGCATCTCGTACCTGATCTGGGAACCGTTGCATGAAGAGACATTTCTCACCAACGTGCTGCGCTATGCGCTGGGCGATTTCACTGGCATCCTGATCCTGGCGCCTCTGGCACTACTGTGGATACGCCGCGCCGAGGAGCAATGGACGCCCCGGTCAGTTGCTGCTGTGGCAGGAGCACTCGCAGCCATGCTGCTCGTTGGCCGACAGGCGACTCCGGTACCTGCCTCGATCACGGCGCCTGGCTCGCTGCAGTTGTTGTTGATCCTGCCTATTCCCGCAATCGCCCTGACCTGCCTACTGGGATGGCGCGGTGCGGCCATCGGTGTCGCTGCCGTGAACATGATCCTTGGCCTGAGCACCCCTTCGGACCACCCGGCGTCATTCGATCAAGCGACCTTCGCTACCCAGCAGGCCATGGCCATCGCCAGCATCGCCCTGCTGTTGCTGGGCGCGCGCATCACCCACTTCCAGAACCAGCACCGGTTGCGCGAGGAAGATGGCAGAGCGGCACTGCAGCTTGCACGGAATTCACATCTGGCCAGCGAGATGGACCTGCGTGAGCGCGCGGCCCATCTGCGCCAGTTGGGCGATGGCATGGACCTGTCGCTGAACGAAATGGTGAACTGGCTGCATGCGCAGGGCCATCACGCCGTGGCTGACAGCCTGCGGCATACCTCGGAGGTGCATTCACGCCTGTTCCGGGCCCAGGCCAGCATGATCTATCCCGCCGCCCTGGAACGACTGGGCTTGTATGTGGCGTTGCAAGCCGGTGGGGTGCGTGAGGCTTGGAACGCCACGCATCGAATCGGGCAACCCAGGTTGATGGGTGATCCCTGCCAGCTCAGCCCCGGTCTGCAGCTGGCAGCCTATCGCTCGATCGTCGAAGCGGTTTCGATCCTCCTGGGCAGCGAAAAAGGCCAGCTCATGGTCCGGGCCCGCTGCGGGCAACGTGCCGGTCACCGCGGCATCGTCGTTGTGGTTGCGGCGATGGATCCGCATCAGACGCTGTCAACGGCAACCTTCGATCTTGCGACGTCCCAATTATCGGCTCGGATAACCGCCTATCGTGGTGCGCTGCATTGTGGCCGTAGGAGAATCAGGCTGATGCTGATTGAAGCAGCCGATGCATCACAGGGCGAAGAGGCCTCGGTCTGGGGAACCGGTGTACCTGCCGGACTGAAGCCGCCTGGGACAGCCCCCCACTCTTGGTAGCCAGGTGAAAAATGCGATGAATATCACAACCTTGCAGTGACATTCCCCAAGTCTCCTTTTCGTATGTCCGCATCACGGATAGAAGGGTGAGATTGCACCCATCTGAATCTATCGATACTGTCGCGCTAAAGGGAGTGCGTCATGTATCGACTGGACAGCGATAGTGTTCGACGAGCAGGGGAGGCTTGCGTTTGAAGTGGCTGAGAAATGGCTTTGAGCTGAGTTTCCGTATCCGCCCGGCAGGCCTTGCGCTGGCGGTACTCTACGCTGTCGCGTGCTGGGCCACCTGGCACCTTTCCGTCGATCAGTTCTTCCTTCCGGCTGGAATCCGTGTTGCGGCGCTCTTGCTGACCCCGAAGCGAATGTGGGCGTATCTGGTCCTTGGCGAGTATGCCTACTTCGCCCACATGCGCTATCCGATGATTGAAGATTACGGAATGGCCTGGGTCATTTTCGGATCTGCGTGCCTCATACCCGCGGTGGCGCTGATCGTTCATCTTCACCACAAGCTGATAGCTTCCACCACCGAAAGCTGGTTGCTTTCGATCGCGGCATCCGCTGCGCTGGTGGCCACTTCTCTCAAGCTCGGTCTGATTCACATGCTGTGGCCAGCTCCACCGAGCATGCCGTTCTACACGAACGCGATGCTCTACGTGCTCAGCGACTACATTGCAATCCTTACGGTCGCGCCCCTGGCGCTGCTCTGGATACGCCGACACAGCGGCTACGACTGGACGACCTGGCGACGCCGACCGACCATCGCTGCCCTCACTTCGCTGGGCATGCTGGGCGCTCTGCTGCTCCAGGTCGGCACGGAGGATCACTCTGCACGAGCAACGCTGCAGTTGTTGCTGGTGCTGCCAGTCATCGCACTGACTTGCATGCACGGTTGGCGGGGGGCCGCTGTAGGTGTTCCGCTGATGAACATCATCCTCAGCCAGACCATGCCGACCACGGGTCTCCCCGGCTCATTCGACGAGACCACCTTCTTCACCCAGCAGATCATTGCCATCACCAGTACAGCGCTTATCGCGCTGGGACCGCGCATCACCCATCATTACAATCAGCGCACACCTGTAGCGATGTCAGCATCACGGGTCAATGCACTCTCGCGCTCGGCGCATCTTGCCAACGAGCAGGACCTGCGCGAACGCGCGCTGGGCCTGCGCCAGATTGCAGATGACATCGAAGAGGCTCTGGGAGAGACTGTGCAACAACTCAAGGCCGATGGCCATGAAGTTCCTGCGTCTGATCTGCTCCGCACCTTCTCGCAACGCTCACGGCGATTCCGTGAACTGACCAGTATGGTCTATCCCACGGAGCTCGAGCATGCAGGCCTCTATGTCGCCTTGCGTGCGGGTGGACTCAGCGAAACCTGGAACGCCAGCCACCGGATCGTCCGTCCGATACTTGGCGGGGATCCATGCCAGCTGAGCATGGGCCTGCAACTTGCCGCGTATCGCACCTTTGCCGAAGCCGTATCGCTTTTCCTGAAGGACGAAACCGGCCAGATCCAGATCAGCGCTCGCTGCGGTCGCTATAGAGGCATGCACGGTATCGTGCTGAGGGTCGCGCTGCTGGACCGACATCGCGCACTCGCCTCGCGAACCATGGAAAGCGCCATTGATCGACTCTCTGCACGCGTGCACGCCTATTCGGGACGCGTGCAATGCCGGGGCCACCGCATCACCATGGTGTTGCTGGACACTGCAGGCGAGTCCGAGCGCGGAACACTTCCATACAAGCGAAACGACATTTGCGAGACGCCCGCGCGCCAGTGATCACAGGCGGACGATCAATAGCCCAGGCGACGCCTGTGGCTCGCCCCCGTAGAGGTGTTTCCTCCCTCTGCGAAGCAAGCCACAGGCAGGCCACCTGTATTCAGCCCGTCATTTGTTACTGACCCCGCGCTCGACCGACCAGACTGCCCCACGCCCCTCTCCATAGACGACCAGAGAAAAATCAGGCCCGCGGAAGACAACGCTGCGGCGAGCATTCTTCGGTATCGCCAGAGGCTTGGACGGCAGCGACACGCGAGCTACGGTCTTGCCGGCCGGCAAGGCCCAGAACGTCGATTCGATGTTGGCAACGATCAGATTGACCTGGCCGGTCAAATCATTGACCTGGTAGTACGACACCCCATCCCGCTCGAATGCGTAGACAAGCCATGCGGGATCTGAACTCAGATCAAGCGCTGCGGGCTGGCTCTCACCCAACCCAGCCGTTGCCAGTGGCACACCCTGCCCTCCGCCCGGACAGCAGGCAAACGACAGCGCAGGAACGACCAGCAGCGCAGCAGCGGCGCTCAACTTCGACAACCGGGAAAATCTCACAGGCATCTCCATGATTGAAAGGTGGACAACATCAAGGCAACACAGGCGCGGCCCTGGCAGATAGTGCAATATCCCCTGAGTGCCCCATGGCGACGTGAACAATCTCAGGATTCGCCTCCCTGTCAGCATACCTGCGCCACTCACAACCCCGCCGTTCACATCACTCGCCCTACGTGGATACGAACAACGGCGGAGTTTCTGCCAATACCGTTGCACACCCCGCGAAGTATCGCTACTTTCGCCGCTGGACCGTTACCGCCCCGAGAGAATGTGAGCGTTGCTCGCGTACCAGCCCATCCGAGATGGAGCGCCGTGAAGAACATGGCACTAGCCGGCATTCCGGTGCACCCGGCCGGGCTTCTCTTGGCTGCCGCCTACGCTATTGCCTGCATATCCGCCCGACAGTTTTCCCTGGACCAGTTTTTCCTTCCTGCCGGTATCCGGGTGGCAGCGCTTTTGATCGTTCCACAACGTCGATGGCCTTATGTATTGCTGGGAGAATGGGGCTACTTTGCATATCTGCGCATCCCTACGATCGACGAGTACGGCCTGGAATGGGTCATCCTGGCGTCCACGCTGCTGATGCCGATGGCGATGCTGATAGTTCACCTCCATCTGAGAAAAACCATATCCGAGGCAGCCACCGGATTCTGGCTGCTGTCCCTCTCAACGTCGGCAGCAGTTGCGGTCACCGGTGTCAACCTGAGTCTTTCTCGCCTGCTGTGGCCAGTTCCTCCCCCAGATACGCTGCTGGATGCTGCCGAAAGAGTGGTATTTGGTCATTTTGCCGCGATCATCACCATGGCTCCACTGGCCCTTCTTTGGGCCCGGCGGCGCTCCGGTTCTCCATGGCAGAAGAGGTTGCTCGTTCCATCCCTCGTGGCCATTGCCCTGATGCTGGCCTTGGGGCTATGCATGCAGCTGATTTCGACGAATGCCCATTCGACCCGTACGCACCTTGTGCTGTTGGCGGCATTGCCCGCCATCACCTTGACCTTCATGCATGGATGGCGTGGCGCTGCCATCGCGATTCCACTGTTGAACCTTCCACTTCATTTCGCCACCCCCAGCACCGGCCTGCCGGCCTCGTTCGATCTGGGCACGTTTTCCACCCAACAGAACATGGCGGTGATGAGTGTCGCGTTGCTTGCGCTCGGTTCCAGCATCAGCTATCACCATCAGCGCGCCCGATCCCGCGGCCTGGCCGAGGAAACGACACTACGTCTGGCACGCAGTTCCCACCAAACCAGCGAACGTGAGCTGCGTGAACGGGCCATCCATCTCAAGCACTTGGGAGAAGGCATGGACAGCTCGCTCGGCGAGATGGTCAACTGGCTGAAATCCCAAGGCCACCACGCGGTAGCGAGCAGCCTGCTACATGCCTCCTCCGTGCATTCACGCCTTTTCCGGGAGCAGGCCAGCCTGGTTTATCCGACCGGACTGGAGCAAGTCGGGCTCTACGTCACCCTGCAAGCAGGTGGCGCAAGTGGAGTCTGGAAGAACAGCGATCGCGTCACGGTGCATGACCTTGCCGGCAACCCCTGCCTGTTGAGCGTAGAGCTTCAACTGGCGATCTACCGCACCGTGATCGAAGCAGTATCGATTCTGCTGGAATTGGAATCCGGTCAGATCTGCATCCGGGCTCGCTGTGGCGTTGCCGGACGTCAGCGCGGCATCGTCGTGGTGGTGGGCCTGCTCGATCGCAGACAAGGGTTGTCGACTCACACCATGAGTCAGGCCGTTGAACGACTCTCTGGCCGAATCCTGCCCTACGGCGGCGCGGTGCAGTGCCGTCACAATCGGCTCCGGATCGCGCTATCTGAGCCCACACAGAGACCATCATCGACCGTTCCTTAATCTGAGCTACAAATCGCCAGACACACCCGCCATGGACCGCTAAAGTTACGCCCGAAACCGCCGCTATCCGTGCCGAGCCCTCCTTTGTGAGCCACCGCATCATGCCCGTCCTGCCGCAGGCCGCCGTCGATGGCGACCTGGCCGATCCCCTGCCACAGCGGATCCTGCTGGTCGAAAATTCCCGTGCGTTCACCGGCATGCTGCGCGAAGCCATCGAACAGCGCCTGGAACTGCCGGTGGTGATCGCTTCCACCCTCGCCGAGGCCGATCGCCTGCTCAGCGAAGGTGCCGGCTGGTTCCTGGTGCTGACCGGGCTGGTGCTGGCCGACGGCGACCGTGATGCGGTGGTCGAGTTCTTCCTGAAGCGCGACCTGCCAACGGTGGTGGTCAGCGGCGTGTACGACGAGGACCTGCGCAAGCGCGTGCTGCAGCAGCAGATCATCGATTACGTGCTGAAGAACACCCCCGGCAGCATCGATTACCTGGTGTGGCTGGTGCAGCGGCTGGAACGCAACCGCCGCATCGCCGCGCTGGTGGTGGACGATTCGCCGTCTGCGCGTGGCTACGCTGCGGCCCTGCTGCGCATGTACGGCCATGAGGTGCATGAAGCCGCCGACGGCAACGAGGGCCTGGCTGCCATCGAGGCGCATCCGGCAATCCGCCTGGCGGTGGTCGATCAGGAAATGCCCGGCATGCAGGGCGTGGAGTTCACCCGCCGCCTGCGTACCCTGCGCTCGCGCGACAAGGTGGCGGTGATCGGCATCTCCGGCAATACCGATGCCTCGCTGATCCCACGCTTCCTTAAGAACGGTGCGAACGACTTTCTGCGCAAGCCGTTCTCGCGCGAGGAGTTTTTCTGCCGCGTCTCGCAGAACGTGGACCAGCTGGAGCTGATCGGCACTCTGCAGGATCTGGCCACCCGCGACTTCCTCACCGGGCTGCCCAACCGACGCTTCTTCCTGGAACAGAGCCAGCGCCAGCTGCCACAGCTGCAGCTGCATGGCCAGTGCGTGGCGGTGGCGATGATCGACATCGACCACTTCAAGCACATCAACGACACCCACGGCCACGAGGCCGGCGATGATGCGCTGCGCTCGGTGGCCGGCGCGGTGGCCGCACATGCACGCAGCCAGGACCTGATCGCACGCTTCGGTGGCGAGGAGTTCTGCCTGCTGGTGCCGGACATGGAACAGGACGAGGCGCTGCTGTACTTCGAGGAACTGCGCCAGCGCATCGCTGCGCTGGAAGTGGACATCGGCAGCGCTACCCTGCGCATGACCGTGAGCATCGGCCTGTGCTGCCTGCGCCCGCAGCGCGATGCGCTGCACCGGCTGATCTCCGAGGCCGACCGCCAGCTGTACCTGGCCAAGGCCGGTGGCCGCAACCGGGTCAGCTGCACCACGGTGGCCAGCCCGCTGCGCCCCCGCGAGCCGGCGCTGCCCTGACCGGCCCGCCTTGATCCAGATCAACGCCGCACCCGCGCGGCAGTTCTACAGTCGGCCCCGACATACGCATGAAGGGGAGCCGGGGGATGGCACTACTGGTCTGGCAGGACGATCTGAACATCGGCATCGATGTGATCGACCAACAACACCGCCGCATCATCGAGATGCTCAACCACCTGCACGTGGCACAGGCCAGCATGCAGCGTGCGGCGGTGGGTGAAGTGATCGACGAAGTGGTGGACTACACCATGTCGCACTTCGCGTTCGAGGAAGAGCTGATGGAAGAGGCGGGCTATCCGTTCTGTACCGCGCACAAGCGCGTGCACGAGGTCTTCATCAAGCGGGTATCGGAATACCGCATGCGCTTCCAGGCCGGCGAGGACATCAGCGACGAACTACGCACCATGCTCTCGCGCTGGCTGTTCAACCACATCCGCGGTGATGACCAGGCCTATGCCGAACAGGTCAAGGCGCACCTGAACCAGTTCGCCCGCGAACACCAGGGCGGCGGCTGGCTGGGGCGCACGCTCAAGCGCTTCTTTGGTTGAGCCGCAGGGCGCGCCGGTGCAGTGCTACCAGCGCGCACAGGGTAGCTACCGCAGTCAGGCACAGGTAGTAGCCGACCGCGACCAGGCCGAAGCGTTCCGCCAGCCAGGTGGCCAGGTACGGCGCCGGCGCCGCACCCAGAATGCCGGCCAGGTTGAATGACAGCGAGGCGCCTGTGTAGCGCACTTCCACCGGGTAGATTTCGGCCAGGAAGGTGCCACAGGGGCCGTAGGTCAGCCCCATCAGGAACAATCCCAGGCACAGGAACGCAGTGACCAGCCATGGGCTGTGCGGCTGGAACAGCGGTGCGAACAGCACGCCGAAGCCGACAATCAGCACGCTGGCGACGATCATGGTGCGACGGGTGCCCCAGCGGTCGCCATAGCGTGCCGACAGCGGGATGCCCAGCGCGAAGAACAGCATGCCGGCCATCTGCATCAGCAGGAACTGCTCGCGGCTGTAACCCAGCACCGCCGTGCCATGGCCGAGGCTGAACACGGTCATCAGGTAGAACAGCACGAAGGTGGCGAACGCGCCCAGGGTACCCAGCAGCATCGGCACCGGGTGGTCACGCAGCACCGTCCACATCGGCAGCCGCACCGGCGCCTTGCGCTCCAGCGCCTGCTTGAAGTCGGGGGTCTCGTGGATGTTCAACCGCACCCACAGGCCAAGGCCGACCAGCAGCGCGCTGGCCACGAACGGAATGCGCCAGCCCCACTGCAGGAAGTCACCCTGGCTCAGGCAACGGCCCAACACCAGGAAGATGCCGGCCGACAACAGGAAGCCGAGTGGCGCGCCCAGCTGCGGGAACATGCCGTACCAGGCGCGCTTGCCCGGCGGAGCGTTCTCAGTGGCCAGCAGCACCGCCCCGCCCCACTCGCCACCCAGCCCCAGGCCCTGGCCGAAGCGGCACAGCGCCAGCAACGCGGGGGCCCACAGGCCAATCTGTGCATGGGTGGGCAACAGGCCGATCAGCACCGTGGACAGGCCCATGGTCAGCAGCGCGGCCACCAGCGTGGCCTTGCGGCCGATACGGTCACCGAAGTGGCCGAACACTGCCGAGCCCACCGGGCGCGCGATGAACGCGACCGCGAACGTTGCCAGTGACTGCAGCAGGGCTGCCTGCTCGCTGCTGTCCGGGAAGAACAGGTGCGGGAACACCAGCACGGCGGCCGTGGCGTAGATGTAGAAATCGAAGAATTCGATGGTGGTGCCGATCAGGCTGGCCAGCAGGACACGACGGGGGGAATTCACGGGCGGTGCGGCAGCGGTGATCGTCGACATCGGCAACACGGGTAACGGCGGATCGCCCGATTCTGCCACGGGCCGATGGCCGCACGGGGCGATGGTTTCAGCCGACACCGATGCCAACGGGATTTTTCGGGCCACCCGCTAGGCTGCGCCACCGGTCCCTGCATGGACGCTTTGCCGATGACTGCAGTCGCGCTGTCGTGGTCCGATTCGCCGAAGCTGCCGCGGATGGCGGCGTGGCTGGTGGTACTGCTGGTGCATGGCGGGCTTGCTCTGTGGCTGCTGGACAGCGGCCGGATCGAACTGCGCAGCGACGACGGCCCACGGATCTTGCTGCGTTGGCTGCCACCGGAACTGCCGACGCCGGTAGCCAAGCAGCCGACCTTGCCCTCCGCACAGATGACGCGTCCGGCCGCATCGGTGATGCCCCGCCCTGCCCCGGTTGCGCAGGCAGACAGCGCCCAGCCTGCCGCGGAAAACGCGGCTGCGGTGGCGCCACTGATCCTGAGTCTGCCTGCGGGCAGCATCGACGGTGGTGACGGCATCAGCGCTGCGGGTGTCGCTCCGCGTCTTATTGGTCGCCGCGAGATACACCCGGCATTCGCGGCGCGCCGCAACTACTTCCCGATCCGTCGGCAGATGACCCCCGAGCAGATCGTGCATGGCGTCGCGCAACTGCTGGGTTTGTGGCCACCGGGCTACATCGTCGACCCGTGCGAGCTGGGCAAGCAGGACATGGACTATTTCCAGAACGCCGTCGAAGAAGCCGACCGCGACATGCTGCGTGCGGCGGTGCTGCAGGTGAGCGCGCGCTGCCGGTAGTCGCATTACTGTGGCGTCGAGCTTGCTCGACGGCTTTTCGCATTTTGTAGAGCCGAGCCATGCTCGGCTGCATTTCGCGAAGAGCAGTCGAGCATGGCTCGACTCTACAAAGAGCAAACAGCAGCCGAGCGTGGGCTCGGCTCTACGAAAAGCGCTCGGCGGGCGCGTCGTTACAGCTGGATCCAGGTGGCCTTGATCTCGCTGTACTTGTCGAACGCATGCAGCGATTTGTCCCGGCCGTTGCCGGACTGCTTGTAGCCACCGAACGGGGCGGTCATGTCACCACCGTCCCAGCCGTTCACCCAGACGCTGCCGGCGCGCAGCTGGCGTGCGACACGATGGGCGCGGCCCAGGTCACGCGTCCACAGGCCCGCCGCCAATCCATAGCGGCTGTCATTGGCCACGCGCACCGCTTCGGCCTCGTCGTCGAAACCAAGCACGGCCAGCACTGGCCCGAACACTTCCTCGCGTGCCAACGCGTGGTCCGGACGCACCTGGTCGAACACCGTGGGCTGCACGTAGCAGCCGCCGGACTCCACCTCGGCCCGATGGCCCCCCATCAGCAGACGAGCGCCCTCGCCTTCGGCACGGGCGATATCGGCCAGCACCTTGTCCACGTGCGCGGCGTCGACCAGCGCACCCATCGGTGCATCGGCCTCCAGTGGATGGCGGGGCTGCATGTGCTGGCCATAGGCAATCACCTGGTGCACGAAGTCCTCACGGATCGAGCGCTGCACCAGCAGCCGCGAGCCAGCGGTGCAGACTTCGCCCTGGTTGAAGAAGATGCCCTGCGCCACGGCCTTGGCCGCTGCGTCCAGGTCCGGCGCGTCGGCGAACACCAGGTGGGGGCTCTTGCCACCGCATTCCAGCCAGACCCGCTTGAGGTTGGACCGTCCTGCATACTCCAGCAGCTTCGCACCGGTGGCGGTGGAACCGGTGAAGGCCAGCACGTCCACATCCATGTGCAGCGCCAAGGGCTCGCCCACGCGCGCACCATGGCCGGGCAGCACGTTCAGCACTCCGTCCGGCAGGCCCGCCTCGGCCGCCAGCGCCGCCAGCCGCAACGCCGACAGTGGCGAACGCTCGGACGGCTTGAGGACCACCGAATTGCCCATCGCCAGTGCCGGCGCGATCTTCCAGCAGGCCATCAGCAACGGGAAATTCCATGGCACGACCGCCGCCACCACGCCGGCAGGCTCGCGCGTGACCAGCCCCAGCTCGTGTGGGCCGGTCGGCGCGATTTCCCCGTACAGCTTGTCCACCGCTTCGGCGGTCCAGGCCAGGCAGCGCACCACGCCGGGCAGGTCGATACGGCGTGCGTCGCGCACCGGCTTGCCCATATCCAGGGTTTCCAGCAGCGCCAGCTCATCGGCGTGCTTCTCCGCCAGCGCGGCCAGCGCCAGCAACACGCGCTTGCGATGCGCCGGGCTGGCCTGCGACCAGTGGCCCGCATCGAAGGCACGCCGCGCCGCCAGCACTGCGCGCTCCACGTCCTGTGCATCGCAGTCGGCGACCGCCGCGAGCACACGGCCATCGATGGGGCTGATGCAGTCGAAGCGGGCGCCGCTGGCGGCGTCGGTGTAGCGGCCATCGATGAAGGCCTGGCCGGGCATCGAAAGCTGCTGCGACAACGCCTGCCAGTGGCTGCGGTGGGGAAAGTCGGCCATGTCGGGCTCCACGGAACAGTTTCCCCGGTTATACCGGCGCGACCGCGACTTCACCGTGACGTGGCTGCGCTACATTTCCCCCATCGGACCCGACGGAGCTGGCATGAAGCGTCCCGGAAGCGACCTGCACGACCTTGCTACCCAGCGCCCGGAATCACTGGAGGCGTACTGGATGCCGTTCACCTCCAACCGCCAGTACAAGGCGGCGCCGCGTGTGCTGGTGCGTGCCGAGGGCATGCACTACGAGGATGTCGACGGCCGCCAGATCCTCGACGGTACCGCCGGCCTGTGGTGCTGCAACGCCGGCCACGCGCGGCCGCGCATCGTCGAGGCCATCGTCGATCAGGCACGCACGCTGGATTACTCGCCCGCCTTCCAGATGGGCTCGCCGCCGGCATTCGCGCTGGCGCAGCGGCTGGCCGCATTGGCACCAACGCCCCTGAACCATGTGTTCTTCACAAGCTCCGGCTCGGAGGCGGTGGATACCGCGATGAAGATCGTGCTGGCCTACCACCGCCAGCGCGGCGAGGGCCAGCGCACGCGCTTCATCAGCCGCGAGAAGGCCTACCACGGCGTCGGCTTCGGCGGCATGGCACTAGGCGGCTTGCCCAACAACCGCAGGGCGTTCGGCCTGCAGCTGGGCGGCGTGGACTACCTGCGCCACACCCTGGACCTGCAGCGCAATGCATTCAGCAGGGGCCTGCCGCGCCAGGGCGCTGAACTGGCCGACGACCTGGAGCGGCTGATCGCGCTGCATGACGCCTCGACCATCGCGGCGGTCTTCGTCGAGCCCATCGCTGGGTCCGCCGGGGTCATCCTGCCGGCGCCGGGCTACCTGCAGCGCCTGCGCGAGCTGTGCGATCACCACGGCATCCTGCTGGTGTTCGATGAGGTCATCACCGGCTTCGGCAGGGTCGGTATGCCCTTCGCCGCACAGCGCTTCGGGGTCACCCCCGACCTGCTGACCTTCGCCAAGGCGGTCAGCAACGGCGCGGTGCCGCTGGGCGGCGTGCTGGCCAGCGATGCGGTGCACGCTACGCTGATGCAGGCGCCACCGCAGGCCATCGAGCTGTTCCACGGCTATACCTACTCTGGTCACCCGCTGGCCTGTGCGGCCGCGCTGGCCACTCTGGAGGTCTACGCCGAGGAGCGCCTGTTCGAGCGGGCCATCGAACTGGGCGAATACTGGCAGGAACGGCTGCATGCGCTGCAGGGCCTGCCCAACGTGATCGACATCCGCAACTTCGGGCTGGTCGGGGCGGTCGAGTTGGCGCCACGCCGGGACATGCCCGGCAGCCGCGGCTACGAGGTGTTCCGGCGCTGCTTCCACGATGGCCGGCTGCTGGTGCGCTGCACCGGTGACATCATCGCGCTGTCACCGCCGCTGATCGTGGACAAGGCGCAGATCGACCAGATCACCGGCACGCTGGGCGAGATGATCCGGGCCACGGCCTGAGCCCGGGCCCGCGGCGGCGAGCGGGTACAATGGGCGGTTCCGCTCCTGCTCGTTGCCGTGCCCATGGATATCGTCGTCAAAGAAGAACTGAAGGCCTATATCGACCCGCTGACCGCGGACGAACATGACGCGCTGGAGCGCAGCATCCTGGCCGAGGGCTGTCGTGACGCGCTGGTCCTGTGGGGCAACGTACTGGTCGACGGCCACAACCGCTTCGGCATCTGCCAGAAGCATGGCCTGCCCTTCAACACCGTACAGAACACCCGCTTCCAGAGCATGGAAGACGTGCACCTGTGGATGATCGAGCAGCACCTGGGCCGTCGCAGCGTGTCCGACTTCCAGCGCGGCGTGCTGGCGCTGCGCAAGCGCGACATCCTGGCCGCCCGCAAGCAGGTCGAGCAGGCCCAGCTGCAGCGCGAGAGCGACGGCACCGCGGACATCACCGACGAAGGCGGCGAAGACAGCCCGCCGTGGGAGCCGGCCCCGAAGCTCAGCCGTGCTGAGCTGGCCCGCGAAGCCAAGCTGAGTACCAGCCAGGTCGGCATGATCGAGCGCATCCATGCCCAGGCTGCACCCGAAGTGGTGGAGGCGGTGAAGGCCGGCGTGATCTCGATCAGCGCCGCTGCGGCCGTGGCCGACCTGCCCGAAGAGGAGCAGCGCGCTGCCGCCGCCGGTGGCAAGGACGAGCTGAAGCAGGCCGCCAAGCGCGTGCGCGAGTCCAAGCGCAAGCCGCGCGCGCCGAAGCCGGAAGCAGCCGAGATGGATTTCGAGGAGGCAAATGAGGACGAGATCGCCAGCCGCGATGCCGAAGTGCTGTTGGCGCTGGAACAGCTGGGCGAGGATGCCCCGGCCCTGCGCCGCCGCGTGGTCGCGTTGACCCGCGAGAACGACACCCTGCGCGCGCAGCTGGCCGCGCTGCGCAAGCAGCTGGAAGCGCTTTAAAAAACGCGAACCTCTCATGTAGAGCCGAGCCCATGCTCGGCTGCGGTTTGCCGCGCGCAAGGCAGCCGAGCATGGGCTCGGCTCTACAGGCAGGCATCACCGGGCTGCGGTTAGACTCGTGCAATGACGCCTGCCCACGATCCGCGCCGCGCCCAGCTGCGGCGCCTGAAAGCCCTCGCACTGGGCCTGCTGCTGTTGATGCTGGCCGGATTCGCGATCAGCCACTGGCAGGGCGAGCGCGGCATCTGGGCCTGGGTCTCGGCCTTCTGCGAAGCCGCAGCCGTGGGCGCGCTGGCCGACTGGTTCGCCGTGGTCGCGCTGTTCCGGCGGCCGATGGGCCTGCCGATCCCGCACACCGCGATCATCCCGCGCAGCAAGGAACGCATCGGCGACAGCCTTGCGCTGTTCGTGCGCGACCAGTTCCTGGAGCCGGGGGTGCTGCTGGCCAAGCTGCAGGTGTTCGATCCGGCCAGCCGCCTCGGCAGCTGGCTGGCCGACCCGGCACGCTCGCGCATGCTGGCCGACATGGCCCGCGGCTGGGCGCTGCAGGCACTGGATTTCTTCGACGAAACCGCCGTACGCCGCCAGCTGCACGCCTTTGTGGTGCAGCAGCTGCGGCAGTGGAATGCCGCCGCCACCGCCGGTGAGCTGCTGGCCCTGCTGACCGCCGATGGGCGCCACCAGCGCGTGCTGGACGAGGGCCTGCAGCGCCTGGGACGCTGGCTGGAGCAGCCGGAAGTGAAGGAGCGCGCCTCGCAGCTGATCGTGCGTTACATCCAGCGCGAATGGCCGACGCTGTCGAGCACGGTGAACTGGGTCAAGCCGATCGACGAGATCGGCGACAGCCTGGCCGAACGCCTGGCCCGCGCGGTGCTGGAAGAGCTGCAGCAGGTGCTGGCCGAGCCGCAGCATCCGCTGCGCCAGGACTACGAGACCTGGTTGCAGAACTACGTGCAGCGCCTGCGCGAGGATCCGGCGCTGGCCGAGCGCATCGAGCAGCTCAAGCAGGAAATGATCGACCACCCGGCCCTGCAGGAGTACGTGCAGGGGCTGTGGGCGCGCATCCACGCCAGCCTGCGGGCGGACCTGCAGCGCGAGGATTCGGCGCTGGTCGGCCACCTGCAGCGCAGCCTGGGTTCGCTCGGTGCCAGCCTGCAGGCCGACCCGGCGCTGCGCGAGGCACTGAACCAGCATCTGATGGAAGGTGCGCAGCGCCTGACCGGGCGCCTGCGCGAGGGCGTCACCACGCATATCGCGCAGACCGTGAAGGGCTGGGACGAGCGGCACCTGGTCGAACAGCTGGAACTGAGCGTGGGCCGTGACCTGCAGTTCATCCGCTTCAACGGCACCCTGGTCGGCGGGCTGATCGGCCTGCTGCTGCACGCGGCAACCGTGGTGTTCAGGTTCTAGCCGCCAGCGCTCCACGGCATCGTCATGCTTGATTCATGAAATGCGAATGCCTATCATTTACTGATCGGTTGTGCGCTTAGTCAGATGGCACGGAAACGTGCCCATCGCCCGTGTACATCCCCGCCTTCCGCGCTGACCGCCCGCGCGGGACGTGCCTCGTGTCGATGGGACACGCTGGGCAACATGCGCAGGGCGCAGGGGCCGCGGACGCATTCCATCCCTCCTCCAACCTGCAGGACCTCCTTGGACCGCTCGCCCGTAACCGCCAGCCCCCGCACCTTGTTCTCCAACCCGCGCTGGGGCGTGCTGTCACGCTCGTTGGCTGCGATCTTCGGTGGCTACGCGCTGGCCTCGATGACCAGTGTGTTCTGCGCAGTGGCGCTGCCCGGCGCGCGCGGCCAGACCGTGCTGACCGGCATGCTGCTGGCGATCCTGGTCGCCGCCTGCGCGGCGTTGTGGGCGTTCGCCACCCGCAGCGCGCTGCGTGCGTGGGTCGGCATTCTCGCTCCCGCCCTGCTGATGGCTGCCATCGCGCGCATGCTGGGGGCCTGGGCATGAAGAACGGATTCCGCCAGTCGATGGCCTGGCTGCACACCTGGACCGGCCTGCTGGTCGGCTGGTTGCTGCTGCTGATCTTCATGGCCGGCACCGCCAGCTATTACCGCGAGGAAATCAGCCGCTGGATGCGCCCGGAGCTGCCGTCCAGCAACGTCAGCATCGACGTGGCCGCGCAGCGCGCGGTGGACTACCTGCAGGCCAATGCGAGCCACGCCGAGAACTGGTTCGTCACCCTGCCGCAGCCGCGCAACCCGGCCATGCAGATGTTCTGGCGGCTGCCACCGGAACTGGCCGACCCCAGCCGTGGCCGCCGCGGTGGCTTCGGCGACGCCACGCTGGACCCGAACAGCGGCCAGGCACTGAAGGCGCGCGAGACCCGTGGAGGCGACTTCTTCTACCGCCTGCACTTCGACCTGCACTACATCCCGGTGTACTGGGCGCGCTACCTGGTCGGGTTCTGCGCGATGTTCATGCTGGTGGCGATCATCACCGGCGTGATCACCCACAAGAAGATCTTCAAGGACTTCTTCACCTTCCGCAAGGACAAGGGCCTGCGCTCCTGGCTCGACTTCCACAACGTCAGCGCGGTGATGGCGCTGCCGTACCACGCGATGATCACCTACACCGGCATCGTCACCCTGATGATCATGTACCTGCCGTGGGGAGTGAAGGTCGCCTACCCCCAGGACGAGGACAAATTCATCAGCGAGGCTTTCGGCGGCCTTCCGGAAGTGACCTCGCCCGCCGAGGGCCGCGCCACGCCGCTGCCGATCGCACAGTTGCTGGACAGCGCACGCGCGCATTGGCACGGCGTGGAGGTGGCCGGTTTCACCGTGTCCAATCCGGGGGCGGCCAATGCGGTGATCGACATCCGCCAGCGCGATGGCAAGCGCCTGTCCATCGACACCCCGGCCGTGCGTTACGACATGGTCAGCGGTGCTCTGCTTGAGGAAACGCCGCCATCGGGCGGTGCCACCGCCACCCGTGGTGTGCTGTACGGCCTGCACCTGGCGCGTTTTGCGGACTGGGGCCTGCGTGCACTGTTCTTCCTGTCCGGTCTGGTGGGCTGCCTGATGGTCGCCAGCGGCGTGGTGCTGTGGGCGGTGAAGGAACGACCGAAGCATGCGAAGAGTGGACGCACCGGCTTCGGCCTTCGCCTGGTCGATGCGCTCAACATCGGCACCGTGGCTGGCCTGCCGATCGCCTTCGCGGCGTACTTCTGGGGCAACCGCCTGCTGCCGCTGGACATCGCCGAGCGCGCGAGTGCGGAGGCCAACGTATTCTTCTACGCTTGGGCCGGCGCGCTGCTGGCCGCCTTCATCTGGCCGAAGCGAATGATGTGGGCGTGGCAGCTCTACCTGGGCGCGGCCGCGTTCGCACTGGTGCCGGTGGTCAATGCGTTGACCACGCATGCGCACCTGGGCAACACCCTGCGCAACGGCGACTGGGTACTGGCCGGCGTCGATCTTTCGATGATCGTCTTCGGCGCAATGCTGGCGATGTGCGGCTGGCGCATGCAGCGCTGGACGCCACCGCTGAGCGCGGCCGAGAAGAAGAAGCGTGCGGCGGCGGCTGCGGCGCCAGTGGCTGTGGTCGAAGCCGCCGAAGCGGAGGCCAGTGCATGATGCTGCTGGCGTTGACCCTGTCGTTTTCCGCGTTCACCGCGCTGTCGCTGGCGATGGAAAGACACCAGTACGACCTGCACGGCAAGGCTGCGGCCAGCCCGGCACGGCGCACGCAGTGGCGGGTGCTGGGCTGGGCCCTGCTGACGGTGGCGTTCGCGTTGTGCGTGGCCGATCACGGCTGGGCGATGGGCCCGGTGCTGTGGCTGGGCGCAATGACCATGTGCGGCGTGGCACTCTCGTTCGGGCTGTATCCGTACCGGCCGAAGTGGATCGCACCGCTGGCGATCACGCTGCCGGCGCTGGGGCTGGTGGTGGCGTTGCTGTAACCGCCATCCACGCATGGCGTGGATCTACTGAACAACCATCCAGGCGTGGCGTGGATCCACCGGCCAGACAGGGGTAGTGCCGGCCGCTGGCCGGCACCTCATGAACCCTTTGCGGATCTGACACCGTTGCCGGCCAGCGGCCGGCACTACCGGGCTTACCCCAGCCGCTTCAGTTCCCATGCGCGGTGGATGCGCGCGTTGCGCTCGAAATCCGGACCGATGGTGCGTGCGGTGATCTCGCGGCACTGGGCGAATTCGGCGATGGCGTTCTCTTCCAGCTTGAAGCGGCGGAAGTTGTTGGAGAAGTACAGCAAGCCACCCGGTGCCAGCCGGGCCACCGCCGCCCGCAGCAGCTTCACCTGTTCGCGCTGCACGTCGAAATCATCGGCGCGGGCGGAGTTGGAGAAAGTCGGTGGATCACAGAAGATCACGTCGTACTGGCCGCGGTCGCCTTCCAGCCAGGCCATCGCGTCGGCCTGGACCAGCAGGTGCTGGCTGCCCCCCTGCCCGTTCAGCGCAAGGTTGTCGTAGCACCACTGCAGGTAGGTGGCCGACAGGTCGACGCTGGTGGTGCTGGCGGCACCGGCCACGGCGGCCTGCACGCTGGCCACGCCGGTGTAGCAGAACAGGTTCAGGAAACGCTTGCCACGCACCTGCTCGGCCATCATCCGGCGCAGCGGGCGATGGTCAAGGAACAGGCCGGTGTCCAGGTAGTCGAACAGGTTCACCTGCAGCAGTGCATGGTTCTCGCGCACCACGATGAACTCGTCACGCTGCTCGAAGCGGCCGTACTTGCTGCCGCCCTTGCCGCGCTCGCGCGACTTCATCGACACCTGCTCCGGCGGAACGCCGAATACTTCGCGCGCGGCGGCCAGCAGCTCGTTGCGGCGGCGGCGCACGTCGTTCTCGGGAATCGCCGCCGGTGCCGCGTACTCCTGCACATGCAGGAAGGTGCGGCGCTTGCCCCCGTCTTCCTCGTAGACATCAATGGCCGCCGCGTACTCCGGCAGGTCGGCGTCGTAGGCGCGGAAGCAGGTGATGTCCTCGCGGGCACGCCAGCTCTTGAACTTCTTCAGGTTCTTGCGCAGCCGGTTGGCCACCATCTGCGCGCCTTCGCTCAGCTCGCGCGGCTGTGCCGGATCACGACCCGGCACGGCAATCGGATCGCAGACGATCAGCGCGCATTCCAGCGCACCGTTGAACATCTGGTACTTCTTGCTGGCGCGCAGGCCAGTGGCGAAGGCCAGCTCGTCATTGCCGCACAGCAGGCTGGCACGCCACTGCGGCACGGCCTTCTGCAGGGCATTGCCCAACGCGCGGTACAACGCCGGATCGGCAGCCAGGCGTTCGTCGTACGGCGGGTTACAGACCACCGCACCGATCTCCTGTTCGGGCGCGGCCAGGTCGGCGACATCGGCGCGGGTGAAGCGGATCGCGTGGGCGACGCCGGCAACCTCTGCATTCTCGCGGGCGGCCTGGATCGCGGCCGGGTCGATATCGCTGCCATGGATGACCGGCTTCAGCGCGGCCAGGCCGGCCGCTTCGCGCTCGCGTGCTTCGCTCTGGATGGACTTCCAGGCCGCCTTGTCGAAGCCCAGCCAACGGCTCGGCGGCAGGCTGCCATGCCGCATCAGGCCAGGGGCGACGTCGGCGGCCATCAGTGCACCTTCGATCAGCAGCGTGCCGCTGCCGCACATCGGGTCCAGCAGGCCGCCTCCGGCGGTGTGCAGGCGCGGCCACTGCGCGCGCAGCAGCAGCGCGGCGGCCAGGTTTTCCTTCAGCGGCGCCTCGTGGGCGGCACCGCGCCAGCCACGGCGATGCAGCGGGCCACCGCCGAGGTCGATCGACAGCGAAGCACGGCCCTTGCGCAGCGACAGGTTGACGCGCACATCGGGCAGGTCGGTGTTGACCGAGGGGCGTTCCAGGCCTTCATCACGCATCCGGTCGACGATGGCGTCCTTGATCCGCTGCGCGGCAAAGCGCGCATGGGTGATCTTGTCACCGGACACGTGTGCGTCCACCGCCAGGGTCATCTCCGGCGTGATGTGCTCGTGCCACGGCAGCGCACGCACGCCGTCATACAGAGCCTGCTCGTCCGGGCAGTCGAACTCGGCGATCGGCCACAGCACGCGGCTGGCCAGGCGCGACCACATCACGATCCGCAGCGCCTGCGCCAGTTCGCCCTCGGCGTTGACGCCGGCAATGGTGGCGGTGGCCTTGCCAAGGCCCAGGGCCGACAGTTCATCGGCAAGCAGGTATTCCAGGCCCTTGGCGCAGGAGACGAAGAATTTCACGGGGTCGGTTCGCAGGTGGTCGGGCGCGGCACAGGGGCCGGGCCGGTCGGAAAGGAGGGCCGTAGGCACGGCCGGCAGGCCCGCGCCGGGGGCGGCGGGGCTGCCATTGTAGTCAATGCGGGCAGGCGCGCCGTGCGCCCCGGCTTCACAGTTGCCGCAGCAGGCGCTCGAAGGACTGCGCAGAGGCCTCCACGTGGCGCTCCAGGCGGTGGCCATCGTCAACCAGCAGCAACTGCGCCGAACGCGCCTGCGCCCAGGCAATCACGCCGGCAGCCGGTACCACGTCGTCATGCCAGGCCTGCACCACCGTGGTCGGCACCACAGCGGCGTCCAGCGCCGGCATCGGGCCCATGGTGGTCGGCGGCACCATCAGGAACAGGCCGGCTACCGGCACCTGCAGCGAGGCGATGGCGGAAATGTAGGCGCCCAGGCTGGAGCCGGCCAGTACCACCGGCCCCTGTCGGGCAGCGATGGCGGCGCGTTCAACCAGACGGCGCAGGCGGGTCGGCACGTCGCCCACCCGGCTGACCTCGCTCATCGCGTCCAGATCGGTGTAGTCGGGGCGCTCGTGGGTCCAGCCCAGGCGTTGGGCCACCTCGGCCAGCGCGGTGACCTTGGTCGCCTCCGGGCCGCTTTCGAAGCCATGGGAGAGGATGCAGTGGCCGCGACTCATGCGCGTGCTCCGTGGGCGCGGGCCAACCAGGAAAGAGAAGGCAGGTTCATGCCGCAATGCTAGCATCGCCGGATGCCCAACCCGCTCCTGCCCGGCCTGCAGCTGCAGCCCCTGCCCTACCACGACCGACTGCCGCTGCGCGATCCGGCCACGTTGGAGATGGTGGTGATCCACTGCACCGAGCTGCCCGATCTGGCGACGGCCCGCGAGTACGGCGAGCGCGTGCTGTATGACAGCGGTGCCGGCAACAGCGGGCACTTCTACATCGACCGCGATGGCAGCGTGGTGCAGTACGTTGCGCCCGAACGCGTGGCCCACCACGTGCGCGGCATGAACGCGCATACGCTGGGCATCGAGCTGGTCAATACCGGGCGCTACCCGCACTGGTTCGACAGCCGTCACCAGGCGATGGACGAGGCCTACACCGAGGCGCAACTGAAAGCGCTGGAGCGGCTGCTGCAGGCGCTGGTGGTGCGCTATCCGTCGCTGCAGCGGATTGCCGGGCATGACCAGCTGGACCTGGAGCAGGTGCCGGCCAGCGATGATCCGACGCTGAGGGTGGCACGCAAACGCGACCCGGGCCCGTTGTTCCCTTGGGCGCGGGTGCTGGCGAAGGTGCCGCTGCAGCCGGTTGGGTAAGCGGCAGGGCTGCGCCCTGCACCTGCGGTAGTGCCGGCCGCTGGCCGGCAACAGCAGGCTATCCGTGGGATGGCAGGGTGGGCCCGGTTGCGGGGGACGCCGTAAATCCCCAGGCCGGCCCAGCCGCTGGCGGCTGTGCGTTCGGGCGCTCGCGAAGCAGTACTTCGCAAGCAAAGCGCCCTCACCCCTGGGGGCTTGGCCGCGGCATCCATGCCGCGGACACCCGCAACCGCCCCCCCCGCCTTCGACAGATTTCTGCCGCTGTTGGTGGGTGCCGACCGTTGGTCGGCACGGAGTCGAATCGATCGGAGGGTGCCTTTGTAGAGTCGAGCCGCGCTCCATGACCTGCGGGCGCCGATGATTTGAAGGCATCGCCATGCGCGTGGAGCCGGCCGCTCGGCTCTGGAGAGGCTCCGCGCTCGACTGCTTTCTGCTCGGATCGCTCAGGCGCCGGTCGCCACCGGGCGGCTGCTGTCGCTCACCCAGCCGCTCCAGGAGTCGGCATAGATGCGCGCGCCGCTCAGTCCTGCGCTTTCCATCGCCAGCAGCAGGTGGCAGGCGGTCACGCCGGAGCCGCACATCAGCACCACCTGCTGCGGATCGCGGTTGCCGATCACGCCCTGCAATTCGGCGCGCAGTTCCTGTGCATCGCGCAGGCGGCCGTCGGCGACGTTCAACGCAAACGGGCGGTTGACCGCGCCGGGTACGTGGCCAGCGACCGGGTCCAGCGGCTCCACTTCGCCTCGGAAGCGTTCACCTGCGCGTGCGTCGACCAACCAGCCCGGCGCATGCTTCAGCCGCGCGGTGATTTCATCGGCGCTGGCGACCTGGGTGGTGTCGAAGCGGCCCGGGTAGGCAGGCAGCGCTGTCACTTCAGCCTGGCCGCTTTCCAACGCGTTACCGGCGGCCTGCCAGGCAGCGATGCCGCCGTCGAGCACAGCCACCTTGGTGTGCCCGATCAGGCGCAGCAGCCACCACAGGCGCGAGGCGGCCATGCTGCCGTCGCTGCCATCGTAGACCACCACCTGGGTGTCGAGGCCGATGCCCCACTGCCCCAGTTTCGCGGCAAAGGCATCGCTGTCGGGCAATGGATGGCGACCATGGCCGACGCGGCTGAGATCGGACAGATCACGGTTGAGATCGGCATGCACCGCAGTCGGTATGTGTCCTGCCAGGTACTGGCCGCCCGCAGCCTGCGGGTCCGCCAGCGAAGCACGCGCATCGACCACGCGCACGGCGGTACTGGCGGTGGCACGGGCGTCGACCACGCGTACGCCTTCGCCCAACGCGGCAGCCAGGGTGTCGACATCGACCAGGGTGGTCCACGGCTGCTTGATCGGGTTCATTGCACTTGCTCCAGGCGGCGACGCAGGTTGTAGAGGATGGCCGCGGTCGCCCCCCAGATGCGCTGGCCGGGCCAGCCATACTCAAGGACGTGGCGGATGCGGCCGCGATGATTGATTTCGACCTGGCGCAGGCTGTCAGGGGCCATCAGGTAGTCCAGCGGCACCTCGAACACTTCGGCCACTTCACTGGGCTGCGGCACCGGCACGAACTCCGGATCGACCACCGCCACCACCGGCGTGACCCGGTAGCCGGTGATCGTCACGAAGGGGTCGAGATAGCCAAGTGGCTGCACCTGGCCGGGCGCCAATGCGATTTCTTCCTGGCTCTCGCGCAGGGCGGCCGCCAGCGCGTCGCGGTCATCGGGTTCGGTGCGGCCACCGGGGAACCCGACCTGGCCACCATGGGTGCGCAGGGTTTCGGTGCGACGGGTGAGGATGACCTGCGCGCCGTTGGCGCGCGGCACGATGCCGGCCAGCACCGCCGCCTCCACAGGCGGCCCCGGTGGCAGCAGGTCGATCAGCTCGCTGCGGTTCCAGCCGTCGCCGGCCGGCGGTTCGGCCAAAGGATGCAACGCGCGCACCAAGCGCTCGTGGTCGGCCAGCGATCCGCGTAGCGATTGCTGCAATTGTGCACGCAACGGTTGCACGCGATGCAGGATGCGGCTGCGTTCCTCGTTGCTCATCGACGACCACCGCGCGATCTCATCGATATGCCGCCCGCAGCCGGCGCATTGCCGGTGCGGATCCAGCGTGCACACTCCGATGCAGGGACTTGCGACAACACGCGCCGTTTCTTCCATTGTTTGCACCCGCCAACAGTAGCGCGATCGGGCTGAATTTGCGCGGGTGGCCCAGCCGGACGGTAGAGTCGACTGTCAGTCGACTCGCGCGCGCAGCGCAGGCGTTTCACCGCCAGGGGCTGCACAAACAGAAACGCGCCGGTGGGATCACCGGCGCGTTTCGTTTGCTGTTTCGATTTACTTGACGCTGACCAGCTTGATCTCGAACTGCACAGCCACGTTCGGCGGGAACGGGGTGCGCGGATCGGCACCGTAGGCCTGGTCCGGCGGCAGGGTGACTTCCCACTTCGAGCCTGCCGGCATCTGCAGCAGGGTCTCGCGCATGGCCTTCATTTCGACTTCGCTGACCTTGATCGACGGGATCTGCTGGGCCGGGCGGGCTTCGGTCGGGCGCTGGCCGTACGGGAACGGACCGGCCACTTCCAGCTGCACGGTGCTGGCCTGGGTCGGCTTGGCACCCTTGCCGGCTTCGATCACGCGGTACTGGACGCCGCTCGGGAGCGACTGCACGCCGGCCTTGGCCTTGTTCGCCGCGATGAACTGATCGCTCTTGGTCTTGTTTTCGGCAGCAGCCTTCTCGTACTCGGCCTTGGCAGCCTGGGCACGGCCCTGCTCGCGCTTCTGGAACGCTTCAACGGCCGGCTTCAGCTGCTCGGCGGTGATCGCCGGCTGCTTCTTGGCGTAGGCATCCTGCAGGCCCTTCACCACCGAGTTGATGTCCAGCTGCTCACCACGACCGGTCAGCTCCGCCAGGTTGTTGCCGTAGTCGTAACCGAAGTAGTAGCTCAGCTTGCCCTTTTCGGACGAGACGTCCTGGGCGAAGGCATTGCCCGTCAGGGCCAGGGCCGCGACGGCGACCGCGATAGAACGCAACTTCATCAAACAGTTCTCCAGGGGTGGTAACTCAGGGACGTTCTGCGCCGCCCTGAGGCGACGGGTTAGGATAACGGGCGTAACGTGTAACCGCTACTCACGATGCAGGCTATGACCCGCCTGCGTTTGCAGAGTTCAATATCACTTTTTTTTAACGTTTCAGGAGTTTTCCCCGTGGCCGATGCTCTGATCGCTGTCTCCGAAGACGGCGCCATCCGCACCGTGACCGTCCAGCGCCCGGACAAGCTCAATGCCCTCAACGCCGCGACCCTGCAGGCCCTGGCCGATGCCTTCAGGGACGCCGCCGCCGATCCGGAGGTGCGCGTCGTGGTATTGACCGGGGCGGGCCCCAAGGCGTTCGTGGCTGGCGCCGACATCGCCGAGATGAACACACTCAGCGCGGTTCAGGGACGTGATTTCTCGCTGCTGGGCCAGGCCCTGATGCGCCAGATTGAACGGATGCCGAAGCCGGTCATCGCACGCGTGAATGGTTTCGCACTGGGCGGTGGACTGGAACTGGCGATGGCCTGCCATCTGCGCATCGCCGCAGATACCGCCAAGGTCGGCCAACCGGAAGTCAACCTCGGCCTGATCCCCGGCTTCGGCGGCAGCCAGCGCCTGCTGCGCCTGTGCGGCCGCGCCACCACCCTGGAGCTGTGCCTGCTGGGGGCGCCGATCACCGCCGCGCGTGCGCTGGAACTGGGCATCGTCAACGAAGTGGTGCCCGCCGACGCGCTGGACAATCGCGTGCAGGACATTGCCCGCCAGCTGGCACGCTCGGCCCCGCTGGCCCTGCGTGGCCTGCTCGATGCGGTGCACGTGGGCGGCGAATGCAGCCTGGACGCCGGGCTGGAGTACGAAAGCGCGCAGTTCGGCCTGCTGTTCGCCACCGAGGACATGCGCGAAGGCACCAGCGCCTTCCTGCAGCGCCGCCCGCCGGCGTTCCAGAACCGCTGACGCCATGGCTTCCCGACCCAATCCCGCGCAGTTGTTCGCCCGGGTCCAGGCAGACGATCTTGATGGCGCCCTGCAAGCCGGGCTGATGGACTATGTCGCCCGCGCCGACGACGCGCAGTTGCTGCCCGGCCACCCGGAACTCCCGCAGCGGTTGCAGCAGGCCCAGCAGCAGCTTCAGGCCGCCTGGGCGGCACGCGAACGCTACCGCGCCCGTGCGGTGAGACTGGCCCGCCGCGAAGCCGAACGCGACGCGCGGCGCACGCCCGCCCCGGCGCCGGACGTGAAGCCCGCCCTGCCCGCCGCAGCGGCCGCCATCCTCGCCCGGGCCAAGGCCCGCGCCAGCGGCAAGGAGCAGTAATGGCGACCACGAAGAAAACCGCACGCGCCCCGGCGCGGCGTGGCGGCACGATGCCGCGCGCCGACGTGGTGGAGATGTTCACCCGCCTGCGCGAACTCAACCCGCACCCGAAGACCGAACTGGAGTACAGCTCGCCGTTCGAGCTGCTGGTGGCGGTGGCGCTGTCGGCGCAGGCCACCGACGTCGGCGTCAACAAGGCCACGCGCCGATTGTTCCCGGTCGCCAACACCCCGGCAAAGATCCTTGCGCTCGGTGAGGACGGGCTGAAGCAGTACATCTCCACCATCGGGCTGTTCAATGCCAAGGCGAAGAACGTGATTGCCACCTGCGCGATCCTGCTGGAAAAGCATGGCGGTGAAGTGCCGCGCGATCGCGATGCGCTGGAAGCACTGCCGGGCGTGGGCCGCAAGACCGCAAACGTGGTGCTCAACACCGCCTTCGGCGAGCCGGTAATGGCGGTGGACACGCACATCTTCCGCGTCGCCAACCGTACCGGCTTGGCCCCGGGAAAGAATGTGCGCGAAGTGGAAGACAAGCTGGTGAAGGTGATCCCCGCCGAGTTCCTGCTCGACGCGCATCACTGGCTGATCCTGCACGGACGTTACGTGTGCAAGGCGCGCAAGCCGGACTGCCCGGGCTGCGTGATCGCCGACCTGTGCCGGTTCAAGGACAAGACCGCGGCCGAGTGACGGCCGCATCCATGCAGGGCGTGGATCGACTGCAACCAAGGCGCAATCCGGGCGTCATACGCAAGCGGTTTCAATGGCAGGCCCTGCCGTGACGGGGCCTGCGGTGGATGTCTGCCGCGCGTGAACTGTCACATTTACGCAATCTTTACCTTCTAGCCTGCGCGCATCTTCCCACCTGCCTGCAAGGCTCCTCTCCATGAAACTGCATCACCAACTCCTGACGGTGGCCGTGGCTGCTGCGCTGTATGTGCCGGCTGCACACGCCGAAGTCGCCATCGACGTGATCGGCGGTTCGGAAATCACCTTCGAAGGCCTGGTCCAGGCCGACGGCAACTGGTTCCACAACGATGTGGTGGACCTCAACGGTGGCGACGCCGGCAACGGCAAGAACAGCGAATTCGAACTGCGTCGCGCCGAGCTGGTGCTCAAGGGCAAGGGCCCGGGCAATGTGGAGTGGGTGGTCGGCTATGACGCCAAGGCCGACAAGTTCCTCGACACCAACGTGAAGTACAAGCTGCTGGGCAACGCCAACCACTTCCTGCAGCTGGGCCAGTTCAAGCAGCCCAACAGCCTGGAAGAACTGTCCAGCACCAAGAACAACGATTTCATTTCCAAGGCAGCGGTCACCAATACCTATGCCATCGCCCGCCGCCTGGGCGGCGCGTACAGCTACGGCCAGGACAACTGGTCGGTGACCGCCAGCGCCTTCGGCCGCGAGCTGACCCGCAACCTGGCCCACGGCAGCGGCTACGGCGCGCGTGGCACCTGGGCCCCGATCAATGAAAAGGGCCAGGTCCTGCACTTCGGCCTGAGCTACGTCAACTACGACGCCGACGCCGACACCCTGCGCGTGCGTGCACGTCCCAATGCCGACCTCGCCACTGCCCGCCTGGTCGACAGCGGCAATCTGACCGACACCGACCGCGTCAGCACCATCGGTGCCGAAGCCATGTACTTCCAGGGCCCGTTCAAGGCCCAGGCCGAGTACTACACCAGCAAGGCCAAGCGCTACGACCACGACAACTACACCAGCGACGGCTACTACATCAGCGGCGTGTGGAACGTGACCGGCGAGACCTGGAGCTACAAGGGCGGCACCCCGGGCACCGGCCTGCCGAACAACCCGGCCGGCGGCCAGTGGCAGCTGGGCGTGCGCTACGACCACATGGACCTCAATGACGGCAACCTCGCCGCCAATCCGGTCGCCGGTCGCCCGCCGATCGTCGATGGCGTGCTGGGTGGCAAGATGGACATCTGGACCGTGGGCGCCAACTGGTACCTGCGTTCCAACTTCAAGCTGATGCTCAACTACGTGATGGTCGACAGCAAGAAGTACAGCTCCACGGCGCGCGGTTTCGTCAACGACGATCCCAACATCCTGGAAGCCCGCGCGCAGTTCTTCTGGTAAGTCCCGCCACCTGCATTGAACCGCGAAGGCACGGCACCGGCCGTGCCTTCGTCGTTGCATCGGCACCCGCGCTGCCCAGCCGGCGCAGCGGACGTGACATCCCTCATGACGCATGTCACGCCCGCGTCATATGACAGACGCGGGCGTGTCACGCAACCGTTATGGAATGTGCACCGAAACGTCGGGCAACCGCCCTTCGACCACCACCCCAGGAGTCTCCCCGTGATCCACGCCTTCAAGTCGCGCGCCGCTGTCGCCATCCTGGCTGCATCGTCCGTGTTCGCCGCCAACGCCGCCGATATCACCGGCGCGGGCGCATCGTTCATCTACCCGGTCATGTCCAAGTGGTCGGCCGACTACAGCGCCGCAACCGGCAACAAGGTCAACTACCAGTCCATCGGTTCCGGCGGCGGCATTGCCCAGATCAAGGCCAAGACCGTTGATTTCGGCTCCTCCGACGCGCCGCTGAAGCCGGAAGACCTGGCTGCTGCGGGCCTGGCGCAGTTCCCGTCGGTGATCGGCGGCGTGGTGCCGGTGGTCAACGTGGCCGGCATCGCGCCGGGCGCGCTGAAGCTGGACGGCGCGGTGCTGGCCAACATCTTCCTGGGCAAGATCAAGACCTGGAACGACCCGGCCATCGCCGCGCTGAACCCGGGCGTGACCCTGCCCAACGCCAAGGTCACCGTCGTGCATCGTTCGGACGGCTCGGGCACCACCTTCAACTTCGTCAATTACCTGTCCAAGGTCAGCCCGGAGTGGAAGAGCTCGGTCGGTGAAGGCACCTCGGTGCAGTGGCCGGCCGGCATCGGCGGCAAGGGCAACGAAGGTGTTGCCGCCTATGTGAAGCAGATCAAGGGCGGCATCGGCTATGTCGAACTGTCCTACGCGCTGCAGAACAAGCTCTCCTACACCGCGATGAAGAATGCCGCCGGCAAGTTCGTGCAGCCGAGCGACACCTCGTTCGCTGCCGCTGCCGCCAGTGCCGACTGGGCCAGCGCCCGCGACTTCTACCTGGTGATGACCAATGCGCCGGGCGCCGAGTCCTGGCCGATCACTGCCACCAACTTCATCCTGGTGCAGAAGACGCCGAAGAATGCTGCCAATGGCAAGGCGACCCAGGAATTCTTCCGCTGGGTCTACAAGAACGGCGATGCCCAGGCCCGCCAGCTGGACTACGTGCCGCTGCCGGACAGCCTGGTCCGCCAGATCGAGACCTACTGGTCGCAGAACCTGAAGTAAGCGCGTTCCCCCGCAGGAACGGGGGCGGCGGGTCCTCTCTCCCCCGCCGCTCCCACCCGGGCGCGAGATCCTCGAGATCTCGCGCTCTTCTTGTTCTTGGGGATGCGCCTGACTCTGTAGAGCCGAGCCACGCTCGGCTGCGCTCTGGAGCGTGCGGACCAACGGTCCGCAGCTACCGAGGGCAGGGAACAGCCGAGCGCGGGCTCGGCTCTACCTTGCCCCGACCGTCATATCGGTGCGCAGATCGGG
Source organism: Stenotrophomonas sp. YJH_SMC_37 (assembly GCF_059370035.1). Classification (NCBI taxonomy): domain Bacteria; kingdom Pseudomonadati; phylum Pseudomonadota; class Gammaproteobacteria; order Lysobacterales; family Lysobacteraceae; genus Stenotrophomonas; species Stenotrophomonas sp. YJH_SMC_37. The sequence continues at coordinate 315,836 of NZ_JCAFTG010000001.1, forward strand.
GGTTTCCGGGCACCTGCCGGATCGGCGCCAATCCTGTGAAACCCTTGTCAGAACGTGATCCAGGGCACCTCTGTCATGGTCGTAATACGGCTGTAACAAAAACATCATTTCATAGCCGCATCCGCCGACCACGTCGGCTCTTCCCCGCTATGGAGTGACCATGAAACTGCACTCGGCCGGCCTTGCCGCCCTTTCCCTGGCCATCGCCCTGGGCCTGTCGGCCTGCGGTGGCGACAAGCAGGCCGCGCAGCAGCCGGCCACCGACGCTGCCGCTGCCCCGGCCGCTGCCGGTGCCAAGGTGACCGCCGAAGTGTCCGGTGCCGGCGCGTCCTTCATCTTCCCGCTGGTCTCCAAGTGGTCGGCTGACTACAACGCCAGCACCGGCGCCAAGATCAACTACCAGTCGATCGGCTCCGGCGGCGGCATCGCCCAGATCAAGGCCGGCACCGTCGACTTCGGTTCGTCCGACAAGCCGCTGAGCAGCGAGGAGCTGGCCCAGGCCGGCCTGGCGCAGTTCCCGTCGGCCATCGGCGGCGTGGTGCCGGTGGTCAACATCGAAGGCCTGGAAGCCGGCAAGCTGCGCCTGAGCGGCGCCCTGCTGGCCGACATCTTCCTGGGCAAGGTCAAGACCTGGAACGACCCGGCCATCGTCGCCGCCAACCCGGGCGTGAAGCTGCCGGATGGCAAGATCACCCTGGTCCACCGTTCGGACGGTTCGGGCACCACCTTCAACTTCTCCAACTACCTGTCCAAGGTCAGCCCGGAGTGGAAGAGCAAGGTCGGCGAAGGCACCTCGGTGCAGTGGCCGGACGGCGTCGGTGGCAAGGGCAATGAAGGCGTCGCGTCCTACGTGAAGCAGATCAAGGGCTCGATCGGTTACGTCGAACTGGCCTACGCGCTGCAGAACGGCATGCCGTACACCGCCATGCAGAACGCGGCCGGCAACTGGGTCGAGCCGAGCGCGGAAACCTTCGCCGCCGCGGCCGCCAGCGCCGACTGGGCCAGCGCCAAGGACTTCAACCTGGTCATCACCAATGCCCCGGGCGAGCAGGCGTGGCCGATCACCGCCACCAACTTCATGCTGATGCAGAAGAAGCCGAAGGATGCCAAGCGCAACCAGGACACCCTGGCCTTCTTCAAGTGGGCCTTCGAAAACGGCCAGGCGCAGGCCAACGAACTGCACTACGTGCCGCTGCCGGCCGAACTGGTCAAGCAGATCGAGGCCTACTGGGCGACCGACCTGAAGTGATGGACACGACGGTGCCCGCCCCGCGCGGGCACCGCTTGTTCCACGCCGTGCCGCCCCGCCCCTTCCTGGCCCAGCCGTCCCCATGAATGCCATCGCCCAGCCTGTAGCCGCCCCGTCCACGCGTGATGCGCGTGATGCCCGCAACGACACACTGTTCCGATGGGTGCTGGTCGGCACCGTCATCTTCGTCCTGATCGCCCTGGCCTGCGCCGCGCTGTCGATGCTGTGGGGCGGTCGCCACGCCCTGCAGATGCAGGGCCTGAGCTTCTTCTTCTCCGCTGACTGGAATCCGGTCGAAAACAAGTTCGGCGCTCTGGCTCCGATCTACGGCACCCTGGTCACCGCCGTCATCGCGATGGTCATCGCCGTGCCGGTCAGCTTCGGCATCGCCTTCTTCCTCACCGAAGTCGCGCCGCGCTGGCTGCGTGGCCCGGTCGGTACCGCCATCGAACTGCTGGCCGGCATCCCGTCGATCATCTACGGCATGTGGGGCCTGTTCGTGCTGGTGCCGGTGATGACCGAGTACGTCACCCCGTTCCTCAACGAGACCCTGGGCGAATGGCCGGTGATCGGCCCGATGTTCCAGGGCCCGCCGCTGGGCATCGGCATGCTCACCGCCGGTTTCGTGCTGGCCATCATGGTCATTCCGTTCATCTCCTCGGTGATGCGCGAAGTGTTCCTGACCGTGCCGACCCGCCTGAAGGAATCGGCCTATGCGCTGGGCTCCACCAAGTGGGAAGTGAGCTGGGACATCGTCCTGCCCTACACCCGTTCGGCGGTCATCGGCGGCATCTTCCTCGGCCTGGGCCGCGCGCTGGGCGAAACGATGGCGGTGGCCTTCGTGATCGGCAACAGCGTGCGCCTGTCGCCGTCGCTGCTGGAACCGGGCACCACCATCGCTGCGCTGATCGCCAATGATTTCGGCGAAGCCACTGAGACCTACCGTTCGGCCCTGCTGCTGCTCGGCTTCGTCCTCTTCATCGTCACCTTCGTGGTGCTGGCCATCGCCCGCCTGATGCTGATGCGCCTGTCCCGCAAGGAGGGCAACTGATGTCCACCACCGCTGATTCGCTGTACCTGCGCCGACGCATCGGCAACGTCGTTGCGATCACTGCGTCCTGCGCCACCGCCCTGTTCGGCCTGTTTTTCCTGGGCTGGATCCTGTTCACCCTGGCTGCCAAGGGCCTGGCCGGCATCAACTGGGATCTGTTCACCAAGATGACGCCACCGCCGATGCAGGACGGCGGCCTCGCCAACGCCTTCTTCGGCAGTGCCGTGATGTGTGCACTGGCCATCGGCATCGGCACCCCGCTGGGCGTGCTGGCCGGCACCTGGCTGGCCGAGTATGGCAACGCCCGCAAGGCCGGCACCGTGGTCCGCTTCGTCAACGACATCCTGCTGTCGGCGCCGTCCATCGTGCTGGGCCTGTTCGTCTACACGCTGTATGTAATGCAGACCGGCGGCAATTTCTCGGCGTTCGCCGGCGCCCTGTCGCTGGCCTTCATCGTGCTGCCGGTGGTGGTGCGCACCACCGACGAGATGCTGCGCCTGGTGCCCTCGCAGATGCGCGAAGCGGCCCTGTCGCTGGGCATCCCGCAGTGGAAGGTGATCGTGCAGGTGCTGTACCGCAGTGCCTCGGCCGGCATCATCACCGGCATCCTGCTGGCGCTGGCCCGCATCTCCGGCGAGACCGCTCCGCTGCTGTTCACCGCCTTCGGCAACCAGTACTGGAACAACAACATCTTCCAGCCGATGGCTTCGGTACCGGTGGTGATGAACCAGTTCGCCGGCAGCCCGTACGAATCCTGGCAGGTACTGGCCTGGGCCGGTGCCCTGGTGCTGACTGTCTTCGTGCTGCTGGTCAGCCTTGCCGCCCGCGGCATCCTGCTGCGCAACCGTATCTCCCATGACTGACCTTTCCGTGGACAACGCCATGAACGACCTTTCCAACGCCGTGCCGATGCAGCGCATCGCCGTGCCGTCCTCGCACGAGAGCCTGCACACACCGTCGCCGGTGAAGCTGGCTGCGCGTGGACTGGACTTCTACTACGACAAGTTCCACGCCCTGAAGGGCATCAACCTGGAAATTCCGGAAAAGCGCGTGACCGCGCTGATCGGTCCTTCCGGTTGCGGCAAATCGACCCTGCTGCGCATCTTCAACCGCATCTACGCGCTGTACCCGAAGCTGGAAGCGCGCGGTGAAGTGCTGCTGGACGGCGAGAACATCCTGTCGCCGAAGTACCCGATGAACCGCCTGCGCAGCAAGGTCGGCATGGTGTTCCAGAAGCCGGTGCCGTTCCCGATGACCATCTTCGAGAACGTGGCCTATGGCATCCGCCACCACGAGAAGCTGAGCAAGGCCGACATGGCCGACCGCGTCGAGCAGGCACTGCGCCAGGGTGCACTGTGGGACGAAGTGAAGGACAAGCTGGGGCAGAGCGCGCTGGGCCTGTCCGGTGGCCAGCAGCAGCGCCTGTGCATCGCCCGTGCCGTGGCGCTGCGCCCGTCGGTGCTGCTGCTGGACGAGCCGACCTCGGCGCTGGATCCGATCTCGACCAGCCGCATCGAGCAGCTGGTGGAAGAGCTCAAGCACGAGTACACCATCGTCATCGTCACCCACAACATGCAGCAGGCCGCGCGCGTTTCCGACTACACCGCCTTCATGTACCTGGGCGACCTGATCGAGCACGACCGCACCGAAGTGATCTTCTCGCAGCCGTCGCAGCGGCAGACCGAGGACTACATCACCGGTCGCTTCGGCTGATCGACGCTGATCCTTCGCCACATGTCCCAGCCAGGCACGGCCTGGCTCCACCCGGATTGCAGACCATGAACCTTCCCAACGACCACATCGTCAAGAGCTACGACGAAGAGCAGCAGCGCCTGGTGGCCGAAATCGTGCGCATGGGCGAGATGGCCGTCGCCCAGCTCGAAGCGTCGATGGACGTGATCGAGAAGCGCGACGAGAACGCCGCCCATCGCATCATCGCCAACGACGAAGCCATTGATGCGCTGGAGCAGCAGATCAGCCATGACGTGATGCGCCTGGCCCTGCGTGGCCCGATGGCGCGCGACCTGCGCGAGATCCTCGCTGGCCTGCGCATCCCGGCCGACATCGAACGCATCGGCGACTATGCAGCGAACGTGGCCAAGCGTTCGATCGCGCTGGGCAAGGTGCCGCCGCTGCCGCAGATCCAGGGCCTGCGTGCGCTGGGCCGCCTGGCCGCGCAGCAGGTCCGTCGTGCCATTGCCGCCTACCGCGACAATGACGCCGACGCCGCACTGGAACTGCGCGAGGACGACGCCCGCCTGGACGCACAGTACACCGCGCTGTTCCGCGAGCTGCTGACCTACATGATGGAAGACCCGCGCAACATCACCCCGTGCACGCACCTGCTGTTCATGGCCAAGAACCTGGAGCGCGTGGGCGACCACGCCACCAACATCGCCGAGAACGTATGGTTCCTGGTGCACGGGGAGCAGCCGCTGCCGCCGCGCGAGAAGCGCGACGAGACCTCCAGCACCGGCCAGCCCTGACGCTGCACTGCAACACCGGAGTCGACTCCAAGGTGGCCGCTGTCCTGGTGACAGCGGCCTTCTTGTTTCTGGGCGTTCCGGCGATTCATCCACGCATGGCGTGGATCCACCGGGAACCGTGTTCCCCTTCTGTAACAAACCTCACGAAAATTTGAGGTCTTGGCGAGGATTCGTTGAGTAGGATCGCTGCACCATCGTTTCCACCGGCATCCCTGCCGGCCACCCGGGCACCCGCCCACACCACCCAGGAGCACGACCGATGAGCAGTTCCAACAAGACCCTGTCCCTGCTGACTGCTACCGCCCTGGCCGCCGGCCTTGGCATCACCGCCAATGCCTCGGCGCTGAGCATGAGCGACCTGGCCCAGGGCTATCTGGTGGCTGGCCAGGCTGCCAAGGCCAGCACCGATGCCAAGGGCGCCGAAGCCAAGACCTCCGCAGAGGCCGCCAAGCATGCCGAAGGCAAGTGTGGCGCAGATGGCAAGTCCGCCGAAGGCAAGTGCGGCGCCGACAAGGGCAAGGCTGCCGGTGCGGCAGCAGGCGCCAAGGCTCAGGCCGGCGACAAGAAGGCCGCCGAAGGCAAGTGTGGCGAAGGCAAGTGCGGTGGCAAGCACTGAGGTCCGCGCCAGCATCGCCAACCTGCGGTCGCCGCTTCGTGCGGCGGCCGTCGGGTTGGGGCTGCGCCGGGCGCTGTTGCAGGAGCTGCGCGATGCACCGGCTAGCGATTTCGATTTCCTCGAATGCGCGCCGGAGAACTGGATCCATGTCGGCGGCCCCGCCGGTGACGCACTGGCCGAGCTGGCACAGCGCCATCCGCTGAGCTGCCACGGCCTGTCCCTGTCGCTGGGCGGCACTGCGCCACTGGATACGCAGCTGTTGGAGCAGGTTGGCCAGTTCCTGGAAAAACACCGCGTGCCGCTGTACAGCGAACACCTGAGCTACTGCAGCGACGACGGCCACCTGTACGACCTGCTGCCGATCCCCTTCACCGATGAAGCGGTGCGCCATACCGCCGCACGCATCGCCCGCGTGCAGGACGTGCTGGGTCGCCGCATCGCGGTGGAAAACGTGTCCTACTACCTGGCACCGGAACCGGCGATGGACGAACTGGCCTTCACCAACGCCGTGCTTGCCGAAGCCGACTGCGACCTGCTGCTGGACGTCAACAACGTCTACGTCAACGCCTGCAACCACGGTTACGACGCCGACGCGTTCATCGCTGGCCTGCCCGCAGACCGCATCGTCTGCCTGCACGTGGCCGGGCACCTGGACGAGGCACCGGATCTGAAGATCGATACCCACGGCAGCGCGGTGATCGACCCGGTCTGGGAGCTGCTGGCACGCACCTATGCGCGCATCGGCGCTCGCCCCACCCTGCTCGAACGCGATTTCAATTTCCCGCCCTATGCCGAACTGCGCGGCGAACTGCAGACCATCCGCCGCCTGCAGGCCGTACACGCGGAGGCGGCATATGGCTGATACCCCCGCCACGCTGCGTGCGCAGCAGCACGCATTCACCGCCTTTCTGCGAGATCCCCAGGGCGTGCCGCCACCGGGCGGGCTGGAGCCACGGCGCGTCGCGGTCTACCAGCGGCTGCTGTTCAACAACCTGCTCGGCCTGTTGAGCAACGGCTTTCCGGTCTGCGTGCGCCTGCTCGGCGTATCAGCCTGGAGCGGACTGGTGCGCCACTACTTCGCAACCCATCGCTGCCAGACGCCGCTGTTCACCGAACTGGCCGCCGAATTCGTGCAGTGGCTGCAGGCACAGCCGCAGCTGCCACACCCTGCGCTGGCCGAACTGGCCCACTACGAGTGGGTGGAAACCGCGCTGTACCAACTGGACGCCGAACCGCTGCCGGTCGTAGCGGACATCGACCCGCTGCGGGTGCCGCTGCAGCGCTCACCGCTGGCGTGGCCGCTGCTGTACCAATGGCCGGTGCACCGCCTCGGCGCCGAGGACGCACCTACCCAGTTGCCGGCCGAGCCGACCGGCCTGCTGGTGCGTCGCGAGGCCGATGGCGAGGTGCGCTTCGCCGTACTCAGCCCGCTGGCGGTGTACCTGCTGTCCAGCATCGGGGAGCAGCCCGGCCTCGATGGACATGCCTATCTGAAGCAACTGGCCGCCGCGCATGACCTGGCCGAACAGGCGCTGGCCGAACCCGGTGCCGCGCTGCTGCAGCAGTTCCTGCGGGCCGGCGTGATCGGCCCTTTGACCGCACCTGCCTGACACCTCCCTTCCCCGCCCCGGAGATGCACCGATGAAGCTCCCGCCCCTGGCCACCGCGCGTGGCCAGCTGGACCGTCTCGCCCCCTGGTTGGCCCCGCTCGGCCTGCGGCTGCTGCTGGCCTGGGAATACTTCGAATCCGGCCGCGAGAAACTGCAAGGCCAGAACTGGTTCGCCGATCTGCAGGACGCCTTCCCGTTTCCGTTCAACCAGCTCCCCGCTGCCCTGAACTGGCAACTGGCCACCTGGTTTGAACTGCTCGGCGCAGCCTGCCTGCTGTTCGGTTTTGGTACCCGTTTTGCCGCTGCCAGCCTGCTGGTGCTGACCGTGGTGGCCACCTACGCCGTGCACTGGCCGATGCAATGGAACTCGCTGGGCGACCTCGCGATGGGGTATGCGATCAGCGACCAGGGCTACGGCAACTTCAAGCTGCCGGTGCTGTTCATGGCGATGCTGCTGCCGCTGGTCTTCACCGGCGCAGGCAGGCTGAGCGTGGATGCGTTGCTGTGGCCGTGGCATCCGTCGGGTACGACGGCACGTCCCGCGGTCCGGTAGATCCGACCTTGGTCGGCGCATCGCGTGCCAACCAAGGCTGGCACCTACCGGGTTCTGCCACGGTGGCGGGCATGGGCTGCGTGGCCGGGCGCCCAGGGTCGCTCTGCTAGAATTCACGCATGACCGACCCCATTCCCGCACCTACCGCCGCTCCCGATTCCGCAGTATCCCAGGCGCAGCGCGCGATGTCACAACGCTTCCGCGGTTTCCTGCCGGTGGTGGTGGATGTGGAAACCGGCGGCTTCGACAGCCAGCGCAACGCGCTGCTGGAAATAGCCGCAGTGCCGATCGAGATGGACGAGAACGGCCTGCTGTACCCGGGCCAGACCGCCAGCGCCCATGTAGTGCCGGCCGAAGGCCTGGAGATCGACCCGAAGTCGCTGGAAGTGACCGGCATCATCCTCGACCATCCGTTCCGGCTGGCCAAGGAAGAAAAGGCCGCACTGGACCACATCTTCACCCCGGTGCGCGCAGCAATGAAGAAATACGGCTGCCAGCGCGCGATCCTGGTCGGCCACAACGCCCATTTCGACCTTGGCTTCGTCAACGCCGCCGTGGCCCGCACCGGTCACAAGCGCAACCCGTTCCATCCGTTCAGCGTGTTCGACACGGTCACCCTGGCCGGCATCGCCTACGGGCAGACCGTGCTGGCTCGCGCCGCCACGGCCGCCGGGCTGGGCTGGGATGCCAACGAGGCACACAGCGCGGTGTATGACACCGAACAGACCGCGCGGCTGTTCTGCACCATCGCCAACGCCTGGCCGCGGTAAGGCAGCCAACGGCGCAACCGCATCCACGCAGTGCGGACCAACGGTCCGCACCCACCACTCACCGCACGGTAGATCCACGCCACGCCTGGATGGGATCAACCAATACTCGTACGATCGCGGCCATCGCTCTTGGCGCGGTACAGTGCGCGGTCTGCGCGCTGGTACAGCAGCGCCGGGGTGCGGTCGTCGGCATCCAGCTCCACCAGGCCCGCGCTGAAGGTCACGCGCAGGCCTTCCACACCGGCCCAGTCCGGGTGGTCATGGAACAGGCCGCGCAGGCGTGCGCACAGCTGTGCGGCCTCTTCCAGGCGGGTGTCGTTGAGCAGCAGCGCGAACTCTTCACCGCCGGTGCGCGCCGGCAGGTCCGAATCGCGGCAGGCCGCAGCGATCAAGCGCGCCACCTGCACCAGCACGGCATCGCCGATGCTGTGGCTGTGGCGGTCGTTGACGTCCTTGAAGTGGTCGATATCCAGCACCACCAGGCACAGTGGATGACCACTGCGCTGCGAACGGGCGAAGTCGCGGGCAAGGGTTTCGTCGAAGGCGCGGCGATTGGGCAGGCCGGTCAGTGCATCCTCGCGGGCCTGCCGTTCAAATGCCTCAGCCTGGCGTGCCAGGCGCTCGGCCAGTTCGGTCTTTTCCTGGTTCAACGCCTGCAGGTGCACGGTCTTGGCCTGCAGGTCGAAAGTTGCTTCGTCCACCCGACGTGCCAGGCGCAGGTTGCTGGCCTTCAACTGCTGCAGCAGCAAGCGGTACAGCGCCACCAGCCCGGTCAGCAGCACCAGTGCCCCCAGCACCTGCACGCTGCGTCGCTGCCACCAGAACGGCTCCACGGTGAAGCTCCACACCGCCTCCTGCTGGCCCCAGCTGCCACCGGGATGTGCCGCCGCCACGTGCAGGGTGTATTCGCCCGGCGGCAGGCCGACGAACTCCACGCTGCGCTGCGGGCCGCGCTCGACCCAGCCGGCATCAAGCCCATCCAACCGCGTGCGGTAACGGATCCGGTCAGACATCAGGTAGCTCAGGCCGACATAGCTGACCGCCAGGCGGCGGCCACCGGGAATGGCGTTGCGATCCGGTCCTTCCCAATGCACCGGCGCGCCATCCACCTGCACGCTCTCGATCGCGGCGGGCGGCGATGGCCGCTCGCGGAAGCGCTGCAGGCGCTGCGGATCAACCGTGCTCAGGCCACCGGCAGTCACCACCCAGAACGTGCCGTCCTGGCGCAGGATCGCCGAAGGCCCAGAGCTGCCGTTGGCCTGCGCATTGGCCATGCCGTCGATCTCGTTGTAGCGCTCCACCATCACCCGGGGTGCTCGGCCATCGGCCACCGCGTTCAGGGTAGCCATGTCGGTGCGCAGCACGCCTCGGTTGCTGCTGACCCACACGTTGCCAAGACGATCAGGCACCAGCTGGAACACCGCGTCCACCGGCATACCCTGCTCGAGCCCCACCCGCGCCAGCATCCCGTTCCGCCAGCGGTACAGGCCACGGTCGCTGCTGATCCACATCGCGTCGCCCAGCTGGTGGAAGCCGAACACGCTGCGGCCACCGCCCATCGGCGCGAGGTCGATCGACTGCACGTGGTCGCCGCGCAGCACGCGGATTCCCTCGATGGTGCCGATCCACAGGTTGCCCTGATGATCGTGCTCAAGCGCGGTGATCAGGCCGCCGGGCATGCCCGCCATGCTTGATACCTGCACACGGTCGCCGTCGATGCGGACCACGCCCTTCTGCGTGCCGGCCCAGACCACGCCCTGCGGGTCTACGCTGATCGCGCGGATGTTGCCGCCCGGCATGCCATCGGCAGCGGCGTAGTTGTGCCGCAGCCGGCCGTCGGGACCAAGACGGTAGACGCCATCGCCGAACGTGCCGACCCACAGGTCACCGTCCGGTCCCTGCGCCAGGCTGAGCACCGAAGGTGCCTTGCCACCGCGGTTGTGCAGGGGCATCGCACGGAAGCGGCCGTCGGCCGTCTGCAGATCGAGGCCGCTGGCGCTGCCCACCCAGAGCTGGCGGTCGCGGTCCTCGAACACGGTGCGCACATAGTCGCCACTGAGCCCATCGCGCTCGGTGTAACTGCTGAACAGCGTTTCGCGCAGGCGGTACAGCCCGCCGTTGGCGCCCACCCAGATGCTGCCCTCGGCGTCCTCGCGCAGGCTGACCACGCGTCCGCCCGGCAGGTTCAGGCCCGCCGGCAGCCGCTCCAGGCCATGTGCGGAGATGCGCAGCAGGCCCTGGTTCTCGGTGCCCAGCCACAGGTCACCATGGCGATCCTGCAGCATCGAGGTCATGTGCAGCTGCCCCGGCAGACGGTGCATCAGCACCAGCTGGTCATCTTCCACCCGGTACAGGCGCTCGCCGGCGACGATCCACAGCGCACCATCCGGCGCACGGTAGGGCCATGAAAGACCACTGCCGGCCCCCAGTCCCCAGGCTGCGGGCGCGCGTTTGAGCACGCCGTCGTTGTCGCGCAGCACCAGCCCGTCCAGCGTACCGACCCAGACCCGGTCCTGCGCATCGACCACCAGCTTGGTGAAACTCATCGCCATCGGAAGGTCCGCCGCCGGCGCCTGGTAGACGATGCCATTGTCCGGTGTCAGATAGCCGATGCCCTTGCCCTCGTACAGCAGCCACAGCCGGCCCTGGCTGTCCATCTGCATGGACTGTATCAGCACCTGCGGCGTATCGGCCTGGTGCTCCCAGACGCGCCACTGGCCATCGCTGCCACGGTGGCTGACGTTGCCGCGCGAATCACTGATCCACAAGCCACCCTGGCGGTCGACGAACAGCGCACCGATGCCGTTGTCGCGCAGGCCCGGGCGGGTGCTGCGGTCGAACACGGTGAAATCCAGGCCGTTGTAGCGCACCAGGCCTTCCCAGGTCGCGAACCACAGGTGGCCTTCGGGGGTCTGCGCGATGTCACGCAGCGAGTTGTGCGGCAGGCCATTGCGCGAGGTCCATACATCAATGGCATAGTCGCGCAGCGGCGGCGCCCCTTCCTGCGCAGCCACCGGCAGCGCGAGGGCCAGCAGCAGGCACAGCAGGCCCTGTCGCAGCCATCGACCGATATCTGATCCGCGGCGCTCCGCCCAGCGCCGGATGTCCCCCTGTGCGGCCATCAGTGCAGCGGCGGCGGCCAGGCAGGGCTGCCGTGCCTGGCAGCGTGCGGGAACGGCCGGGCAGCGCGGAGCGGCATGCCGGCGGGAACGGGCTGGCTCATCGGGGGGGTACTGGGAAGTTGCGCAGATGATAGGCCAAAGCCGGCCCACCGCGTCACCATCGCCAGCTGCGAAGGCTCAGCCGGCGCGCCCCGGCGGCGTCACCTGGGCGCTGGCCGGCCACTGCACCACCGCCTCCAGCCCGCCTTCGGCACGGTTGCGCAGCCACAGCCGCGCCCCATCCTTCTCGGCCAGGGCGCGGGCGATGGTCAAGCCCAGCCCGGCCCCGCCGGTCTGGCGCGAACGCGAGGTTTCCACCCGCACGAAGGGATCAAACACCGCCTCCAGCTGCTCCTCGGCCAGGCCCGGGCCATCATCGGCCACCACCACGGTGATCGCACCCCCACTGCGCTCGACCCGTACCCGCGCCCGTTGCGCATACATCACCGCATTGTCCACCAGGTTGGAGAACAGGCGGTGCATGGCCAGCGGGCGCAGCATCAGCACCGCCCCGCTGCCGCCTTCGAAGACCACATCGGCGCCGCCTTCGGCGGTGTCCTCGACAATGCTCTCCAGCAGCGAATCCAGGTCCAGTGCTGCACGCTGCTCGGCACTCTCGGCACTGCGGGCCAGCTCCAGGCCCTCGCGCACCAGTGCCTGCATCGCGGCCAGATCGCCAATCAGGCGCTCACGCAGGGCCTCGTCGCTGACATTCTCCAGCCGCAGCCGCAGCCGCGTCAGCGGCGTCTGCAGATCGTGGGTGATCGCTGCCAGCATCTGCGTGCGCTCGGCCAGGTGCCGCTGCAGCCGGTGCTGCATGGCGTTGAAGGCTTCGGCGGCGCGCTGCACTTCGCGCGGCCCGCGCAGCGGCAAGGGATCGCGCTGCAGGTCGTCGCCCAGGTCTTCGGCGGCAGCGGCCAACTCCTGCAGCGGCGCGCTTGCAATGCGCGCGACGATATAGGCCAGCACCGCGATCGCCAACACCAGCAGGGTCAGGAACCACGGGTCAACGGCGAGGATGCCGTTGTGCGCTACCGCCGGCGAATCCAGCGCCAGCTTCAGCAGCGTGCCATCGGTGAGCGTTACGTCCACCGCGCGGCACTTGGGCGGAATGAACGCCGGATCACGCTCGCGCGGGTGCTTGCGATGCCCGGGCGGCGGCGGCGGCAGCAGTTCCTGCAGCTTGGGGATGCAGGAGCGGAATGAAGCAAAGTGCACGTGCGCGCGTGCGACCGGGCCTGGCCGGTCATCCAGCACTTCCATCAGAGCTGTATCGGCCCGCCCCAGGCGCGCGCCGGGTTGCAGGGCGCGGACGCTGGGCCCACCGATCTCGAGCAGGCGCTCGCGCAGTTCCGGATTGCCGTCCAGCAGGTTGACGTAACCCTGCAGGCGGTCGGCGATGCGGTTCAGGTTCTGCCGCTCGAACTCCTGCTGCCGCTTGGAGGTGGCGAGCATGGTCGCGCCGATCGCGGCCACGCTCATGCCCAGCAGCAGGATCACGAACAACCGCCCGACCATCGAGGACAGGAAATGGCGCAGGCGTTTCATCGCGGCCTATTCCAGGTTCACCGAGGAGGCCAGTACATAGCCTTCGTTGCGAACGGTCTTGATCAGCCCATCCGGGCCACCGTCGTCGCCCAGCTTGTTGCGCAGCCGGCTGACCTGCAGATCGATGGCACGGTCCTGTGCCTCGTAATTGCGCCCGCTGCTGAGCGCGACCAGCTGCTCGCGCGACAGCACTTTGTTGGCATGGGCAATGAACACCCGCAGCAGCCGGAACTCGGCGCCGGACAGCACCACCACGCGATTGTCCGGGTCAACCAGATGGCGGTGTTCCAGGTCGAACACCCAGCGCGAGAAGCGCGCACGGCGAATCGCCAATGGCTCCAGGTTGGCCGGCAGCGCCTCGGTCCGGCGCAGCACATTGCGGATGCGCGCCAGCAGCTCGCGCGGCTCGAACGGCTTGGCCAGGTAGTCATCGGCGCCCATCTCCAGGCCCAGCACGCGGTCAATCGGCTCGGCACGAGCCGTCAGCATGATCACCGGCGTGTTCGAGCGCGCGCGCAGGTCGCGGCACAGGGTCAAGCCATCCTCACGCGGCAGGTTGAGGTCGAGCACGATCAGGTCCACGTGCTCACGGTCCAGCAGCTGGCGCATGGCGGTGCCATCAGCCGCCGTGCTCACCTGGTAGCCGGCGCGGCCGAGCTGCTCGGCCAGCAGGGTGCGGATGTCATTGTCGTCGTCGACGATCAGCAGTCGATGCATCGTGTTTTCAGTCTCCATGTCGCGATCATCCCGTGTCGGCAGCTGAACCGCATCCGGGGCAATGCGTACCAGTGTATCCACCGATGGTCGGGATACCTGTGGTTACGCCTATTTGCCGACAGTGTTACATAGAGACATACCCCGAGGATTGAGCCGCCTGTCGCCCGGTCTTCACAATGCCCGCCAACGCCGCCCACGCGGCCCCGAGAGTGAAGCCACGACGTGACGTTCCGCCTGCTGCCCGCGACCCGCCGGGGTCGCCTGATACTGGTCGCCCTGCTTGCCCTTGCCGTCGTTGCAGCCGCCTGGTGGCTGCTGCGCAAGCCGGCCGTCCCGGCGGTGGCGACCGCGCCCGTCAGCCGTGGTGACATCGAGCAGACAGTGGAGGCCACCGGTGTGATCGACGCCTACAAGCTGGTCAGCGTCGGCGCCCAGGCCTCGGGCCAGATCAAGTCGCTGAAGGTACAGCTGGGCGACACCGTGAAGGAAGGCGACCTGATCGCCGAGATCGATGCCACCACCCAGCAGAACCAGGTGCTCAACGCGCAGGCCTCGCTGGACCAGGTCACCGCGCAGCGCGCCGTGCAGCAGGCCACCCTGCGCCAGGCCGAACTGGAATTCGCGCGGCAGCAGCAGATGCTGGCTGCCGAAGCCACCTCGCGCCAGGAATATGATGCCGCCGAGGCGCAGTTGAAGACCGCCCGTGCCCAGCTGCAGTCCTACGAGGCGCAGATCAAGGGCCGCGAAACAGAACTGGGCACCGCCCGCGCCAACCTGGCCTACACCCGCATCACCGCGCCGATGGACGGCACCGTGGTGGCGGTGGTGGCGGAGGAAGGCCGCACCGTGAACGCCAACCAGACCGCACCGACCATCGTGATGCTGGCGCGGCTGGACGTGGTCACCGTCAATGCCGAGATCTCCGAGGCCGACGTGATCAAGATCAAGCCCGGCATGCCGGTGTACTTCACCACGCTGGGTGACCCGGACCGCAAGTACCACGCCACGCTGCGCCAGATCAATCCGGCGCCGGCCTCGATCGCCAACGAAAGCTCCTCCAGCTCCAGCAGTTCGTCCAGTTCCAGTTCCAGCAGCGCGGTCTACTACAACGCGCTGTTCGACGTGGAGAATCCGGACGGCACGTTGCGCATCGACATGACCGCGCAGGTCTCGGTACTGCTCAAGCAGGCCAAGGGCGTGCTGATGGTGCCGGCGGTGGCGCTGGGGCCGAAGCGCCGTGGCGACGAGCGCATGGTGCGGGTGCTGGACGACAAGGGCCAGCCGCAGCCGCGCAAGGTCACGGTGGGCATCAACAATGGCGCCTCCGCCGAGATCCTGTCCGGGTTGAAGGAAGGCGAGCGCGTGGTGGTCGGCGAAGCCAGCGCCGCCGGTGCCGGTGCCGGTGGCGGGAACCGAGGCGGCATGCAGATGCGGGTCGGCGGCCCGGGCATGGGGCCGCGCCGATGAGCACGACGGCGCCGCTGCTGCGCCTGCGCGACCTGCGACGCGAGTTCCCGGCCGGTGATGATGTGATCGCCGTGCTGCGCGACGTCAATCTCGACATCCATGCTGGCGAGATGGTGGCCATCGTC
This sequence comes from Stenotrophomonas sp. YJH_SMC_37, assembly GCF_059370035.1. Lineage (NCBI taxonomy): Bacteria > Pseudomonadati > Pseudomonadota > Gammaproteobacteria > Lysobacterales > Lysobacteraceae > Stenotrophomonas > Stenotrophomonas sp. YJH_SMC_37. The sequence continues at coordinate 331,189 of NZ_JCAFTG010000001.1, forward strand.
GGCCAGTCCGGCTCGGGCAAGTCGACACTGATGAACATCCTCGGCTGCCTCGACCGCCCCACCCGCGGCAGCTACCAGGTGGCCGGCCGCGAGACCGGAAAGATGGCGCCGGACGAACTGGCCGAACTGCGCCGCGAATATTTCGGTTTCATCTTCCAGCGCTATCACCTGCTCGGCGACCTCGACGCACGCGGCAATGTGGAAGTGCCGGCGGTGTACGCCGGCAGCCCGGGCGCAGTGCGCAATGCGCGTGCCGAGCAGCTGCTGCAACGCCTGGGCCTGGGCGACCGCATGCATCACAAGCCCGGCCAGCTGTCAGGTGGCCAGCAGCAGCGCGTGTCGATCGCACGCGCGCTGATGAACGGCGGCGAGGTGATCCTGGCCGACGAACCCACAGGCGCGCTCGATACGAAATCCGGTGAGGAAGTGATGGCGATCCTCGGCGAACTGCATGCCGAAGGCCACACCATCATCATCGTCACCCACGACATGAGCGTGGCCCAGCACGCACAGCGCATCATCGAGATCCGCGATGGCGAGATCATCGCCGACCGCGCCAACCCGAATGCGCCGGCCTACCGTGCGCAGCGCGAAGCCAGTACCGGGGCCGCCCACGGCAACAGCTGGCGGGCGGCCCGAGACCGCTTCTCCGAAGCGTTCCGCATGGCGCTGCTGGCGATGAACGCCCATCGGCTGCGGACCTTCCTGACCATGCTCGGCATCATCATCGGCATCGCCTCGGTAGTGTCGGTGGTGGCGCTGGGCAACGGCTCGCAGCAGCAGATCCTGCAGAACATCAGCGCGCTCGGCACCAACACCATCGACGTCTATCCCGGCCGTGGTTTCGGCGACATGCGCTCGGCCCGGGTGCAGACGCTCAAGGCCAGCGATGCCGATGCACTGGCAAAGCAGAGCTACGTGGACAGCGCCACCCCCAGCGTATCGACCTCGGTCACCGCGCGTTATCGCAACCAGTCGTCGACCGCCCAGGTCAGCGGCGTCGGCGAGCAGTTCTTCCGGGTCAAGGGCGTGACTCTGCTCAGCGGCAGCTTCTTCGATGCCGATGCAGTCAAGGGCCTGGGCCAGATGGCGGTGATCGACGAGAACACCCAGGCCCAGTTCTTCCCCGATGTCGACCCGGTCGGACAGGTGATCCTGCTCGGCAACGTGCCGGCACGCGTGGTCGGCGTGGCCAAGCGCCAGAGTTTCGGCTTCGGTGGCAGTACCAGCCTCAGCGTGTGGGTGCCGTACACCACGGTGATGTCGCGCATGCTCGGCCAGAGCCATGTCTCCAGCATCACCGTACGCGTGGACGACGACACACCGATGGATGCGGCGCAGGAAGCAATCACCCGCCTGCTGACCCTGCGCCATGGCACCGAGGACTTCTTCCTCAGCAACAGCGCGGAGATCCGCCAGACCATCGAGCAGACCACGCGCACGATGACCCTGCTGATCGGTGCCATCGCCGCCATCGCACTGCTGGTCGGTGGCATCGGCGTGATGAACATCATGCTGGTGTCGGTGACCGAGCGCACCCGTGAGATCGGTGTGCGCATGGCGGTGGGTGCACGGCAGAGTGATATCCGCCAGCAGTTCCTGATCGAGGCGGTGCTGGTGTGCCTGCTCGGCGGCGTGCTCGGCATCGGCCTGGCGCTGCTGCTGGGCTCGATGATCGGCCGCTTCGCCAGCGATTTCCAGGTGCTGTTCTCCACCGCCTCGATCGTTGCCGCGTTTGCCTGCTCGACCTTGATCGGCGTGGCGTTCGGCTTCCTGCCCGCACGCAACGCCGCGCAACTCGATCCGGTGGAGGCCCTGGCCCGCGAATGAAGAAGATGATCCGACTGCCCTTCCCCGCTCCCCGGCACCTGCTGCCGGCCGGTGCGGTTGTACTCGCCCTGTCCGGCTGCGCCTCCGTCGGCCGCTATCCGGTGCATGACCCGGCCGTGGCGGCGCAGTATGGGCGTGGCGATGCCACCCTCAATGCACCGGCCGACGGCCCGCGCAGCAGCCTGGATACACCCGGCCGCGACATCCGGCAGGACACCTGGTGGACCGGCTTCGGCGATGAACGCCTCGACCGTCTGGTGGCGCAGGCGCTGGCCGCCAACAGCGATCTGGCCGCCGCCGGCCTGGCCGTGCAGCGTTCACGCCTGCAGGCCGGCCTGGCCAGCAATGCGCTGTGGCCGCAGCCTTCGTCATCGGGCGTCAGCGGCAGTGCCAGCCGCGCCACCGACCAGGCCGATGACTGGCGCCGCAGCTATTCCACCGGCGTCTCGCTGGGCTGGGAAGTGGACCTGTGGGGGCGCCTGCGCACCCAGCGCGACATCGCCCGCTGGGAAGCCGAAGCCAGCGAGGAAGACCGGCAGAACACCGCGCTGCTGGTGATCGGCGACACCATCACCCAGTACTGGAACCTGGCCTATCTCAACCAGTCCATCGCCACCGGCCAGGCCAACCTGGAGCGGTTGGAACTTACCCGCGAACTGGTGCAGGCCCGCTTCGACGCCGGCGCGGTATCGCGCCTGGAAGTGCGCCAGGCGCTGCAGAACCTGCAGTCGCAGCGCTCGGCGCAGAGCGCGCTGGAACAGCAGCGGGTGGAAGTGCGCAATGCACTGACCGTACTGCTGGATGGCACGCCCTGGCCGCAGCAGGACGAACCGCAGGACCTGCTGGGCGCACGCAGCCCGGACATCGTCGAGGGGTTGCCGGCCGACCTGCTGGGCCGCCGTCCCGACCTGCGCGCGGCCGAGCTGCGCCTGCGCAACAGCCTGAAGACGATCAAGGTCACGGCAACCCAGTATTACCCGGCGTTGAGCCTGACCGGCAGCCTCGGTTCCAGCGCCACCTCGCTAGGCAATGTGCTGCGCAATCCGGTGGCCACGCTGGGCGCGGGCCTGTCACTGCCGTTCCTCAACCTGCAGCGCACGCAGCTGGATACCGACATCGCCGGCACCGCCTACCAGATCGCCGCGGCCAACTTCCGCAAGACGCTGTACACCGCGCTCTCGGAAGTGGACAACGCGCTGTCGGCACGCGAGCAGCTGGCGCGGCAGGTGGCGGCCTCGCAGGCGTCGTATGACGAAGCGGTGGAAGTGGAACGCGCGCAGGAAGTGCGTTACCGCGTGGGCGCGACCGACCTGCGCACCTGGCTGGAAGCGCAGCAGACCCGGCGCGATGCCGAGCTGTCACTGGCGCGCGCGCGGCAGGGCCAGCTGAACAACGATGTGACCCTGTTCAAGGCGCTGGGCGGCAGCGCGGGGTAGCGGCTACTGTGGAGCCGAGCCCATGCTCGGCTGCTTCCTTGATCGGGTATGCGATCGCCGAGCGTGGGCTCGGCTCTACAGATCAGACGCGCTGGCGCACGGCCTCGAACAGGCTGACGCCGGCGGCGACGGAGACATTCAGGCTCTCGATCTCACCCGGCATCGGGATCTTGACCAGGCCATCGCAGTTCTCGCGGGTCAGGCGGCGCAGGCCATCGGCCTCGCCCCCCAGCACCAGGGCGATGTTGCCCTTCAGGTCCAGCTGGTACAGCGAAGCGGTGGCTTCGCCGGCCAGGCCATAGATCCACACGCCCTGCCTCTGCAGGTCCTTCAGGCAGCGCGACAGGTTGGTCACCGCCACCACCGGGATCAGATCGGCGGCACCGGCCGAAGTCTTGCGTACGGTCGCGTTCACCGTGGCCGACTTGTCCTTGGGGATGATCACTGCGGTTGCACCGGCCGCAGCGGCCGAGCGCAGGCAGGCGCCAAGGTTGTGCGGGTCCTGCACTTCGTCCAGCACCAGCAGCAGGGCCTTGCCCTCGGCTGCGGTGACCAGGCCTTCCAGCTCGTTCTCGCTGTAAGTGCGGGCGGCGGCATAGCGCGCGGCCACGCCCTGGTGGCGTACCGAACCGCCGACACCGTCCAGCGCCTGGCTGTTCACCTTGCGCACGTCGATGCCCTTGCGGCGGGCGTTTTCCTCGATCTCGGTCAGGCGCGGGTTCTTCGCACCGGCCTCGACCAGCACTTCGCGGACGTTCTCGGCGTCGTTCTCGATGGAGGAGGCGACGGCGTTGACGCCGACAATCCACTGGCTGTTCTTGCTCATGCGGGCGGGGACCGGAAAGGGGGTGGCTATGGTAGAGCATCGGCGGCGGCCGCGCTTCGCGCTCGCCGGGCATGGCCCGGCGCTACCGGCCGTTCATCCCCCGGCTGAACGGCTGCGCGGCGGCCAGTGCGGGGTGTCGTGGTCGGGGTGCTGGTGGGACACGATCTTGGCCAGGAAATCCAGCGCGGCGATGTCTTCCTCGGTACGTCGCGCCGGCAGGCTGGCCAGGCTGTCGACGAAGGGCAGCTTGCGCTCCACTCCGTACTGGATCGTCGGCGGCAGGCGTTCGGGTTCGTCAAACGCACCGGCAGCCACCGCCACGCCATCGGGCGCTTCGTAGGTCAACGGCGTGCCGCAGTCGGCGCAGAACCCGCGCCGCACCACGTTGGAGGACTGGAAATAGCGCGGCTGGCCGCGGGTCCAGCTGAACTGCACGCCCCGCACCGACACCAAGGGCGCGTAGTACGCACCAAAGGCCTTCTGGCACATGCGGCAGTGGCAGATCGAGCTGTGGGTCAGCTCGCCACGGGCCTGGAAGCGGATCGCGCCGCACTGGCAGCCGCCGCTGTATTCGGGTTGGCCCTGCATGGTGCGTTCCTCCAAAGCGTCGTGCCAACCAACGGTTGGCACCTACCAGGTAACGTGGGGTGCCGACCGTTGGTCGGCACGTCTCTCAATACTGCTTTTTCGTACGCTTGGCCGGCTTGCCACGCTCCGGCAGCGGCGGCAGGCCATCGCCCTCGTCCTCACCCTTGTGCTCGACCAGGCGGAAGTCGATCTTGCGCTCTTCCATGCTGGCCTTCAGCACCAGGATGCGCACGCGGTCGCCCAACCGGTAGCTGCCGCCGCGGCGCTCGCCGGTCAACGTCTTGCGGGTCGCGTCGAACTTGTAATAGTCCTGCGGCAGCTGGGTCACGTGCACCAGGCCCTGCACCTTCGACTCATCCAGCTCGACGAACAGGCCGAAGCTGGTCACGCCGCTGATCACGCCGTCGAACTGGCCGCCCACGTGCTTTTCCATCCACGCCGCGCGGTAACGCTCGTCGACCTCGCGCTCGGCCTCGTCGGCACGGCGCTCACGCTCGGAACACTGCAGCGCCAGCGCAGCCATTTCGCGCGCGTTGTAGGTGAACTTGTCCAGCGGCTTGCCGGACAACGCGTGCTTGATCGCGCGGTGTACCAGCAGGTCGGGGTAACGGCGGATCGGCGAGGTGAAGTGCGCGTACGCCTCCAGTGCCAGGCCGAAATGACCGTGGTTTTCCGGGCTGTAGATCGCCAGGCTCTGGCTGCGCAGCAGCACCGATTCCAGCAGCGTGGCATCGGGGCGGTCGCGGATCTTCTTCAGCAGCTTGGTGTAATCGCCCGGGCGCACCTTCGACCACGGCGGCAGGCTCAGCTTGAACTCCTTGAGGAATTCGAGCAGGTCGGCGTACTTGGTTTCCGGCGGCTTCTCGTGGATGCGGTACGGGGCCGGCACATGGCGCGACAGCAGGTACTTCGCCGCCTCCACATTGGCCGCGATCATGCATTCCTCGATCAGCTTGTGCGCGTCGTTGCGCACCAGCATGCCGGCCTGGGTCACTTCACCGCGGTTGTCCAGCACGAAGCGCACTTCGCTGCTCTCGAACTCGATGGCGCCACGCTTGGCACGCGCCTTGGACAGGACCTTGTACAGCTGGTGCAGGCGCTGCACCTGCGGCAGCAGGTCACCCATCCAGGCCTTGGTATCGGCATCGTCCTCGCCCACCGCCTTCCACACCTGGGTGTAGGTCAGGCGCGCATGCGAGTTCATCACCGCTTCGTAGAAGCGCGAATGCGTGACCAGGCCGTCGCGGTCGATCTGCATGTCGCAGACGAAGCACATGCGGTCGACCTTCGGCATCAGCGAACAGATGCCGTTGGACAGCGTCTCCGGCAGCATCGGCACCACGAAGCCCGGGAAGTACACCGAGGTGGCGCGCTTCTGCGCTTCTTCGTCCAGTGGCGTGCCGGGCCGGACGTAGTTGGAGACATCGGCAATCGCCACCACCAGCCGGAAGCCATCGACGTTCGGCTCGCAGTACACCGCGTCGTCGAAGTCCTTGGCATCTTCACCGTCGATGGTGACCAGCGGCATGCTGCGCAGATCGACACGGTCGCCGATCATCGCCGGTTCGACCACCAGCGGCACCGAGGCCGCTTCATCCAGCACTTCCTGCGGGAATTCGAACGGCAGTTCATGGCCGTGGATGGCGGTCTCCACCACCAGCGAGGCGGTCAGCTTGTCGCCGAGCACGGCAATGATGCGGCCGATCGGCGGACGGCGGCTATCCGGCGCCTGGGTCAGTTCGCAGACCACCAGCTGGCCGTCGCGCGCACCACCGGTCTGGTCCGGCGGCACCTGTACGTTGCGCTGCACGCGCTTGTCATCGGGCACCACGTAGTTGATGCCCATCTCGACACTGAAACGGCCGATCAGGCGGGTCATGCCGCGCTCAAGCACGCGGGCGATGCTGCCCTCGCGGCGGCCACGGTGGTCGATGCCGGTCACACGGGCCAGCACCTTGTCACCATGCATGACCTTGCGCATTTCATACGGTGGCAGGAACAGGTCGTCGCCACCCTCGACCGGGCGCAGGAAGCCAAATCCTTCCGGGTTGGCGATCACCACGCCGGTGACCAGGTTCAGGGTCTGGATCGGGGCGAAACCGCCACGGCGGTTCTGCACCAGCTGGCCATCACGGACCATGGCACCGAGCCGGCGCGACAGCGCCTCGGCCCGGTCCGGTGCGGTCAGGCCCAAGCGTGCGCCCAGTTCCTCTGCCGTCTGCGGCCCTTCGCAACGCTCCAGCAGGGCCAGGATGGCTTCGCGGCTGGCGATGGGCTGTTCGTACTTCTCGGCTTCGCGGGCGGCATAGGGATCGTCGATCACCTTGCCGGTCGGCGGCAACTTGCGGCCCGGCGCCGGGCCCGGTGCGTCGCTGCTGCGGACCTTGCGGCCACGCGGCGGTGCGCCGCCTTCATTCAATTCGGGGAACCAGCCCGGCAACGGCTTGCCCGGCTTGGTGGTGCGGGCCGTGCCCGCCTTGGCGCCCTTCTTCGGGGCCTGGCCGCGGGAGGTGCTCCCGCCCTTGCTTGGTTTTTTGGTAGTCATCGCCCTACATGGTAGCCGTTGACGGCGTGCAGAACGGGTCAGTGGCCGTCTTGAAGGCCTTGCGTGAAAAATATTCAGGAAGTCGTTGACAGCCTGCAGATTCATCTTCACAATTGCGCCTCTGGAACGCCCAGGTGGCGGAATTGGTAGACGCACTAGTTTCAGGTACTAGCGGGTAAAACCGTGGAGGTTCGAGTCCTCTCCTGGGCACCAACGAAAAAACTCCTCGCTTCGGCGGGGATTTTTTTTGCCTGCAATCCAGCAGCGGGGCCGAATTCCTTTCCGAAGGAAAGGGCTCCGACCCAAGCGATTGAGATGGAGTCAGAGCCCGCTCCGCACGCGAAACGGGGTCCGACACCGGATCCAGAAAAAGTGTTGACACCCCCATAACAACGCCCCATAATCTCGCTCCTCGACGCCCAGGTGGCGGAATTGGTAGACGCACTAGTTTCAGGTACTAGCGGGTAAAACCGTGGAGGTTCGAGTCCTCTCCTGGGCACCACGTCGAGAATGAGAAAAACCCGCGAGAGCGGGTTTTTTCATGCCCGGAATCCGGCATCAGAGCAGCGGCCGCAGCACCAGCTCCAGCCCGAGCAACAGCAGGAAACCCAGGAAGCAGCCCCGGAACACCCGCGCACTGATGCGCTGCCGGATCACCTGCCCCAGCCACATGCCCAGCAATGCCGGCAGCACCGCCAGCGCACTCAGCCCCAGCTGCTGGATGCCGAATGCGCCGTGCAGCACCAGGCCGGCGGTCAGCGAAATCGTTGACACCGTGAACGCCAGCCCCAGCGCCTGCACCAGCTCCTCGCGCTGCAACCCCAGCGACTGCAGGTATGGCACCGCCGGCATCACGAACACGCCGGTGGCGCCGGTCACCACGCCCGACAACGCCCCCACCAGCGGCCCCAGCCAACGCTCGCGCCGCTGCTGCACGCGGAACACCGGCGCAAGCAACGCATAGGCGGCATAGACCACCAATGCCACGCCCAGCGCAACGCGCGACCAAGTGCGATCGACCCGCACCAGCAGCGCCGCCGAGCCCAGCGTCACCACCACCACGGCCAGCATCATCGGCCACAGGCGCCGCACGATGCGGTCCAGTGACGGCCCGGACAACAGCTGCCACGCATTGGTGACGAAGGTGGGAATGAACAGCATCGACGCCGCCGACACCGGCGACAGCGTGCTGCCCAGCAGCCCCATCGCCACCGTCGGCAACCCCATGCCGGTCACGCCCTTGACCACACCGGCCAGCACGAACACCACCACCAGCAGCACGTAGAAGTACATCGATTCATTCATGGCTTCATTGGATCGGCCGGCCGCTCGGCGCACAATGCGGTGTTTCCGGCCTTGCCTTCGGCTGATCCGAAGGCGCAGCCGTTGCGATGAGGGCATCACATGCGGATGGATATCGCCGACCTGCGCCTGTTCCTGGCGATTGCCGAGGCGGGCAGCATCACGGCCGGCGCAGCGCAGGCAAACCTGGCACTGGCGTCGGCCAGCGAACGCCTGCGCACGATCGAAGCCGATGCCGGCACCGCGTTGTTGAACCGGCACCCCCGCGGCGTCAGTCTGACCGAAGCCGGCGCCGCCCTCGCCCACCATGCACGATTGATCCTGCAGCAGCAGGCGCAGCTGCGCGGTGAACTGCAGGCGTTCGCGCACGGCGCGCGCGGCACACTGCATCTGTATGCCAACACCGCAGCACTGACCAACTACCTGCCTTCGCGGCTGGCACCGTGGCTGGCCGAACGCCCGCGCCTGCACGTGGAACTGCTGGAGCGCACCAGCCCCGAAGTAGTGCGTGCGATCAACGCTGGCCAGGCCGAGGCCGGCATCATCAGTGATGCGGTCGACGCTGCCGGCCTGCAGCAGCACGTGGTCGCCGAAGATCCACTGGTGATGCTGCTGCCCGCAGACCATCGCCTCGCATCGCGGCGCAGCCTGGCCTTCGCCGATGTTGCCGGCGAGACCTTCGTCGCGCTGGCCGACGGCAATGCACTGCAGGCCTACATCGAAGACCAGGCGCGCGACATCGGGCGGCGCCTGGACGTGCGCATCCGCATGAAGACCTTCGAAGGGGTGTGCATCATGGTCGGCCACGACATTGGTATCGGCATCGTGCCGCGGACCATCGCCCGCCAGCACCGGCGCAGCACGCATACCGTCGCCGTACCGCTCGCCGATGCGTGGGCACAGCGTCGCCTGTGCGCCTGTTTTGCCGAGTGGGCGCAGTTGTCATCGGCAATGCGCAGCCTGCTGCTTCACCTGGGCGTACAGCCACAGAAAAAGCTGTGAAATGTTGTTGACACATCCTCTGCCGTCCCGCACAATTCATCTCCTGAGTCGCCCAGGTGGCGGAATTGGTAGACGCACTAGTTTCAGGTACTAGCGGGTAAAACCGTGGAGGTTCGAGTCCTCTCCTGGGCACCACGACTCAAGATGATCAAACCCGCGAAAGCGGGTTTTTTCGTTTCCGGGGCCTGGCGAGCGTGGCATCGCAACCGCCACTCGGACTGTCGTATCTCGCACCACCCGGGCGTCGCCTGCGGGTGTATACCTCCTCCCGGCGCGCCGTCACCAGACCTTGAACGCCCCCCTTTTGGGGCGCATTTCACGTTCCCCGTTCAATTCGTACTTTTCCTAGTCGAGATCCACCCGATTCCTTTTCGGTGGGAGGCAGATTTACCGGAGCCGGTTGCAGGTCTATCGACACGACCGGACCAGCGCCCCCCCTTTCCCCAAAGGACGCCCCAATGCAGCGCAGCATCATCTGCCCTCACTGCCACACCGGCTCGAACCACGGCGTACGCGTATGCGTGGGATGCCAGGCCGAGGTCCACTACGGCGCATCGAAGGAGGCCGTAATGTTCGTCTTTGTCGCCGCCATCATCTGCGGCGCACTGGTCGGCAGCCGATTGCAGGCCACTGCCGGCTGGATCACGTGCGGCGCCGTACTTGTGGCGGGAATGTGGGCCATTTCCCGATTGTTCCGTGATCGGGTGGTGTTCAAGCGCGTCTATCGCACGCGCTGAACCTGCGCCGCTGCACTCCCCCAACGGCAGGGCCCGTGCGACCCACGTTGCACAAACAAAAACCCCGCCTTGCGGCGGGGTCAAAATACAGCACGTGTTTCCAGGGAGTTTTCAGTGCCCACCACCGGCGGCCGCACCCGCACCTGCGCCGAATGGCGGCTTGGCCAGCCACAGGAACGTAATGATCGCCAGGAAGATCCAGCCCAGCAGGAAGAAGATGTCGTTGAAGCCCATCTGCGATGCCTGGTGGTTGATCATGTTGTTCAGTACCGCTGCGCCGTGCTGCAGGTCGCCCTGCCCCATCGCCGTGACCTGGTCCTGCATGCCCGGCTGATAGGCCGAGATATGCTCGGTCAGGTCGGCATGGTGCACCTGGGTGCGCCGCGCCCACAGCCACGTCGTCAGCGACGCCGCGAAGCTGCCGCCCAGCGTACGCAGGAACGTGGCCAGGCCGGAGCCCGCCGCGATCTCGCGCCCATCCAGGTCCGACAGCAGGATCTGCAGCACCGGCATGAAGAACAGCGCGACGCCGATGCCCATGATCAGCTGTACGCCGGCCACGTGCATGTAGTCCACCTGCAGGTTGAAGTTCGAGCGCAGGAAACTGGTCATCGACAGCACGATGAAGGCGATCGTGGCCAGCATGCGCATGTCGAAGCGCGATGCATACTTGCCCACGAACGGGGTCATGATCACCGGCAGGATGCCGATTGGCGCCGTTGCCAGGCCCGCCCAGATCGCGGTGTAGCCCATGTCACGCTGCAGCCACTGCGGGATCAGCAGCGCCACGCTGAAGAACGCCGCGTAGGCCACCACCATCGCCAGCGTGCCGGCGCGGAAGTTGCGGTGCCGGAACAGCTTCAGGTCGACAATCGGATCCTTGTCGGTCAGCTCCCAGATCAGGAACACCGTCAGCGTCACCACGGCCACGCAGGCCAGCACCACGATCTTCATCGACGCGAACCAGTCCTCGTCGTTGCCCAGGTCGAGCACCAGCTGCAGCGCACCGACGCCGATCACGAGGGTGATCAGGCCGACGTAGTCCATCTTCGGCTTCTCGATCTGCTCCGGCCGCCCCTTCAGCTGGTTGCCCACCACCAGCGCAGCGAAGATGCCCAGCGGCACGTTGATCAGGAAGATCCATTCCCAGCTGTAGTTGTCGGTGATCCAGCCACCGAGGATCGGCCCGCAGATCGGCGCAACCACCGTGATCATCGCCAGCAGCGCCAATGCCTGCCCGCGTTTCTCGCGCGGGTAGATCGAAACCAGCAGCGACTGCGTGATCGGGTACATCGGGCCGGCCACGAAGCCCTGCAGTGCACGCGACACGACCAACATGCCCATGCTCTGCGCCAGGCCGCACAGCAGCGAGGTGATGACGAAGGCCAGCGTGGCCCAGACGAACAGCTTGCGTTCGCCGAAGCGGCGGCTGAGCCAGCCGGTCAGCGGCAGCGCGATGGCCGTGCTGACCGCGAACGAGGTGATGACCCAGGTCGCCTGCTGCGAACTGGCGCCGAGATTGCCCGCGATGGTCGGCAGCGAGACGTTGGCGATGGTGGTGTCGAGCACCTGCATGAACGAGGCCATCGCCAGGCCGACAGTGCACAGTGCGACGCTGGGCGGCAGGAACCCGGAGGCCGCACCTGGCGCCGCCGGTGCGCCCGGAGCGCCGGGCGCGGCTGGAGCTTGTGCGGACATGGCGACCTCAGCCCACCTTCGCCTGCTGCTGCGGCAGGTTGCCCTGGATGATCGTGTGGATCACCTCGTCGGCATCATGCAGCTGCTTGGCATACACGTCGGTGTCGAACACCGTGCCCTTGGCCGGAGTGCTCGGCAGCACTTCGCCCTTCTGGTCGCGCAGGCTCACTTCAGCCTTCATCGACAGGCCGATGCGCAGCGGGTGTTCGGCCAGCTGCTTGGCATCGATGGCGATGCGCACCGGCACGCGCTGCACGATCTTGATCCAGTTGCCGCTGGCGTTCTGCGCCGGCAGCAGCGAGAACGCCGAGCCGGTGCCCAGGCCAAGGCTCTGGATGCGGCCCTTGTACTTCACATCACCGGCGTACAGGTCCGACTTCAGTTCCACTTCCTGGCCCAGGCGCATGTGGCGCAGCTGGGTTTCCTTGAAGTTGGCCTCGACCCACATCTGCTCGGTCGGCACCACGGCCATCAGGGCGTTGCCCGGCTGCACGCGCTGGCCGACCTGCACCGAACGACGGGCGACGTAGCCGGAGACCGGCGCGACGATGCCGGCGCGGGCGTTGTTGAGGAAGGCCTGGCGCAGCTGTGCGGCGGCGGCCTGCACGTCCGGCTGGGTGGCGATCACTGTGTCGTCGACCAGCGCGCGGTTGCGCTCGACGGTCTCGCGCGAACCGGCCACGGCCGCTTCGGCAGCGGCCAGCTCGTCACGGGCATGGGCCAGTTCTTCATTGGAAATGGCGCCGGTGGCGGCCAGATCCTTGCGGCGAGCGAAATCTTCGCGCACGCGCTTCAGGGTCACCTGGCGCGCGTTCAGGTCCGCCTGCGCACCTTCCACGCTGCGGTACAGGCCACGGGTCTGGCGCACGGTCTTGGCCAGGTTGGCTTCGGCCTGCTGCAGTGCCACCGACGTGTCGGACGGGTCCAGCTGCACCAGCAGCTGGCCGCGCTCCACGCGCATGCCGTCATCGGCGTTGATGGCGACCACGGTACCGGCCACCAGCGGGGTGATCTGTACCTGGTTGCCCTGCACGTAGGCGTCGTCGGTCTCTTCGAACCAACGGCCGAACATGAAGTACCACAGCGCCAGTGCGGCAAGCAGCAGCACGACGATCACGAACAGGCCGCGCAGCAGGTTGCCGCGGCGGTTGGGGGCGGCCGGGGCCGCGGTGTCTTGGGTCTGGCTCATGGCGGAAGTCTTCAGGAATGCGAGGAATCGGAATGGGAGGCGATCGGTGCGCGGTCGGCGTCAGCGGGCTGAAAACCACCGCCCAGCGCCTTGCTCAGGCGCACCGAGGTCTGCACCTGCTGCGACTGCAGGCCGGCCAGCTGCTGCTGCGACTGCAACAGCGTGGACTGCGCGGTCAGCACGTCCAGGTAGCTGCCGATGCCGGCGCGGTAGCGCTGCTGGGCCAGGTCGAAGGCAGCGCGTGCGGTGTCCACCGCCTGCTGCTGCGACTGCGCCTGCTGTGCCAGCGAGCGCACCGCGTTGACCTGGTCGGCCACATCACGCAGCGCATCGAGCACGGTCTGGTTGTAGTTGGCCACCGCCAGGTCGTACTGCGCATCGGTATTGGCCAGGTTGGCGCGCAGCTTGCCGCCTTCGAAGATCGGCAGGCTCAGCGCCGGGCCGATGTAGGCGAAGGTGGAACTGCTCTTCAGCAGGTCGCCCACATTCGGGGCGACCACGCCGGCCAGCGCGGTCAGGTTGAAGCTCGGGTAGAACTTGGTCTTGGCAACCTTGATCTGCTTGTCGGCTGCTTCAACGCGCCAGCGTGCGGCCACGATGTCGGGGCGGCGGCCAAGCAGTTCGCTGGGCAGCACGCCCGGCAGCTGCAGTGCCACCGGGTTCAACGGCTGCGGGCGCTGGATCGACAGGCCACGGTCCGGGCCCTTGCCGACCAGCGCGGCCAGTGCGGTGCGGGCGGCGTCGATGCGCTGCTGTGCGGCCTGCACCTGCTGCTGTGCGGCCGGCACGCGGGCCTCGGCCTGGCGCACCTGCAGATCACTGTCGATGCCGGCGCGGCGGCGCTGGCGGGTCAGCTCAAGTGACTTCTGCGAACGGCTCAGCTCTTCCTCGGCCACGTCGTTGAGCTGCCACGCGTAGGCCAGGTCGGCATAGGCCTGGGTGATGCCAGTGGACAGGTTCAGGCGGGCGGCCTGCGCTTCAACGGTGGCGGCGTGCGCACCGTCCACGGCGGCTTCCCAGGCGGCGCGCTTGCCGCCCCACAGGTCCACGCCGTAGCTGAAGTCGAAGGCGACCTGGCTGCTGCCGGCGTAATGGCCACCGATCTCGCTGCCTGCCATCGACTCAGGCAGGCGCAGGCCGGTGTAGCCACCAGACACCGACAGGCTCGGCAGTTCGTCGGCACGCGCAGTGCCGACCTGGGCCTGGGCCTGGCGCAGGCGCGCGTCGGCGGCGTCCAGGCTCGGGTGGCCAGCCAGGCCCTCGGCGACCAGCGCGTCCAGCTGCGCATCGCCCAGCGCCTTCCACCAGTCCTGCGCCGGGAAGCCGGTGGCGCTCAGGTCGGTGTCGGCCAGGGTGCGTTCGCTGTGCAGGCTGTCCACATCCAGCACGTGGCCCTGCGGATTGAGGCCACGACTGCTGGCACAGGCGGCCAGGGCCAGGGCCAGCGCTGACACCAGCAGCGTGCGCCCGGACCGGCGGAAAGTGAAATGCGGGATCGGGTTCATGGGGTCGTCAAGGAATCGCGGATTCGGGTAAGGAGGGACAGCAGCAGCGTGCGCTCGTCGGTTGAGAGATCACGCAGGGCGTAATCCATCACCGCGTCGCCGCGCAGCTTCAGCCGCGCCCACAACGCGCGGCCTTCATCGGTCAGCACGATCTGCAGCGCACGACGGTCCTGGGCATGCGGTTGGCGACGGACGCAGCCCAGTGCCTCCAGCTTGTCCAGCAGCCGGGTCACGGCGCTGGGCACCTGGTCGATGGCCTGGGCCAGTTCGTTGGCGGTGCACGGCGCCATGTTGGAAAGCACCTTCAACCCGATGTAGTGGGTGAAGCCGATGCCCAGGTCTTCTTCCGCCATGGACGCGTCGAGTTGGCGGACCAGCCCGTCGCGCACCTGGCGCAGCAGCAGGCCGAAGCTGGGGGGAGTGGTTGCAGGACAGATCATGGGGGAGCATTCTCTTCCAAAAAAAATATTTCTCAATGGAAATATTCGATCTGGCATCGAATGCTGTGTTGCAGCAATGGGCTGGATCGGTGAAGGCGCCTACCTTAATGACCTGGTCAGCTGGCCCGGTAGTACAATTCAGCCAATGGATGACACATTTCAGCCAGCGGATATGATGAACAAGGCAGAAATCCCCCCTCCCAAGCGCCTGCTGCGCGACGACGCGCTGGACTGGTTCGAGCGCAACGACGGCCCATCGGTGGTCGCCTACCGCTTCGACAGCCCGCAGGGACTGGTCCGTGAGGTGGACTGGCACCATCACCAGCGCGCGCAACTGATCTACGTGGAGCGTGGCCTGCTGACCACCCGCACCTCGCACGGCACCTGGTCGTTGGCGCCGGGTTCGGCCGGCTGGATGCCGCCTCTGGAGCCGCACACGGTCACCCTCGACGGGCCGCTGCGTGGCTGGGGCATGGCGCTGGCCGCACCCGCCTGTGCCACCCTGCCCGCCGACCCCTGCGTGCTGGGCCTGTCCAAGCTGGCGCAGGCGCTGGCCGAGCGCATCTGCGAATGGCCGCTGGGCTATGACACCACGCCCGAGCGCCAGCACATCATCGAGGTGCTGCTGGACGAGATCCGCACCGCGCCGCGTCAGCGCATGCATCTGCCGATGCCCCACGACCGGCGCCTGCTGAAGATCGCCTCGCAGCTGCTGGCCGACCCGTCCGACGAGCGCAGCCTGGCCGAATGGGCCCACTGGGCCGGCCTGTCGCCGCGCAGCCTGACCCGTCACTTCCGCGACGAGACCACGCTCAGCTTCGCCCAGTGGCGGCAACAGGCCCGCCTGTCCGAGGCGTTGCGCCAGCTGACCGAGGGCCGCAGCGTGGCCGACATCGCCCACGCACTGGGCTTCAGCAGCGCCAGCGCGTTCGTCACCGTGTTCCGCCGTCACTTCGGGCTGCCGCCTGGGCGCTACCTGGCGCGGGCCGGGCATGGCCTGGAAACCGGGCTGGACCCTGCACGCGGCTTGGCATCCCCCGCCGCATCCGGATAATCACAGGATTGCGAGCGGCGACCGCCGTCGCCGCCTCCCGACATAGGTAACAACGCCGCATGACCGAACTTGCCCGTCCCGTGTTCCACGGATTCGAACAACTGCCGCTGCGCGAGTACGCCGAACGCGCCTACCTCGACTACTCGATGTACGTGGTCCTGGACCGCGCCCTGCCGTTCATCGGCGACGGCCTGAAGCCGGTGCAGCGCCGCATCATCTATTCGATGAGCGAGCTGGGCCTGAATGCCGCGTCCAAGCCGAAGAAGTCCGCGCGCACCGTCGGCGACGTCATCGGCAAGTACCACCCGCACGGCGACAGCGCGTGCTACGAGGCGCTGGTGCTGATGGCCCAGCCGTTCTCGTACCGCTACCCACTGATCGAGGGCCAGGGCAACTTCGGCTCCAGCGACGACCCCAAGTCGTTCGCGGCGATGCGTTACACCGAATCCAAGCTGACCCCGATCGCCGAAGTGCTGCTGGGCGAACTGGGCCAGGGCACCACCGACTGGGCACCGAACTTCGACGGCACCCTGCAGGAACCGACCTGGATGCCGGCGCGGCTCCCGCACCTGCTGCTCAACGGCACCACCGGCATCGCCGTGGGCATGGCCACCGACGTGCCGCCGCACAATCTCAACGAGATCGTCAGTGCGCTGCTGCACCTGCTGGACAACCCCGACGCCACCGTGCGCGACCTGTGCGAACACGTGCAGGGCCCGGACTACCCGTCCAGCGCCGAGATCATCACCGCGGCCAATGACCTGCGCAACATCTACGAGACTGGCAACGGCAGCGTGCGTGCACGCGCGACCTTCACCAAGGAAGCCAGCAACATCGTGATCACGGCGCTGCCGTTCCAGGTGTCGCCGTCGAAGGTGATCGAGCAGATCGCCGCGCAGATGCGCGCCAAGAAGCTGCCGTGGCTGGAGGACATCCGTGATGAATCCGACCACGCCAATCCGGTGCGCGTGGTGCTGGTGCCGCGTTCCAACCGCGTCGACGCCGACCAGTTGATGGGCCACCTGTTCGCCACCACGGACCTGGAGCGCAGCTACCGCGTCAACCTCAACGTGATCGGGCTGGACGGCCGTCCGCAGGTGAAGAACCTGAAGATGCTGCTCAGCGAATGGCTGACCTTCCGCAGCAACACCGTCACCCGCCGCCTGCAGCACCGCCTGCAGAAGGTCGAGCGTCGCCTGCACCTGCTGGAAGGCCTGCTGGTCGCCTTCCTCAACCTGGACGAGGTGATCCACATCATCCGTACCGAAGACGAGCCGAAGGCCGCGCTGATCGCGCGCTTCGGCCTGTCCGAGGAACAGGCCGAGTACATCCTGGAAACCAAGCTGAAGCAGCTGGCCCGCCTGGAGGAAATGAAGATCCGCGGCGAGCAGGATGAACTGGCCAAGGAGCGCGAGAAGATCCTCGGCATCCTGGACAGCAAGGCCAAGCTGAAGAAGCTGATCCGCGATGAACTGACCGCCGACGCCAGGAAGTTCGGCGACGCACGCCGTTCGCCGCTGGTGCAGCGCCAGGCGGCGCAGGCCATCGACGAGACCGAGCTGGTGCCGAGCGAACCGATGACCGTGGTGCTGTCGGAGAAGGGCTGGATCCGCGCCGCCAAGGGCCACGACGTCGATGCATCCGCACTGTCGTACCGTGAAGGCGACGGGCTGCAGGGCGCGGTGCGCGCTCGCAGCACCCAGCAGGTCGCGTTCCTCGACAGCGAAGGCCGCGCCTACTCGACGCCGGTGCACACCCTGCCCTCCGCGCGTGGCAATGGCGAACCGCTGACCGGCCGCTTCTCGCCGGCACCGGGCACCAGCTTCGTGACCCTGGCCAGCGCCGAGCCGGACACCCGCTTCGTGCTGGCCTCCAGCCACGGCTATGGCTTCGTCACCCGCTTCGAGAACCTGATCGGCCGCAACAAGGCCGGCAAGGCGATGCTGAACCTGTCGGCCGGCTCGTCGGTGCTGACCCCGTCGGTGGTCGCCAACGTCGCCACCGACCGCATCGTGGCGGTGACCAGTTCGGGCAACCTGTTGGCGATCGCCGCCAACGACCTGCCGGAACTGGACAAGGGCAAGGGCAACAAGATCATCGAGATCCCGAAGGCCAAGCTCGCCACCGAACGCGTGGTCGCCATCGTGGCGATCAGCCCGGGGCAGACCCTGCAGGTGCGCAGCGGCCAGCGCACCATGGGCCTGAAGTTCAACGAGCTGGATGCCTACCTCGGCGCCCGCGCCACCCGCGGCCACCTGCTGCCGCGCGGCTGGCAGAAGGTGGAAGGCCTGTCGGTGGAGTGAGAGCTGGGGCCCTGCCCCTGGCGGGTGTCAACCTTGGTTGACACGCCTTGCCGGAGATCAGACACGAAAAAGCCGGGGCATTCCCCGGCTTTTTCGTTGTCGGCTGGCGGGCGGTGGAGCAGCTGGCTGGCGAAGGCTGGCTGGCGATGCTCCGGTGCTGGCGGGCGACAGAACGCCGTGCTTCTGGTAGAGCCGATTGCTGGTCGGCTGCTCTTTGCTCTTGGTAGAGCCGACTGTCAGTCGGCTGCTTTACCGAAAAGCGGCCGACCAGCGGTCTGCTCTACCGGAAGGCAGCCGAGCATTGGCTCGGCTCTACAAAAAGCGGTGCCGGTCAGTGCGCCGGGGCGCCGCTGCCGTCGATCTTGCTCAGCTGGTACAGCTCCAGGCCGATGCGCTTGATCAGGCCCAGCTGCTGCTCCAGCCACCAGGCGTGGTCTTCCTCGGTGTCCTTCAGCTGCGCCAGCAGGATGTCGCGGCTCACGTAATCGCCCTTCTCCTCGCATAGCTTCATGCCGGCGGCGAGATTGTTCCGAACCGCGTATTCAGTGTCGAGATCCTTCTGCAGCATCTCCTCCACGGTCTTGCCCGGCTCGGTGGCATGCGGGCGCATGTCCGGGTCGCCCCCCAGGAACAGGATCCGGCGGAGCAGCGCATCGGCATGCTGGGTTTCCTCTTCCATCTCGTGGTTCAGGCGTTCGTACAGCGCGAACAGGCCCTGGTCCTCGTAGCGGCGGGAATGGATGAAGTACTGGTCGCGGGCAGCGAGCTCGCCGCGCAGCAGTTCCTTCAGGCAGGCGATGACGTCCGGGTTGCCTTTCATGGGGGGCTCCTGTGAATCGATGCGGCATAGGGTGCCGCATTTCAAAATACGGTGATCTAATCGGAATCAGTCGCA
Source organism: Stenotrophomonas sp. YJH_SMC_37 (assembly GCF_059370035.1). Lineage (NCBI taxonomy): Bacteria > Pseudomonadati > Pseudomonadota > Gammaproteobacteria > Lysobacterales > Lysobacteraceae > Stenotrophomonas > Stenotrophomonas sp. YJH_SMC_37. The sequence continues at coordinate 350,539 of NZ_JCAFTG010000001.1, forward strand.
GTTGCGCCTGCGGCTACAATCGGCCCACGAGTTCGGAAAGGACGTGCGATGCGACGTACATGGCGTTGGGTGCTGGGCGTGTTGGTCGCCATCGTGCTGGTCACCGCACTGGTCCTGTGGCTGCTGCTGCGCGGCAGCCTGGCAGATCTGGACGGCGAGCATGCGCTGCCGGGGCTGGCCAAGCCGGTCACCATCGAGCGCGATGCGCTGGGCGTGGTCACCATCACTGCGGGCAGCCAGGCCGATGCGATGCGCGCACTCGGCCGCGTGCACGCGCAGGAACGTTATTTCGAAATGGACCTGATGCGCCGCAGTGCCGCCGGGGAGCTGTCGGCGCTGTTCGGGCCGAAGGCCATCGACGCCGACAAGCGCATGCGCGTGCACCGGCTGCGCGCGCGCACCGAGGCGAACATGCAGGCTGCGCTGGGCGACAACATCGAAGCGGTGAGCGCCTATGTCGGTGGGGTCAATCAGGGCCTGGCCGATCTCTCCGTGCGCCCGTGGGCCTACCTGCTGCTGCGGCAATCGCCACAACCCTGGCAGGCCAGCGACAGCGTGCTGGCCGGGCTGGCCATGTATGCCGACCTGCAGGATCCGGGCAATCAGACCGAGCTTGCGCTGAGCCGCATCCGCGCCGTGGTGCCGCCAGCGCTCTACGCGCTGATTGCCCACGACGGTACCGAATGGGATGCACCGCTGTTCGGCGAACCGAGCGGCAATGCTGTCCTGCCCGACGCCAGCCAGCTCGACCTGCGCACATTGAAGGGAAAGTCGGGCACCGAGCAGGAAGAAGCCGACGTCGTCGGCAGCAACAACTTCGCGGTGGCCGGGGCGCTTACCGCCGACGGCCGCGCGATCGTCGCCGACGACATGCACCTGGGCCTGCGTGCCCCCGGCCTGTGGTTCCGCGTGCGCCTGCGCTACCCCGATCCACAGGCTGCCGGCGGCCAGGTCGATGTCACCGGCTTCTCGCTGCCCGGCCTGCCGGCGGTGATCGTCGGCAGCAACGGGCACGTGGCCTGGGGCTTCACCAACAGCTACATCGACACCGCCGATTACCGCTCGGAACCGGCCAATGCCGAGGTGACCGTGCATGAAGAGCGGATTGCGGTGGCCGGCCAGGCCGACGTGCTGTTCCCGGTACGCGAAACCGCCTGGGGCCCGATCCTGCACGCCCATGCCGATGGCAGCGGTGACGCGCTGCGTTGGGTCGCCCACCTGCCCGGCGCGGTGCGGCTGGACTTCGGTGACCTGGCCCGCGCTGGCGATCTGGACGCTGCACTGAAGTTCGCCGACCACGCCGGCATTCCCGCACAGAACCTGGTGGTCGGCGACCGCAGCGGACGCATCGCCTGGCGCCTGATCGGCGCCCGCCCCGACCGCGGTCCGGGCTGTGCACCGGCTGGCTTCACCGTCGCCAACAACCAGGACTGCGCCCCCTGGCCGATCCGCAGCGACGCCTCGCCGGCATTGATCGACCCACCGAACCATCGCCTGTGGACCGCCAACGGCCGCGTCCTCGACGGCGAGGCACTGGCCAGCGTCGGCAACGGTGGCTATGACCTGGGAGCACGGGCGCGGCAGATCCGTGACCTGCTGGCGATCCAGGAGCGCTTCGACGAGCACGACCTGCTGGCGATCCAGCTCGACGATCGCGCGGTGTTCCTGCAGCGCTGGTGGGCCCTGCTGCACGACGTCATCGAGCGCAGTGACGACCCTGCACTGAAGCGTTTGAAGGAGGCCAGCCATCAATGGGACGGCCGTGCCTCGGCCAGCTCGGTCAGCTACCGGGTGGTGCGCGAGTTCCGTACGCAGGTGATGACAACACTGTCCGATGCACTGCTGGCACCGGCCAATGCGCAGCTGGGCGATGACTATCTGGAGCCGCGCCTGGCGCAGCTGGAAGGCGTGGCCTGGCCGATGCTGCAGCAGCGTCCGGCCAATCTGCTGCCACCGGCCTTCGACAGCTGGGATGCGCTGCTGATCGACGCCGCACGCCGCACCGAGAGCGAGCTGGCCAGGCAGGGCCCACTGGCCAAGCGCAGCTGGGGCGAACGCAATACGGCGGCGATCTGCCACCCCATCGCACGGGCGCTGCCGGACATCGCCAAACACTGGCTGTGCATGCCGGCCGACCGCCTGCCCGGCGACCGCGACATGCCGCGCGTGCAGACGCCGGGCTTCGGTGCTTCCGAACGCATGGTGGTTTCGCCCGGGCACGAGGCCGACGGCATCGTGCACATGCCCGGCGGCCAGAGCGGGCACCCGCTGTCGCCGTACTGGGGCGCCGGCCACGAAGACTGGGTGCATGGGCGGCCGACGCCGTTCCTGCCCGGCAAGGCGCAGCACACGATGACGCTGGTGCCGGCATCGCGGTAGTGCCGGCCGCTGGCCGGCATCCATGTAGGTGCGTCCAGCATCATGAGGTTGCCGGCCAGCGGCCGGCACTACCGTTCGACGCTCAGCCCCTGCGCCGCTCGATCAGGTTCAGCAGTGGCCCGGTCATCGCCGTTGTCACCAGCGCCATGATCACCAGCACCGCGAACAGGCGGTCACCGAGCAGGCCAAGTTCGTAACCCAGGTTGAGCACGATCAGCTCCATCAGGCCACGGGTGTTCATCAGTGCACCCAGCCGCCACGCCTCACGGGTGGGCATGCCGGCACTGCGCGCGGCGCTGAAGGTACCCAGCAGCTTGCCGGTCGTGGCCACTGCGATCACCACACCACACAGCACGAGGTCGCTGGCCTGCAGCGCGTCGGCGCGCATGCGAAGGCCAGTCATGGCGAAGAACAGCGGCAGCAGCAGGGTCACCGCGAACGGTTCGACGCGGGCCATCAACAGGCCGCGCAGCTGCGCGTTGGACGACACCGCCACGCCCGCAGCGAACGCACCGAACAGCGCGTGGATGCCCAGCATTTCGGTGATCAGGGCACTACCCAGCGACAGCAGCAGGATGCCGAGCAGCCAGCGCCCCTCACGGCCCGGCGCAATCTCCTGGCGAGCGAACCACGGCTTCACCAGCCCCAGCATCAGCACCACGAAGGCGACCACGCACAGCAGATTGAGACTGGCCGGCAGCCAGCCGCTGGCCTGTGCCGCCGCCACGATCAGTGCCAGCAGGCACCATGCGGTGGCATCGCCCAAAGCCGCGCAGGCGATGGCGGTCTGGCCCAGCGGCGTCTGCGTGATGCCACGGTCGGCGAGGATGCGCAGCAGCACCGGGAACGCGGTGATGCTCATCGATACGCCAACGAAAAGCGCGAATGCGGTGAAGCCCACGCCCTGCGGGCCGTGCTGCGGGTACAGCCAGATCGCCAACGCGACGCCGAGCACGAACGGCACCGCGATGCCGGCATGGCTGACCGTGAAGGCGAAACGCCGGCGGCCGCGCAGTGCCGCCAGGTCCAGTTCGGCACCGGCCACCAGCAGAAACATCAGCACGCCCAGCTGGCTGAGCATGCCCAGAGGGCCCAGCGAACTGGCCGGGAACAGCGCACCCTGCAGCTGCGGCAGCAGGCTGCCGAGCACCAGCGGCCCCATCATCAGGCCGGCGGCCATCTCGCCGATCACCGCCGGCTGCCCCAGCCGCTTCAGCAGCGCACCGGCGCCCTTGGCTACCAGCAACAGCACCAGCAGCTGCAGCAGGAACAGGCCCAGCGGTGACGCCAGATGCCGTGCCCAGCTGCCTTCGGCAGCGACCGTGGTACGCGCAACCGCCTCGGGGGCGGCCGGCCCGGCATAGCGCGCCAGCAGCACGCCGGCCAGCAACGGCACCCCAGCCCAGGCCAGGTAGCGCCATCCCCACTTCGTCGGCGACGGGTGCCCCCCGCGCTGTGCGTCCATGAACATTCCCCAATGCGCAGGGGGCGATCATACAAAAAGGGGACGGAGGGGATTAAGTCGTTTGTGCCCGCCGGGCATGGCCCGGCGCTACCATCGCTCGGTAGCACCGGGCCGTGCCCGGCGGAAGCATTACGCCAGTGCCTGCTCGTGCACGCCGGCGATCGCGCGGCCCGAGGGATCTGCAGCCGCGGCGAAGCTGGCGTCCCAGGCAATGGCCGCCGGCGACGAACAGGCGATGGACTTGCCACCCGGCACGGTCTCTGCGGCTGCGCGGCTGGGGAAGAACTGCTCGAACAGGTGGCGGTAGTAGTACGCCTCCTTGGTCTGCGGCGGGTTGTGCGGGAAGCGCTTGTCGGCCGCAGCCAGTACACGGTCGCTCACCTGCGCCTCGGCATGTGCCTTCAGCCCGTCGATCCAGCCGTAGCCGACGCCATCGCTGAACTGTTCCTTCTGCCGCCACAGGATGCTGTCCGGCAGGTAGCCGTCGAACGCCTCGCGCAGCACCGCCTTTTCGATGCGGCGACCGCCAAAGCCGGCGCCCACCATCTTGTGCGCGGCATCGAAGCGCATCGCCACGTCGAGGAATTCGCGGTCGAGGAACGGCACGCGTGGCTCCACGCCCCAGGCCATCATCGACTTGTTGGCACGCAGGCAGTCGTAGTTGTGCAGCGCGTCGAGCTTGCGCACCAGCTCCTCGTGGAATTCACGCGCATCCGGCGCCTTGTGGAAATACAGGTAGCCACCAAAGATCTCGTCGCTGCCCTCGCCGGAGAGCACCATCTTCACCCCCATCGCCTTGATCCGCCGCGCCAGCAGGAACATCGGCGTCGAGGCGCGGATGGTGGTGACGTCGTAGGTTTCGATGTGGCGGATCACTTCCGGCAACGCATCGAGGCCTTCCTCGAAGGTGTACTCGAAGCCGTGATGCACGGTACCCAGCGCTTCGGCAGCAATGGCAGCGGCAGCCAGATCCGGCGAGCCCTTCAAGCCGATCGCGAACGAATGCAGGCGCGGCCACCAGGCTTCGGTCTGCCCGCCATCCTCGATGCGGCGACGTGCATAGCGCGCAGCCACCGCCGCCACCAGCGACGAGTCCAGGCCACCGGACAGCAGCACGCCGTATGGCACGTCGCTCATCAACTGGCGTTCCACCGCATGCTCGAAGGCCTGGCGCAGTTCGGCCAGATCGGCCTGGCGCCCCTGCACGTCAGCGTAGGCGCGCCACGACTGCTGGTAGTAGCGCACCAGCTCGCCACTGGCGCTGTCGAAATAGTGGCCCGGCGGGAACTGCGCGACATCGGCACAGGTATCGACCAGCGCCTTCATTTCCGAGGCCACGCGCAGGCGGCCCTGGGCATCGTGGCCCCAGTACAACGGCACCACGCCGATCGGATCGCGCGCCACCAGCACGCGGCCGGCATCACGGTCCCACAGCGCGAAGGCGAAGATGCCGTTGAGCTGCTCCAGCCACTGCGCCGGCGATCCGCCTTGGCGGTAAAGCGCGTTGATCACCTCGCAGTCCGAACCCGTCTGGAAGTCGTAGGCGGTGGTCAGCGTGGCCTTCAACTGCTGGTGGTTGTAGATCTCGCCGTTCACCGCCAGCGCCAGCTGGCCATCGGCCGACAGCAGCGGCTGCGAGCCACCGGCCGGGTCGACGATGGCCAGCCGCTCGTGGACCAGCAGCGCACCTTCGTCAAGATACACGCCGCTCCAGTCCGGGCCGCGGTGGCGCTGGCGCTGCGACAGTTCCAGCGCATGGCGGCGCAGAGCCGGAAGATCGTCACCGGCCTGCAGGCCGAAGATTCCGAATATCGAACACATGGGGGGAGCTCCTGTTGGGGGAATTTCACGGGTGGGAGGGTGTTCGACCGGCCATCCAGGCCCGGGTGGGGCTGCGCCCGGGCACAAAAAAACCCGCATCGACCGATGCGGGTTTTCTGGTGTCCGGGCGTGTGTTGCTGTCTATCTACCCAGGGCGCAGTCCCGCATCGGCCGCGCACGATTATTCGCGCGCAGATTATTGCGGTTGTTGCTATTGACGGCGGTGGCCAGGCGGATCGACATGGCATCGACCCTACCCCGGATTCCGGCGCTGCGCAACCGTTGCATTGGCAACCAGGTGAAGGTGTGCCGACCAACGGTCGGCACCCAGCAGTCGGCACTCACAGGGGGAGCGCCGGGCCGTGCCCGGCGCCATGCCTCACGCCAGCAGCCGTTCCACCAGGCGCTGGTAAAGCCCCGGCAACGCTTCCAGATCATCCACGCGCACGTTCTCATCCACCTGGTGGATGCTGGCGTTGACTGGCCCCACTTCGATGCACTGCGCACCCAGCGGCGCGATGAAGCGTGCATCGGAGGTGCCGCCACCGGTGCTTTCCTCAGGGGCACGACCGATGTGCTCGGCCAGCACCGCGCGTGCGGTGGCGCGCAGCGTGCCTTCCGGGGTGTAGAACGGCTCGCCACTGCGATGCCACTTCAGCGCGTACTGCAGGCCGTGCCGGTCCAGCAGCGCGGTGATCTCCGTTTCCAGCTTCGGTGCATCCCAGTGCGGGTTGTAGCGGATGTTGAAATCGACCTCCAGCTCCCCGGGAATCACGTTGTTGGCGCCGGTGCCGGCACGGATGTTGGAGATCTGCAGGCTGGTCGGCGGGAAACTCTCGTACCCCTCGTCCCAGCGTCGCGCCGTCAGCTCGGCCAGGGCCGGCGCCGCCAGGTGGATCGGGTTGCGTGCCTTCTCCGGATACGCCACGTGGCCCTGCACGCCCTGCACGCGAAGCTTGGCCGACAGGCTGCCGCGACGCCCGACGCGCAGCAGGTCGCCCAGCGCCGCTGTCGATGATGGCTCGCCGGTAATGCACCAGTCGATGCGCTGGCCGCGCTCGGCGAACAGGCGCGCGACGTGGCGCACGCCATCGATCGCGTCGCCTTCCTCGTCGCTGGTCAGCAGCACCGCCAGCGTGCCGGGGTGATCGGGATGCGCGGCGACGAACTGCTCGGCGGCCACCACGAACGCGGCCACGCTGCCCTTCATGTCGGCGGCGCCACGGCCATACAGCACGCCATCGCGGATCTGCGGCGTGAACGGATCGCTGGTCCAGGCCTCGCGCGGGCCGGTGGGCACCACGTCGGTATGGCCCAGCAGCACCAGCACCGGCGCACCCTGGCCGTGGGTCGCCCACAGGTTGTCGACCTCACCCAGACGCAGCTGGTCACAGTGGAACCCTGCCTGCTTCAACCGCGCCGCCAGCAGTGCCTGGCAGCCGGCGTCGTCCGGGGTAACCGAGGGGCGCGCGATCAGCTCGCAGGCCAGGTCGAGGACGGCACTCATGACTGGCCCACGCCGAAGCGGGCCTTGAAGCCGTTGTCACTGAAACCCTGGCTGGCCTTGCCGTCGGCCGTGACCACCAGCGGGCGCTTGATCAGCTGCGGGTACTCGCGCAGCAGCAGCTTCCATTCGGCCTCGGAGTCCGCGGCCTTGCGGTTGTCCGGCAGCTGCCGCCAGGTGGTGGAGGACTTGTTCACCATCGCCGCCAGCCCCCCCAGCTGCGCGGCCCATTCCAGCAGCGTTTCCGGGCTGGGCTTGTTGTCGCGGTAGTCGACGAAGGTGTACGGCACGCCGAAGCGGTCCAGCCACTTGGTCGCCTTCTTGCAGGTATCGCAGTTCTTCAAACCGTAGACAGTGGTGCTCATGGCCATCTGTGATGCTGGAAAACAGAGCGGCAGAATCTCACAACAGGCGTTCGGGCACGACCCTGAACGGCACGGCACGGTGGGTCGCCTGCCACAGCGCGGCGCACGCGGCAGGCGCGGCAGCATCCGCCCGAACAGGACGTCGGAGGGATGCCGGTAGCTCGCGTACTGCGCCGGATCCTCCGGCGCAGTCACCTTCAGTCGGCCAGGCCGCGCAGCAGGTCGTTGACGCTGGTCTTGCTGCGGGTCCTGGCATCGACCTGCTTGACGATCACCGCGCAGTACAGCGAATGGGTACCGTCCTTGCTCGGCAGCGAGCCGGACACCACCACGCTGTACGGCGGGATGTAGCCGTAGCTGATCTCACCGGTGGCGCGGTTGTAGATGCGGGTGCTCTGGCTGAGGAACACGCCCATGCCGATCACGCTGTGGTGGCCGACCACCACACCCTCAACCACTTCCGAGCGGGCACCGATGAAGCAATGGTCCTCGATGATGGTCGGGCTGGCCTGCAGCGGCTCCAGCACGCCGCCGATGCCGGCACCGCCGGACAGATGACAGTGCTGGCCGATCTGCGCGCAGGAACCGACGGTGGCCCAGGTGTCCACCATGGTGCCTTCGCCGACATAGGCGCCGATGTTGGTGAAGCTCGGCATCAGCACCACATCCTTGCCGAAATACGTGCCACGGCGAGCAATCGCGCCCGGCACCACGCGCACGCCGCCTCGGCGGAACTTCGCTTCGTCATAGCCGGCGAAGCGCGATTCGACCTTGTCCCAGAACGGTGCCGGGCGTGCATCGACCACCGCCATGTCGTTGACACGGAAATACAGCAGCACCGCCTTCTTCAGCCACTCGTTGACCTTCCAGCCGCCCTGGCCGTCCGGCTCGGCGACGCGGAATTCACCGCTCTCCAGGCCGTCGATCACACGGTTGACCAGCGGCCTGGTCGAGCCTTCCAGTTCGTGCAGGGTCAGCGTGGCGCGGCGTTCGAAGGCACTTTCGATGCCGAACTTCAGTTCTTCCACGCCCGGCGCGGCCGGCTTGCGCAGCGACTTGCGGGCGATGGTTTCGGCGCGTGCGGCTTCTGCGCTCTTGGCCGGGGCCTTCTTCGGTGCCGCCACCTTCTTCGCCGGCGCCTTCACCACCGCGGCTTTCTTCGGCGCGGCAGCCTTCTTCGCGGCCGGCACGGCGGCAGTTTTCTTGGCCGCTGCGCTCTTGGCGGTGGCAGCAGTCTTCTTAACAGGCTTGGTGGCCATCAGGCGGGGTCTCCGGCGTTTCGATCAGGGTCCAGGCAGGCCAGCATCGCGTCATGCAGCTGCTGCCGGGCAGGTTCAGTCAGGGGGAGGTCGTGTTCGTCACTGATCACGAAGGTGTCTTCGGCGCGTTCGCCGAATGTCGCAATGCGCGCATCATGCACGCGCAGGCCCTGGTTGCGCAGCACGAACGCCACATCGGCCAGCAGGCCGGGGCGGTCGGGGGCGACCAGGGCAAAACGGGTTGCGCCCGGTTCATCGCGGAATTCGATGCGCGGCGCAAAACGGAAATGACGCAGCTGCCGCGGCACCACCCGGCGTGACGGCCGAAGCCGCGCAAGGTCGCCACTCAGGGCCTCGCGCAGCGCCGCTTCCAGATTGGCACTGTTGCCATCGGCAAACGTGTCGGCCGGGTTCACTTCGAAGGTATCGAAGATGGTGTCGGCCGGGCCGTCCAGCACGCGTGCACGGTGGATCCCGTAGCCCTTGCGGTCCAGGGTCATCACGATCGCGGCGAACAGGCCGTCGCGGTCGGGCGAGTGCACGAACACTTCCAGCGCGGGGTCGTCGACACTGATCCGGCGGACCTTGACCAGGGTCTGGCCCTGCTTCACCGGCACCAGCGCAGCGGCCTGCCAGGCCAGCTGCTCGGGGCGCAGGCGGATGAAGCCCTCATCGGGCATCACCGCGAACTGGCGGTCGATGGTGGCATCGTCGTAACCCTGCTCGCGCACCAGTGCGCGCACGCTGTCACGCGCCTCGGCCACACGCTCGGCGGCGGGCACCGGATGCTCCAGCCCTTCGCGCAACGCGCGCCGGGTGGCGAAGTAAAGGTCGGCCAGCAGGCGATCCTTCCAGGCGTTCCACAGTTTCGGGCTGGTGCCGGCAATATCGGCACAGGTCAGCAGATACAGGTAGTCCAGGCGGTCGCGGCTGCCGACCAGGGTGGCGAAGCGATGGATCACCACCGGGTCGGCAATGTCCTGCTTCTGCGCGGTCACCGACATGCGCAGGTGCTGTTCGACCAGCCAGGCGACCAGTTCGGTATCGGTGCCACTGAGCGCATGTGCCTGGCAGAACGCGCGCGCGTCCACCGCACCCAGCTCGGAGTGGTCGCCGCCGCGGCCCTTGGCAATGTCATGGAACAGGCCGGCCAGCAGCAGCAGCTCCGGCTTGCGCAGGCGCGGCCACACTTCGTGCGCGATCGAGAAGCGCTCGTCGGCACGGCTGCTGGCGAACAGGCCGATGTTGCGCAGGACCATCAGCGTGTGCTGGTCGACGGTGTAGACATGGAACAGGTCGAACTGCATGCGCCCGCTGACTTGGGCGAACGCGGGAATCCACTGGCCAAGCACGCCCAGCCGCGCCATGCGCGAAAGCGTGTCGACCGGGCGCTGGCCACGCAGCAGGGCAAGGAAGTGCTCGCGTGCGTCGGCGTCGGCCTGGTCATAGGCCGGCAGCAGCGGCAGCGACTCGGCCAGTGCACGCGCGGTCAGCGAGTGCAGGCCGCGCACCTGCGGGTTGTTGGCCCAGCTGGAAAACAGCGCGAACACTTGGCCAATGTCGCCCTGCGGCCAGTCGGCCTCGTTGGCGGCCAGGTAGCCACGACGCAGGGAAAAGCCCACGGTCAGCGGCTCCGGCTGCGCCTCGCCGTCGAACTGCTCCTCGAAGCGCTGCAGCAGGCGGTCGCTGATCCGCCGCACCACCAGCGCGGCGCGGTAGAAGCCCTGCATCATTTTCTCGACACCGAGGCTCTCGGCGTCGTCTTCGAAGCCCAGGCGCGCGGCGAGGGTCTTCTGGTAATCGAAACGCAGGCGCTCTTCCGGGCGACGTGCTACCAGGTGCAGGCCAAACCTCAGTCGCGCCAGCACGGCACGTTCGCGCTTGAGCGCCGCGGCTTCGTCGGCACCCAGATGGCCGAGCCCGACCAGGGCTTCCAGGTCGCGCACGCCGAACGCGCGCAGTGCCATCCAGCCCAGCGTGTTGAGATCGCGCAGGCCACCGGGGCCATCCTTCAGGTCCGGCTCCAGGTTGTCGGCGGTATCACCGAAGCGCTGGTGACGGTTGCGCAGCTCTTCCAGCTTGGCCAGGAAGAAAGTGCGTGCCGGCCACAGTTCGCGATCGTCGATGGCCTCGCGCAGCGCGCGGCGGGCGGCGTCATCGGCCAGGATCGGACGCGCCTCGATCAGCGCGGTCAGCACGGTCTGGTCAGCCGCCGCCTCGCGGCACTGCAATGCAGAACGCACCGCATGGCTGACCGCCAACCCGCAGTCCCACAGCAGCGCGAACAGCCGCGCCAGGGCCGCTTCGTGCGCCAGTTGCGCCGGCGGATCGCCGAACACCAGCAGGTCGATGTCCGATCGCGGGAACAGTTCACCGCGGCCATAGCCGCCCACCGCGAACAGCGACAGGCCGCTGCCGGCCGGCAGGCAACGCTGCCACGCCAGGCGGATCAAGTGATCGGCAGCGCGCGCACGCAACGCCAGCAGGCGCTCGATGTTGTCGCCCTGGTCGAAACGGCGGTACAGGCGTGCGTCGGCCTGCTGCAGCGCCTGCCGCGCCGCAGCAGCCCAGTCCGGGTCGTTGAGCGACGCGGCCGGCGTGTCCAGCAGCGAACTCGCCGGCAGCATCGTCAGGAAACCTGCGACTCGCCCGGCGACAGGGTCAGCACGTCGACGCCGGTCTCGGTGACCGCGACCATGTGCTCCCACTGCGCCGACAGCTTGCGGTCCTTGGTCACCACGGTCCAGCCATCCGGCAGCACCTTGTTGTAGCGGGTGCCCTCGTTGATCATCGGTTCGATGGTGAAGGTCATGCCCGGCTGCAGCACCAGGCCCTGGCCCGGGCGGCCGTAATGCACCACCTGCGGCTCATCGTGGTAGACCTTGCCGATGCCGTGGCCGCAGTACTCGCGCACCACGCTGAAACGCTCGCCTTCGGCATAGCTCTGGATGGCATGGCCGATGTCGCCCAGGGTGGCGCCCGGACGCACGGCGCGGATACCGCGCCACATGGCTTCGTAGGTGGTTTCCACCAGGCGGCGGGCCATCACCGACGGCGTGCCGACGAAGTACATGCGGCTGGTGTCGCCGTGCCAACCGTCCTTGATGACGGTGACATCGATATTGATGATGTCGCCATCCTTGAGCACCTTCCCTTCACTGGGGATGCCGTGGCAGATGACATTGTTGACCGAGGTGCACACGGTCTTCGGGAAGCCGCGGTAGCCGACGTTGGCCGGAATGGCGCCCTGCACGTTGACGATGTGGTCGTGGCAGATGCGGTCCAGCTCCTCGGTGGTGACACCGGGCTTGACGTGGGGGGTGACGATGTCCAGCACTTCGCTGGCCAGGCGGCCGGCGATGCGCATCATCTCGATTTCCTGCGGGGTTTTCAGATTCACGCTCATGGCACCCATTATCGCCGATCCGGCCGCAATCTGAACGAACGCCACCCAACTGGCATTCCGGGCCATGCACCGGGCCATGCACGCTTTCGGCAAGGAAAATGAAAGCGTGATGCCCTCCACCCTTTCGCCCGCCTGTTTATCACGGATTACAGACACTTACGCCACCTAAGCTGGGGTCACCGTCGCCGAAGCGGTGCCGATCGTGCCGCCTTCGCCTTGTTCAACGGACCTTCGGGTCAGGGAGGTTGTCCATGCGATCCGCGCTTCGTTCTCCGCTTGCCTGGGCCTTCGCCGGCCTCCTGCTGTCCAGCCCGGCCCTGGCCGCAGATACCACCACCTTCAACGTCACGCTGGTGGTCACCAAGGCCTGCACCATCACGGCCGCGGCCGCTACCAACGTCGACTTCGGCACGGCGGCGTCGACCACCGCCACGCCCACCCTCGGCCAGGGCACGGTCACCGCGCAGTGCTCGGCGCTGACGCCGTACACGATCGCGCTGAATGCGGGCGCCAACGCGGGCACCGCCAACGACGTCACCACGCGGCGCATGAAGAACACCAATGCCGCCGTGACCGCCAACAACTATGTCGGCTACCAGCTCTACCAGGATGCCGCGCATACCCTGGTCTGGGGATCCACAACCGGCACCAATACCCAGGCCGGCATCGGCACCGGCCTGGCCGTGCCGTACGTCGTCTACGGCCAGATCCTGAACCTGAGCACCAACAACCCGGCCACCGGCAGCTACCTGGATACGGTTACCGCCACGATCACCTATTGATGGAGCACGCCCGCATGGCCGGACCCCGCCCGTGGCGCGCCACCGGCGTGGCGCTGCTCGCCCTGTGCCTGCTGGCCACCGCCACCGCCGGCGCCACCAGCCTGCAGGTCGCGCCGACCAGCCTGCAGCTGGAGGCGCGCCAGCGTGCGGCTGAGCTATGGCTGACCAACAGCGGCACCGCGCCGGTAAAGCTGCAGGTGCGCGTGTTCCGCTGGGTGCAGCAGGACGGCCAGGAACGGCTGCTGCCCACCGATGAGCTGATGGCCACACCGCCCATGCAGGAGCTGGCCGCGGGCCAGCAGCAACTGGTGCGGGTGATGCGTCCGGACATCGAGCCACCGCCTGCACAACGGCACTACCGGTTGATCGTCGACCAGATCCCGGACCTGGCCACGCGTGCCGAGGGCATGCAGTTCGTCCTGCGCTATTCGATCCCCGTGTTCGTGCAGCCTTCGGCCGGCGCCCTCGCCCCACAGTTGCAGGCCCGCCTGGTGACACTGGCGGATGGCCGCAATGGCGTGGATGTGGCCAATACGGGTGACAGCTACGCGCAGATCGCCGATCTTGCGCTGGGCAGCGCCACGCGTCCGCGCATCGTCCATCCCGGATTGCTGGGCTACGTGCTGCCGGGCCAGGTGATGCGCTGGCCGATCGAGCGCGTGGCGATCGACCGCGACAACGACCAGATCACGGCCAAGCTCAATGGCGAGTCGGAACAGACGCCACTGTCGCCCCCACCGGCTCGCTGAGGCCTTGATGGGCGCGTTGCTGGCTGCCCTGGCTCCCGCGGCGACCGAGGCCGCCGATGCGTCCGGCGCGGCCGTTGATGTCTCCGGCGTGTCGGCCGATGCCACCCTGCCGCCCCCGACCCCATTGACCGCCAGCCAAACGCTGTACCTGGATGTGTCGCTCAACAGCACGCCACGCGGCCTGCTGCCGTTCATCGAGAACCGCGGCCGGCTTCAGGCCAGCCCCGAGGTGTTGCGCCAGCTCGGCTTCAATGCCAGCGGCGAGGTACCGGTCTACCTGGACCAGATCAGTGGCGCGGTGGTGCGCTACGACGCGCACATGCAGACCCTGGCGCTGGATGTGCCGCTGGACCAGCTGACCCTGCCGACCACGGTGCTCAGCCGGCCGCAGGCGCGTGCGCCGACTGGCACTGCCTCGCCGGGCGTGCTGCTCAACTACGACGTATACGGCAGCCGGGTGGACACGCTCGGCAACCTCAGCCTGAGCTCGGAGCTGCGCGTGTTCGGCATCGGCAACGGGACTTTTGAGAACACCGCCATCAGCCGCCGCTACCAGCAACCCGGTGATCGCCGTTGGCGCGGCGAAAGCGTGCGCCTGGACACCCGCTGGAGCCTGGACTTCCCCGACAGCGCAACGACGCTGGAGGTCGGCGACTTCTACAGCGGCTTCGTCGACTGGACCCGGCCAGTGCGCCTGGGTGGCGTGCAGATCGGTCGCAACTACGGGCTGCAGCCCTATCGCATACTGACGCCCACGCCGAGCTTCCTCGGCCAGGCCGTGGTGCCCTCCACGGTCGAGCTGTACGTGGATGGCCTGCGCCAGTACAGCGGACAGGTCCCGGTCGGTCCCTTCCAGCTGGCGGCACAGCCTGGTATCAGCGGCACCGGCAATGCGCAGGTGGTGGTAACCGATGCGTTCGGCCGCATGCAGACACTGGATTTCAGTTTCTATGGCACCCAGCAACTGCTGGCCAAGGGCCTTTCGGACTGGTCGGTCGGCGTCGGCCAGCTGCGCGAGGACTTCGGCCAGCGCTCCTTCGGCTACGACGATCGCTCGGTGGCCAGTGCCAGCTGGCGCGGCGGCATCAGCGATGCCTTCACTGGCGAGGCGCATGCCGAAGGCGGCGGCGGCCTGGCCCAGGCCGGCATCGGCGGCTGGTGGCTGCTCGGCGCTGCCGGCGTGTTCAATGCGGCCTATGCACGCAGTGATTACCACGGCCTGCGGGGCGGGCAATGGGCGCTCGGCTACAGCTGGAACAACCGCCGCTTCAACGTCAATCTGCGCAGCGTGCGCAGCCACGGCGACTACCGCGACCTGGGCGCACTGCAGGGCAACCTGCCACCGAGCATCAGCGAGCAGGCCACCCTCGGCCTGGACCTGCTGCGGCTGGGCACGCTCAGCGCAAGCTACCTGCGCCTGCGCTACCCCGACGGCGACGACAACCGCTACGCCAGCCTGTTCTGGTCGCGCAGCTGGAGCCAGCGCTGGTCGGCCTACCTGTCGATGAACCAGAACCTGGACCAGAGCGACGACCGCAGCATCTACCTGTCGCTGACCGCCAGTCTGGGCAACAACCGCCAGGCCAGCCTCTCGAGCCAACGCAACGGCGACAGCCAGAGCTGGGTCGCGGACGTGACCCAGCCGGTGCCCGGCGATGGCAGTGCCGGCGGCGTCGGCTGGCGCGCACAGCTGCGCCATGGCGAGGACGGCAATGGCGGCCTGGCCGAGGTCGGCATCCTCAACGATACCGGCCGCTATTCGTTCGGCGCCTCGCGCCAGGGCGGGCTGAACTATGCCTACGCCAGCGCCAGCGGCAGCGTGGTGTGGATGGGTGGCCACACCTTCGCCACGCGCGAAGTGTCGGACGCGTTCGCGGTGATCAGCACCAGTGGCGTCGGCGGCGTGCCGGTGCGGCTGGAAAACCGCCTGATCGGCGTCACCGATGATCGCGGCCTGCTGCTGGTCAGCCCGTTGCTGTCCTGGCAGCGCAACCGGGTCTCGATCGACACCCTGGACCTGCCCGAGGACATGCGTGCCGACCGCATCGAGAATTGGGTGACCCCGCGCCAGCGCGCCGGCACCCGGATTGCCTTCGAGCTGCGCTCGCGACCGTCGCTGAGCCTGACCCTGCTGGCAATGGACGGGCAGCCGCTGGAGGTGGGCAGCGAGGTGCAGCTGCCCGATGGCCGCCAGGCCACGGTCGGCTATGACGGCCTGCTGTACCTGGAAGACGTTGCCGCCGGCAGCGTGCTGTACGTCACCACCAGCCGCGGCCCCTGCCGGGTGAAGGTCCCCGACCCGCCCAGGGTGGTGGCGACCGGCGCGCGGCCGAAACCGGCGCCGCTGCAGTGCATTCCGGAGGTGGCGCCATGAGGACGTTGCTGCTCGGCCTGCTGCTGTTCGCTGGCCTGCTGGCGGCAGCACCGGCCCGCGCCGTCGCGGTCTGCACCGCGATCGCCAATCCAACGCTGCCGTTCGGCAACATCAACAGCAATGCGCCTGGCCCGAGCACGGCCAACCTCAACATCACGGTGACATGCACCACCGCCGCGCTGAGCGCGCTGGCCACAACCGGTGTGCGCGTCTGCGTCGGCATCGGCGCAGGCAGTGGTGGCGGCAGCAGTTCAAGCTGGCGGACGATGAAGACCAGCAGCAGCGACAGCATTAACTTCCAGCTCTACAACTCCTCGGACTTCAGCCAGGTGACGGGGTTGGTCCCGCGCGGCACGCCCCCGGCACAGGAACTGACCATGACCTACAGCGTGCCGCTGGTCGCCGGCGGCAGCGGTGCGCAGTCCGTGCAGCTGTTCGGGCAGATTCCGGCCAACCAGATCCTGGCCTCCGGGGCCTACAGCAGCACCTTCAGCGGCGCCGACGTGGTGTTGACCTGGGCCTGGAACGAGGTCCTGCTCGGCAATGCCACAGTGCCCGCCACCTGCAACGGCGGCGCCACCGGCACCAACAGCGCAAGCGCAGCCTTCAATTTCACCGCCACCGCCAATGTGCTGCCGCAATGCGGCAGCTACGTCACCACCGACATGAACTTCGGCAACGTCACCGGCGGCATTCCCGCCAACATCGACCGGACCGCCACGCTGACACTGACCTGCCTGAAGAACACCGCCTTCCAGGTCGGACTCAACAACGGCCGGAACAACCCTGCCGCGACCAGCATCCGCCGCATGGCCACCACCATCGGCGGCAGTACCTACTACCTTCCCTACGAGCTGTACCGGGACTCGGCTCGGAGCCTGCGCTGGGGCAATACGTTGACTGTCGACACGGCCAGCGGCACCGGCACCGGCAGCGCACAGCAGCTGACCATCTACGGCCGGGTGCCACCGGTCACCGGCCAGCCCCCGGCTGGTACCTACAACGACCTGGTGACGGTGACGATCACCTATTGACCGGCGTGCCGACCAACGGTCGGCACCCACCGGACGAAGGCCGTGCCGAGCGCCGGCTCGGCGCTACAGTTCCGGCACATCCCGCCGATACCGCGCAGCAAGTCTTTCAGCATGGTGGATGGCAGGTGGTTCGCACATTTTCGATCGCGGCGATGCTGGTCGCCAGTACGCCGGCCTTGGCCGAACCCAGCAGCTCCCTGCAGATCCGGCTGACCGTGGTCGACTCCTGCAGCGACGACACCGGTGGCGCGCGCTGTACGGCGCCGCACCAGCGCAGCGATACACCCCAGCTGCCATCCCAGGTGCGCGAGCTCGCACCACCGGCGACGGACGAGAACGCAACACCCGCCGTGACCCTCATCTACTGATGCGCGCGCTGCTGATCCTGCTTGCACTGCTCGCGCAGCCGGCTGCGGCGCTTGAGGTGTTGCCTACCACCCTGCAGCTGCCGGCCGAAGGCGGCCGCGCCGAGCTGTGGCTACGCAATCCCGGGCCCGGCCGCTGGCAGGGCCACGTGCAGGTGCTGGCCTGGGATCAGCAGCTGGACGCCGAACGACTGCAGCCCAGCGACCAGATCCGGGTCAGCCCGACGCGGCTGGATCTCGCCCCGGGCGGTACGCAGCGCGTCTGGCTGCTGCCACGCGATCCGGCCGCGGCAATGGGTGAACAGGCCTACAGGATCGTGCTGACGCCGGCGCTGGCAGGGCTGCCGCGCTACTCGCTACCGCTGTTCCGGGGCGCCGCGGCGCCAGTGCTGCACGCCCGCCTGCAGGGTCGGATCGAGGCCCTGGGGTCGCAGCCTGTGTTGCGACTCAGCAACTGCGGTACGCTGCACGGCCGCCTGCACGACCTGCGCTTCATCGCGGCGGACGGCCAATCGACAGTGCTGGTGGGCGGGCTGGCCGGCTACATCCTCGCCGGCCATGAACGACGCTGGCCCCTGCCCGCCCGCGCGGACAGTTACGCAGGTGGCCGCTTCCGGGCACGCCTGCAGGACGGCCGCGAGGTCGATCTGGCCGCATCTGACCCCGCAATTGCAGCGAGCGCCCGCAGCGGGCTATAATCGTCCGGATTCCTGCCGCCTGCGTGCGCGGGAACCCGTCCACACCGGACGTCACCGGTGAATCCACACCTGCTGCCCCCATCCGTGCCGGGGTGCTCCGCAAGGAGTTCGGCCACGGAGGCAACAGGGAAGCCCAACCCCGGAACCGATCGCGCTTCCACGCGTCCCGCATACCTATTCCCGCGGGCGGAATCGCTGGTTCCATATCAGGAGTATTGCAATGCCCCAGGTCACCATGCGTCAGATGCTGGAAGCCGGCGTCCACTTCGGCCACCAGACCCGCTACTGGAACCCCAAGATGGCTCCGTACATCTTCGGCGCCCGCGGCAAGATCCACATCATCAACCTGGAAAAGACCGTCCCGCTGTTCAATGACGCGATGAACTTCATCTCGTCGGTTGCCCAGAAGCGCGGCACCGTCCTGTTCCTGGGCACCAAGCGCAGCGCCCGCGAAACCATCAAGGAAGAAGCCGAGCGTTGCGGCATGCCGTTCATGAACCAGCGCTGGCTGGGCGGCACCCTGACCAACTTCCGTACCGTCAAGCAGTCGGTTGCCCGCCTGAAGGAACTGGAAGCCGGTGAAACCGACGGCACCTTCGAGAAGCTGGTCAAGCACGAAGTGCTGGGCCTGCGTCGCGAGCGCGACAAGCTGGAAGCCTCGCTGGGCGGCATCAAGGACATGAACCGCCTGCCGGACGCGATCTTCGTGATCGACATCGGCCACGAAGACATCGCGATCAAGGAAGCCAAGAAGCTGGGCATCCCGGTCATCGCCGTGGTCGACACCAACTACAACCCGGAACTGGTTGATTACGCCATCCCGGGCAACGACGACGCCATCCGCGCTGTGCAGCTGTACGCCCGCGCCGCTGCCGACGCCGTGCTGGAAGGCAAGGCTGCTGCTCCGCACGCCGCTTCGGTGCGTGAGGAAGAGTTCGCTGAAGCCGCTGCCGAAGGCGAAGAGAAGCCGGCCCGCCGCGCTCCGGCCAAGAAGGCTGCCAAGAAGGGCGACGACGCCCAGGCCTGATCCAGGCCACAGGGTGGACGCCCGGCGTCCACCCTCCTGCACGCAGCCCTTGGCGCGTGACAGGACCGTGTCACACGGGCCGGCCACCATGCCGGCCCAACCCCTTTCTTTCGTGAGGTAATCCCGTGGAAATCACTGCTTCCCTGGTCAAGGAACTGCGCGAGCGCACCGGCGCCGGCATGATGGAATGCAAGAAGGCGCTTACCGAAGCCAACGGCGACATCAACGCCGCTGCTGAAGCCATGCGCAAGTCCGGCGCTGCCAAGGCCGACAAGAAGGCTGACCGCGTGGCCGCCGAAGGCCGCCTGGGCCTGGCCCAGGATGGCGGCAAGGCCGTGCTGGTCGAAGTCAACTCGGAAACCGACTTCGTCGCCAACGACGACAACTTCAAGACCTTCGTCAACGCCGTCGCCGCTGCCGCCCTGGCATCGGGCGCCAACGACGTGGAAGCCGTGAAGGCTGCCACGCTGGCCGATGGCCGCACCGTTGAAGAAGCCCGCGCCACCGCCGTGCAGACCCTGGGTGAGAACATCCAGATCCGCCGCATGGTCAAGGTCGACACCACCGGCAACATCGGCGCCTACGTCCACACCAACGGCAAGGTCGGCGTGCTGGTTGACCTGATCGGCGGCGACGTCGAGCTGGCCCGCGGCCTGGCCATGCACGTGGCCGCGCTGAAGCCGCCGCACAACAAGGCTGCGGACGTTCCGGCCGACTTCGTCGAAAAGGAAAAGGAAATCGAGCTGGCCAAGATGTCCGAGAAGGACAAGGCCAAGCCGGCCGAGATCCTGGAAAAGATCATCAGCGGCAAGATCAACAAGATCGTCAGCGACGTGACCCTGTACGGCCAGACCTACGTGCTGGGCGACACCACCGTCGAGCAGGTGGTCAAGGCCGCTGGCGCCGATGTGGCTGGCTTCAAGCTGCTGATCGTCGGCGAAGGCATCGAGAAGGTGGTGGAAGACTACGCCGCCGAAGTTGCCAAGGCGATGCAGGTCTGATTCCAGCCCTCCGGCTGTGAAGCGACCAGAAGGAGCCGCGGGAAACCGCGGCTCTTTTTTTGTACCCACTGCATCGGTGGGTGGGCACCGTTGGTGCGCGCACTGACGCCAGGCACAGCCCGATATCAGGGCTCTTTGCGTTGCGCGCGAATCAAGCCGATACTCGGCGCAGGGAATCCACAGTCGCGTAGCAGGAAGGAAAATCGCGGACTGTGATGCATTCCTAGGTATTCTTGTCCTAATGGAATTGAACGACCCGACATGCCTCCCGAGCTGACAGCTGCCCTGGCGCTCTGCCGCAACCTGCCCTCGCCGCCCGGTATTGCCCTGCGCATCATCGAGCTGGCACAGGACCCGGAAGCGGATATCGCCACCGCCGCCGACATCATCGCCATCGACATGGCGCTGAGCGCTCGCATGCTGCGCATCGCCAATTCGCCGCTGTACGCCAGCCGCCGCCGCATCGAGAACCTTGGCCAGGCACTGACCATGCTCGGCCTTAACGCCACAATCAGCCTTGCCCTGGGTTTCACCGTCACCCAGGGCCTGACCGGCGGCGCAGGCGCCGACCACGACCTGCGCCAGCGCGCGTGGAAGCGCAGCATTCTCAGTGCACTGGCCGCCAGCCAGCTGGGCCAGGCCCGCGGCCTGCGCCGGCTGGAGGAACTGATGCTGGCCGGGCTGCTGCAGGACCTGGGCGTGCTGTGCCTGGCCCAGGCCGAATCGGAGCGTTACCTGCCGCTGCTGCGCGAAGCCCGTGACAACACGGACCTGGTCGCCCGCGAACGCGACGCGCTCGGCTGCAGCCACGCCGATGTCGGCGCCTGGGTGGCCGAGCAATGGGGCCTGCCACGCTATCTGGTTGAGAGCATCAGCCACAGCGAGGACGACGACGCCGCCGATTCGCCGTTCCAGGCCTGCGTGCAGCTGTCCGGCGCCGTTGCCGACATCTGGCTGGACGATGACGCCGATGCCGCCCGCGAGCGCGCCCTGCACCAGGTGCATGAGCGGCTGGAACTCGACAGCGCCCGTTTCGACCAGGTGCTGACCCGCATCAGCGAGGCCCTGCCGGATATCGCCAGCCTGTTCGAGGCCGGCCTGAACTCGCCCTCGCGGGTCCGCGAGCTGATCGACCACGCGCAGGAGCTGGCCACCCTGCGCAACCTGCGCGAGCTGCAGGATGCCGAGCAGGCACGCCGCCGCGCCGACGAATTCGAGGCGCGGGCCAAGCGCCTGGCTGACCAGGCCCACCGCGACGCCCTGACCGGCGTGCTCAACCGGCGCCAGCTGGAGGCGGTGCTCGAGCAGGAGTTCCTGCGCGCCGGGCGTCAGGGCTGGCCGCTGTCGGTGGCCTTCATCGACCTGGATGACTTCAAGAAGATCAACGACGCCCACGGCCACCTGACCGGCGACGAGGTGCTGCGCGCCTTTGCCGGCAAGCTGCAGGGCCAGCTGCGCCATAGCGATACCGTGGCCCGCTTCGGCGGCGAGGAATTCGTCGCGCTGCTGCCCAATACCAGTGAGTCCGTGGCCCTTGACGTAATCCGGCGCGTACTGGCCAACATCGTCGCCACGCCGATGGCCGAACTGGAGGGAGGGCCGCTGTTCGTCACCTTCTCCGCCGGCGTGGCTACCCAGGGCGGCTACGAGCGCTTTGCCGACGTGCAGGACCTGCTGCGCGCCGCCGACGACGTGCTGTACCGCTCGAAGAACCTGGGCCGTAACCGGGTGATCGCCCGCTCCCCCGGTGCGCTCGGCCACGACGAGCTTTCAGCCACCGCCGGCGCCGAGCTGGGCTGAACGGGACGCCCTGCATGACCGGGGCGGATGGCAGGATTTCGCGCCGCAGTGCACAAAACACTTTGGCCCTACGCCGCATGCGCGTAGAATCCCCCGCGATTTCCACGCACCCGAGGTCCCCATGTCCAAGCTCGCCTATCGCCGCATCCTCCTGAAACTGTCCGGGGAGGCGCTGATGGGAGATGAGGACTACGGCATCGACCCGAAGGTCATCAACCGCCTGGCCCGTGAGGTCATCGAAGCCCAGCAGGCCGGTGCCGAAGTGGCACTGGTGATCGGCGGCGGCAACATCTTCCGCGGCGCCGGCCTGGCCGCTGGCGGCATGGACCGGGTCACCGGCGACCAGATGGGCATGCTGGCCACGGTCATCAACGCCCTGGCCATGCAGGACGCCCTCGAGAAACTGGGCGCCAAGGCCCGCGTGATGAGCGCGATCAAGATCAACGACGTGTGCGAGGACTACATCCGCCGCCGCGCCATCCGCCATCTGGAAAAGGGCCGCCTGGTGATTTTCGCCGCTGGCGTCGGCAGCCCGTTCTTCACCACCGACTCCGGCGCCGCGCTGCGCGCGATCGAGATCGGCGCCGACCTGCTGCTGAAGGCCACCAAGGTCGATGGCGTGTACGACAAGGACCCGAACAAGCACAGCGACGCGGTCCGCTTCGACAGCCTGAGCTACGACGAAGTCATCCGCCGCGGCCTGGAAGTGATGGATACGGCGGCCTTCGCGCTGGCCCGCGACAGCGACCTGCCGATGCGCGTGTTCGACATGGGCCAGCCGGGTGAGCTGCTGAAGATCCTCAGCGGCGCGAACATCGGCACCCTGGTCCAGGGCCGCGACCCGGCCTGAGCCTGAGCGCCAGGCGAGCTCCGGGCCGATTCAGGCCCGGCAGCGTCCCGTATTCGCCTATAATCGCCCGATTCCAGTTACACCCAGGACCCGGCGATGCTCAACGACATCAAGAACAACGCGCAGACGCGCATGGCCAAGAGCATCGACGCTCTGAAGCACACCCTCACCTCGATCCGCACCGGCCGCGCCACCCCGGCCCTGCTGGACCGTGTCACGGTCAGCGCCTATGGCAACGCCAGCACCCCACTGAATCAGGTCGCGTCGATCTCCAACGCCGACGCGCACTCGCTGCTGGTCACGCCGTTCGACAAGGGCATGATCAAGGAGATCGAAAAGGGTCTCTACAACGCCGAATTCACCCCGAACACGCTGGGCACTGCGATCCGCATCAACATGCCGCCGCCGACCGAAGAGCGCCGCAAGGAGCTGGTCAAGCAGGTGCAGAAGGAAGGCGAAGGCGCGAAGATCGCGATCCGCAACATCCGCCAGGACGCGAACAAGGAAATCGCCAAGCTGGTCAAGGACAAGGCGATCAGCGAAGACGAGAAGAAGCGCGGTGAAGACGACATCCAGAAGTTGACCGACACCAACATCAAGGACGTCGACAAGGTCGTTGCCGACAAGGAAAAAGAACTGCTGTCGGTCTGAAGTCGATGCCTTCAGTCCCACCTCCGTTGCCGGCCGCCCTGCCCCGCCACATCGCCATCATCATGGATGGCAATGGGCGCTGGGCACAGCAGCGCCGTCGTCCGCGCGTGATCGGCCACCGGGCCGGCGCGCGCGCGGTCAACCGCACCATCGAGCGCTGCCTTGAACTGGGCATACCGGCGCTGACCCTGTTCGCGTTTTCCAGCGAGAACTGGGGCCGGCCGCAGGAAGAAGTCGATGCCCTGATGAAGCTGTTCCTCGGCGCGCTCGACCGTGAAGTGGACGAGCTGCATCGGCGTGGCGTGCGCGTTCGCTTCATCGGCGAACGCGAGCGCTTCGGTGCAGGGCTGGTCAGCCGCATGCAGCTGGCCGAGCAGCGCACCGCCGACAACACCACCCTGACCCTGTCGATCGCCGCCAGCTACGGCGGCCGCCAGGACATCGCCCGCGCCGCGCGCGCCCTGGCCGTCGAAGTGGCGGCCGGTCGCCTTCTGCCCGAACAGATCGATGAATCGCTGCTGGGCAGCCAAGTGGCCCTGGCCGACCTGCCACCGCCGGACCTGTTCATCCGCACCGGTGGCGACACCCGCATCAGCAACTTCCTGCTGTGGCAGCTGGCCTATACCGAGCTGTGGTTCACCGATGCCCTGTGGCCGGACTTCGATGCCGGGCAGCTGCAGCAGGCGCTGGACGCCTATGGCAGACGTGAGCGTCGTTTCGGCCTGACCAGCGCCCAGATCGCCGCACTGGCCACCGAGACTTCCAGCCCATGACCAAGATCCGAGTCCTTGCCGCGCTGATCATGGCGCCGGTCGCCATTGCCGCGATCCTGCTGCTGCCGACCCAGTGGCTGGCAGCGGCGGCCGCTGCGGTGCTGCTGATCGGCCTGTGGGAATGGCTGAAGCTGGCCGGCATCGAAGACACCCTGGCGCGTACCGTGCTGCTGGTACTGAACCTGCTGCTGATGGTGCTGCTGGTCTGGGCCGATGGCAGCACGCTGGTGCTGTTCCAGATCACCACCCTGGCCGGCGTGGCCTGGTGGCTGGCCGCGCTGGTCTGGTTGCGCTTCTTCAACTTCGGTGCGCAGCCGTCGGCACCCTCGCGCATCGTGAAGATGCTGGCCGGTACGCTGGCCATCGTTCCGGCCTGGGCTGCGCTGGTGCTGATCCATGCCGGCGGCGATCCGCCGGGCAGGCAGGGCCACCTGTGGCTGCTGGCTGCGCTGGCACTGGTCTGGGCGGCCGATTCGGGCGCCTATTTCGCCGGTCGTCACTTCGGCAAGCACAAGCTGGCCCCACGGATCAGCCCCAACAAGACCTGGGAAGGCCTGTTCGGCGGCCTGCTGGCCGGTGTCGCCGTGGCCCTCGGCCTGGGCTGGCTGGCCGGCATCGACGCCGGGCACCTGCCAGGCCTGCTGATCACCTCGGTGGTGGCCGTGTTCGCCTCGGTGCTGGGTGACCTGTTCGAAAGCCTGATCAAGCGCCACGCCGGCGCCAAGGACTCCGGAAACCTGATTCCGGGCCATGGTGGTGTGCTCGATCGTGTCGACGGTGTCCTGGCTGCCGTGCCGGTGTTCGCACTCGGCAAGGAAATCTTCGGATTCTGACCATGAATGCTGTCGCAGACCTGCGCCGGGTCGCCGTGTTCGGCGCCACCGGCTCGATCGGTGCTTCCACGCTGGACGTGATCGCCCGCCACCCGCACCGCTACCAGGCCACGGTGCTCGCTGCCGGCCGCCAGGTGCAGGCGCTGCTGGCACTGTGCCGCCAGCACAGGCCAGCGCACGCGGTCATCGCCGACGAAGCGCTGTTCACCGAACTGCGCGACGGCCTCCGCGATGCGGGGCTGTCCACCGAGGCGCATGCCGGCCATGCCGCGCTGGACCAGTTGGCCGCCAGTGACGCCTGCGACACCGTGGTCGCCGCGATCGTTGGCGCGGCCGGGCTGTCTTCCACCCTGGCCGCAGCCGCCGCGGGCAAGCGCATCCTGCTGGCCAACAAGGAATCACTGGTACTGGCCGGTGAGCTGCTGACCCGCACCGCTGAACGCGCGGGCGCCGAGATCATCCCGATCGACAGCGAACACAGCGCAATCTTCCAGTGCCTGCGCTCACGCGATGCCAGCGTTGATGGCGCCGGCGTGCGCCGGATCCTGCTGACCGCCTCCGGCGGCCCATTCCGTGGCCGCAGCCGCGACGAACTGGCCCAGGTCACCCCGGCCCAGGCCGTTGCCCACCCGAAATGGTCGATGGGGCCGAAGATCTCGGTCGATTCGGCGACGTTGATGAACAAGGGCCTGGAAGTCATCGAGGCCCACCACCTGTTCGGCGTACCCGGCGAACGCATCGAGGTACTGGTGCACCCGCAGAGCCTGGTCCATTCGCTGGTCGAGTTCGTTGACGGTTCGACCCTGGCACAGATGGGCCTGCCGGACATGCGCACCACCCTCGCCGTTGGCCTGGGCTGGCCGCAACGCATCGAATCGGGCGTGGCCGGGCTGGATCTGCTGGCCCAGGGCCGGCTGGATTTCGAGGCCCCGGACACGGACGCGTTCCCCTGTCTGGCGCTGGCCTGGCAGGCCATGCAGGCCGGCGGCACCGCACCGGCGGTGCTGAACGCCGCCAATGAAGAGGCGGTTTCAGCGTTTCTTCAGGGCCGGATCGGTTTCCTGACCATCCCGAAGCTGGTTGCTAACGCTCTTTCAACACTGCCGACCCAGCCAGCCGATACACTGGAGGTCCTGTTGTGCGCCGACCAGCGGGCACGCCAGCTCACCCTGAACGCCATCGACGCCGCCTGAACGACTGCCTCGCCCAGCATGACGCCGCCGCCCCTGCCCGCCATTGTGAGCCTGCATGACTGACTTCATCGGATCGGTCTGGTGGATGATTGTCAGCCTCGGGCTGCTGGTCACGTTCCACGAGTTCGGGCATTACTGGGTCGGGCGCCTGTGCGGGGTCAAGATCCTGCGCTTCTCGGTCGGCTTCGGCCGGCCGCTGTGGTCGCGACGGGACAGGCACGGCACCGAGTTCGCCATTGCCGCCATCCCGCTCGGCGGCTACGTGAAGTTCCTCGACGAACGCGAGGTTGAAGTCCACCCCCACGAGCGCGGCCAGGCCTTCAACCACAAGAGCGTCTGGCAGCGCATTGCCATCGTTGCCGCCGGCCCGATCGCCAACCTGCTGCTGTGCATCCTGCTGCTGTGGGCGATGTTCGTGATCGGCAAGCAGGATTATTCGCCGACGATCGGCCGTGTCAGCGGCATCGCTGCCAGTGCCGGGCTGGCCAGCGGTGACCGCGTGCTGCGCGTGGACGAGCGCCCGGTCGTTACCCTCGGTGAAGCCAGCATGGCGCTGACCGCGGCCGCGATGGACCGCCGCGACGTGAGGCTGGAGGTGCTGGATACGGCTGACCAGGTACGCATGCGCACTCTGCCGCTGTCGCAGCTGCCGGCAGGTTTCGATGAGCGGCGGGTGCCGATCCTGGCCGGCCTGTACTGGCAGTCGTGGCTGCAGCCGGCGCTGGTCGACTCGCTGACGCCGGATTCGGTGGTGGCCGGGCAGCTGCAGCCGGGGGACCTGATCGTGGCCATTGATGGCCAGCGCATCGATGGTGCCGATCAGGTCATCGGCGAGATCCAGACGCTGGGCCGCGCCGGCGGCCCTGGCATGATCGAGGTCCTGCGCGGCGGTGAACGCCTGGCGCTGGAAGTCACCCCGCGCCAGGGCAAGGATTCCAGGGGTGAACCGACCTGGCAGATCGGCGTGCAGTTCCCGACTTCGTTCAGCCCTCCCTACGACACCCTGCTTCGCTATGGCCCGCTCGACGCGGTCACCGTGGCTGTGCGCGAAACCGGCCGCCTGGCGGCAGATTCGCTGGGCATGATGGGCCGAATCGTCACCGGCAAGGCCTCGCTGCAGAACGTGTCCGGGCCAGTCACCATCGCCCGGGTGGCCAATGTCTCGGCCAAGCGCGGCCTCGACTGGTTCCTGCAGTTCCTTGCCCTGCTGTCGCTCAGCCTGTGCATCATCAACCTGCTGCCGATCCCGATCTTGGACGGCGGCCACCTGCTGTATTACCTTATCGAGTTGGTCAAGGGCAGCCCGCTGAGCGAGCGTGCCATCGCCGCCGGCCAGTACATCGGCCTGGCGTTGCTGGCCGGGCTGATGGGGTTGGCGTTCTACAACGACATCCTCGGCTTGGTCCCGCGATGAACTTTTCCACGTTGTTGCCGTCTACAGCGTCGGCATCCCGCACCAATGAAATCGACCTTCCTACCGGACGTGACATGACGCGACTCCCCAATCGCCGCCTGCTGGCCCTCGCCCTTGCCGCCGTCACCGGCGCCCCCGCCCTGGCCCAGGCAGCCGAGCCCTTCACTGTCAGCGACATCCGCGTCGACGGCCTGCAGCGCATCAGCTCGGGCACGGTGTTCACCTACCTGCCGGTGGAACGTGGCGAGACGGTCACCGACAGCAAGGTCGGCGAGACGATCCGCGCCCTGTACAAGACCGGCTTCTTCGAGGATGTGCAGCTGGACCGACAGGGCAGCATCCTGGTAGTGACCGTCAAGGAACGCCCGGCGATCAACAAGCTGACCGTGACCGGCAACAAGGACATCAAGTCCGAGCAGCTGCTCAAGGGCCTGTCCGACATCGGCCTGACCGAGGGCGGCACCTTTGATCGGCTGAGCCTGGACCGCGTGACCCAGGAACTTCGCCGCCAGTACAACGACCGCGGCAAGTACAACGTCGAGATCACCCCCACGGTGAGCCCGCTGGACCGCAACCGCGTGGACATCGCCATCGCCATCAAGGAAGGCAAGGCGGCCAAGATCCGCCACGTCAACCTGGTGGGCACCGAAAAGTTCGAGAGCAAGGACATCCTGGAAACCTGGGAGTCCAAGGAGCACAACTGGGCGTCCTGGTACCGCCGTGACGACCAGTACTCCAAGGAAAAGCTGTCCGGCGACCTGGAAAAGCTCAATTCCTGGTACCTGGACCGCGGCTATGTCGACTTCAGCATCGATTCGACCCAGGTGTCGATCAGCCCCGACAAGCGCGACATGTTCCTCACCGCCGGCGTGACCGAAGGTGCGCAGTACAAGATCTCCGAGATCAAGGTCAGCGGCGACACCATCCTCCCGCAGGAGGACGTCGAGCGCATGGTGATCCAGAAGTCCGGCGATACGTTCTCGCGTGCGCTGCTGGAGTTCAGCTCGGACACCATCACCAATTCGCTGTCCAACATCGGCTACGCGTTCGCCAAGGTGAACCCGATCCCGACCACCAACCGCGCCGAGCAGACCGTGGCGATCAACATGCAGGTCGTGCCCGGCCCGCGCGTGTCGGTGCGTCGCATCCTGTTCCGCGGGAACACGCGTACGTCCGACGAAGTGATGCGTCGCGAAATGCGCCAGTTCGAGAACAGCTGGTACTCGCAGGCCGCGATCGATCGTTCCAAGATCCGCCTGCAGCGCTTGGGCTACTTCGAATCGGTGGACGTCGAGACCCCGGCCGTCAGCGGCAGCAACGACCAGGTCGACGTCGTCTACAACGTCAAGGAAACCACCTCGGGCAGCTTCGTGTTCGGCCTGGGTTACTCGCAGTCCTACGGCATGACCACGTCGGTGCAGCTGTCGCAGAACAACTTCCTCGGCGGCGGCAACCGCGTGTCGGTCGAAGCCTCGCGCAGCAGCTACCTGCAGCGCTACGGTTTCAGCTACACCAACCCGTACTTCACCGATGACGGCGTGTCGCTGGGCTACAACCTGTCCTGGCGCGAACTGGATTACTCCGACTTCAACACCGCGCAGTACAACAGCACCAACGGTGCCGCGCAGGTGGTGTTCGGCGTGCCGCTGACCGAGACCGACACCGTCTCGCTGATGTTCGGCATCGACAGCAACCAGATCACCACCTACGAAGGCTCGACCCCGCAGTCGATCATCGACTACATCAACGCCGTCGGTAAGCGCACCTTCCATGCCTGGCGCACCGAGCTGGGCTGGGCGCGCGACTCGCGCAACGACTACTTCATGCCGACCCGCGGTACCTACCAGCGCGTGGGCCTGGAAACCACGCTGCCGGGTTCGACCATCGAGTACTACAAGCTGAACTACCAGATCAGCAAGTACTGGCCGATCATGCCGTCGCTGGTGATCAACACCCGCGCCGAAATCGGCTACGGTGATGCGTACGGCAAGGACTACACCCGTACGCTGACCAATCCGGATGGCACCACCCGCACCGTCACCGCCAGCGGCCTGCCGTTCTTCGAGAACTTCTACGCCGGTGGTACCAACTCGGTACGCGGCTTCGAGGACAACACACTCGGCCCGCGCGAAGTTACCCGCGGCTACCCAGAAGGCCAGCCGCTGGGTGGCTCGCTGAAGACCGTCGGCTCGGTGGAGGCCTACTTCCCGCGCCTGTTCGACAGCCCGTCGGCGCGCGTGTCCGCCTTCGTCGACTTCGGCAACGTGTATACCGGCGTGGACAACTTCAAGGCCAACGAGCTGCGCGTATCCACCGGTGTGGCCCTGCTGTGGCGCGCCCCGGTCGGCCCGATCTCGATCAGCTACGCCTTCCCGCTGAAGAAGGAAGACGATGACAAGATCGAACGCCTGCAATTCACGTTCGGTGGGCAGTTCTGACGAACCGTGAGGCGGTTCGCCAGAACTGCCCCCGCATTCCACCTATCCCCCGCGCCGCTGGCGCCCCCCCTCAACAAAGGGGGGCTCTCCATCAGACGGGGTGCGAAGCGCCGGGCTCTGCCCGGCGTTTTCGCGTCAGCAGAACCGAGCCCATGCTCGGCCCGTGCCCAACTTCTCGCCGGGGGCCACCCGAAGCCGTGTTGTTGAGGGCACGACTGGTCATCGAGGCCACGGCATGCAACAACATAGCTGTTGGCGATCGTCATCAGCTGCTTATCACGCCGCTTTGGTACTCAGGCATTCTCATTTCGCGGCGCCTCCCGCTGCCACGCGCCCAACACACTGTGACTCAGAATCCGGGCCTGATGTTCCAGCCCGTAATCCGCGACCAGAAAGCTGAGCGCCGCCCTTTCACTTGAACACGTAGCCTAGAGTTCCATCCAGGAAAGCGCCGGTTCCTTCACAATCAGCCCTCAGGGTATCGAAGTGGCGCATCTTCTTGCCCCACCAGAACGAGCAACGATAGAGTGGAACACTGCCGGGATATTGAATTCCCGAGATATATCCGATGTTCCAGTCGCCAGGAATTATCACACCTCCAATCCCCGGCTCGCACCCGGGATCGGCGGACGTAAAATAATTCCATGGATGTGGGCCAACGCAACTCCGAATGAGAACACCGCCTTCGAACGGCGTAGAAGAAACATACCCAAACGCATCCTCAAGCTCCCAGCCGATATCCTCCCAGTTTTCTGGCCAGTAGTGATGCGTAACATGAGTCGCCGTCTCATCACGCTTCATTCTAAATATGAGTCGCGGATTGAAGCCGGGGGGCATCTGACTGGACTGCTTCGTTGCAATTGGGTTACTCACCTTCAATGGCACATCCGCATCCAGGGCCGTCACTGAACCCGCAACAATCATGGCAAAAATACCTGCTACGAAACGCCTCATCTTTCACCTCATGCATTCTGCGAGCCCATCGCCCGCCAACCCATGCTATTTAAGTAAATACGCAGAAAAACATGACAGCGTTTGTACTATCAGAAATACCAATGACGCATTTAACTCAAGAATCAACCCAGCCTGACAATTGTCGCCAATGGCGACATCCCCTCAAGTGAATTGCACAGCCCCCCCCCCGAAGGCCAATGGATATTCCGGAATTGGATTATCCTATTGACCTTTCCTGTTCTCAGTGCATTTTCAACAGTGCAATGCGTAGCAGACTCAATGATCCGGCCATTAGTGCATCCAGCTTCGCCTGAAGAGGAAAGCCGGGGCAGAGAGACCGCGCTCAGCTTGTAACACCGCGCACGTTGCGTCCTGCACGCAACTGCTCGTTGCTTGCGTCGCCCGACAAAGATGCACTCTGGGCTAGCCATCTTGAACTGCCGGACCTTCGTTGAGTCGCCGAAGGCACCATACGGTCGTTAATGAAGTGGCTGTTGGGGCCCGCTTCGGCGTGGGAGATCACTCCAGCAACCGGTAGCGGGCCGATGGGCGGAAGCGTGGGCAGTACAGGCGCAGAACCATGGGACATGGTTGTCAGAGGGCCTGTCTTCGCGACCGGCGCTTCCCGGCAGGTTATCAGGAAGCCGTGGCCGTTGTAGCCCGGTTGCCCCCAAGTCCTGGACAGCACAAAGACCATCTCGAAGCCCCCCCCGCATGACCGCAATGGCGTCACACGTTAAACTCCCGCCGTGAATACTCCCACCTACACCGCCCAGCAACTCGCCGAGCAGTTCGGCCTGCAGGTCCATGGCGACCCCGCCACCGCCATCCATGGCGTGGCCACCCTCGCCCATGCCGGTCCTGGCCAGCTGACCTTCCTTGCCAACCCGCGCTACCGCGCCCAGCTGGCCGACAGCCAGGCCTCGCTGGTGGTGCTGCGTGCCGAAGACGCCGAGTCCGCTCCCGGCGCCGCGCTCGTCGCCAAGGACCCGTACACCACCTTCGCCAAGATCGCCGCGCTGTTCGACATCGCGCCGACCCGTCCGCCGGGCATCCACCCCAGCGCGGTGATCGACCCCAGTGCCCAGGTTGCGGCCAGCGCGCACATCGGTCCGTTCGTCTCGGTCGGTGCGCGCAGCGTGGTCGGCGAGAACTGCATCATCGGCGCCGGCAGCGTGATCGGCGAGGACTGCAGCCTGGATTCCGGCTGTGAGCTGATCGCCCGGGTCACCCTGGTCACCCGGGTCCGGCTGGGCAAGCGCGTGCGCGTGCATCCCGGTGCCGTGCTCGGCGCCGACGGCTTTGGCCTGGCGATGGACGCCGGCAAGTGGATCAAGGTGCCGCAGCTCGGCGGCGTGCGCATCGGCGACGATTGCGAAATCGGCGCCAACACCTGCGTCGACCGTGGCGCGCTGGAAGACACCGTGCTGGACGAAGACGTACGCCTGGACAACCTGGTGCAGATCGCGCACAACGTGCAGATCGGTGCGCATTCGGCCATCGCCGGTTGCACCGGCATCGCCGGCAGCGCCAAGATCGGCCGCTATTGCCTGCTCGGCGGCCACGTCGGCGTTGTCGGCCACCTGGAGATCTGCGACAAGGTCGTGATCACCGGCAAGTCGGTGGTCCGCAATTCCATCCATGAGCCGGGCGAGTACTCATCCGGCACCCCGTTGACCGACAACCGTACGTGGCGCAAGAACGCCGCGCGTTTCAAGCAGCTGGACGCATTGGCTCGCCGCGTCCTGGCTGCTGGCAAGGAGAAAGAATGAACGATTCGCTGCAGCTTCCGATCGACGTCTGCCAGATCCAGGAACTGCTTCCACACCGCTACCCGTTCCTGCTGGTGGACCGGGTGCTTGAACTCGACGTCGAGGCCAAGCGGATCCTGGCGCAGAAGAACGTCAGCATCAACGAGCCGTTCTTCCAGGGCCACTTCCCGGGCCGCCCGATCATGCCCGGCGTACTGATCATCGAAGCGCTGGCGCAGGCCGGCGGCGTGATGACCCAGCTCACGCTTGGCCGCGATGCGCAGTCCAAGCTGTTCTACATGGTCAAGGTGGAAAACGCCCGCTTCAACAAGCAGGTCGTCCCCGGCGACGTGCTGATGCTGGACGTGCAGATGAAGCGCCTGATCCGCAATATGGGCTGGTACTACGGCGAAGCCAAGGTCAACGGCGAAGTCGTCGCGTCGGCCGAGGTCATGTGTGCCGGCGCCAAGGGCTGATCCACTGGAGGCAGCAATGACTGACAACGCACCGCGGATCCACCCCACCGCCGTCATCGACCCGGCCGCACGCCTGGCCGACGATGTCCAGGTGGGCGCCTTCACCCTGATCGGCCCCGACGTTGAAATCGGTGCCGGTACGGTGGTGGGCCCCCATTGCAGCATCCACGGCCCGACCCGGATCGGCCGCGACAACCGCTTCGTCGGCCATGCCGCGATCGGTGGCGAGCCGCAGGACAAGAAGTTCGGCGGCGAGCGCACCGAACTGGTGATCGGCGACCGCAACGTGTTCCGCGAGTTCGTCACCCTGAACCGTGGCACCGGCGGCGGCGGCGGCATCACCACCATCGGCAACGACAACTGGATGCTGGCCTACACGCACGTGGCGCACGACTGCCATGTCGGCAATTTCTGCGTGTTCTCCAACAACACCACCCTGGCCGGCCATGTGACCGTGGGCGACTACGTGATCATCAGCGGCTTCGCCGGTGCCCACCAGTTCTGCCGCATCGGCGCGCATGCCTTCCTCGGCATGGGCGCGCTGACCAATGGTGACGTACCGCCGTTCACCATGGTCGGTACTGATTCGCTGGGACGCCCGCGCGGCATCAACAGCGAAGGCCTGAAGCGACGTGGCTTCGACGCTGACCGCATTTCGGCCATCAAGCGTGCCTACCGCACGCTGTACGTGGCGGGCCTGCCGCTGGCAGAGGCCAAGGTGCAGCTGACCGAGCAGGCGCGTGACAGCGACGACGTGAAGGCGATGCTGGACTTCATCGAGCACGCAGAGAGGCCCCTGCTGCGATGAGCAGCACGACCGGCCAGGCGCCGGCCGGCGCCGCAGTGATCCCGCTGGCCTCGATGACCGGCAGCGTCCCCGCGCAACGGGTGCTCAGCGAGCGCCCGTTGCGGATCGCGCTGGTGGCCGGCGAGGCCTCCGGCGATCTGCTCGGTGCGGGCCTGGTCCGCGAACTGAAAGCGCGCTTCCCGAATGCCGAGTTCGCCGGCATCGGTGGCGACGCCATGCGCAGCGCGGGCTGCCAGACCTGGCACGATGCCAGCGAGCTGGCGGTGATGGGCCTGACCGAAGTGCTGCGCCACCTGCCGCGCCTGCTCAAGCTGCGTTCGGCGTTCCGCCAGCGTGCGCTTGACTGGCAGCCGGACGCGTTCATCGGCATCGACGCCCCCGACTTCAACCTGGGTATCGAGCGTTGGCTGAAGCAGCGTGGCGTGCGCACCGTGCATTACGTCAGTCCCTCGGTCTGGGCCTGGCGCGAAAAGCGCGCCGAGAAGATCGGCAGCAGCGCCGACCTGGTGCTGTGCCTGTTCCCGATGGAGCCACCGATCTATGCCAGGCACGGCATCGACGCGCGCTTCGTCGGCCACCCGATGGCCGATGACATTCCGCTGCAGGGCAATCGCGAGGAAGCACGCGCCGCGCTCGGACTGCCGGCCTCGGCCAAGGTGCTGGCAGTGTTGCCGGGCAGCCGCCTGGGCGAGATCTCGCGCCTGGGCGAACCGTTCTTCGAAGCCGCCTGGCAGGTCTCCGAACGCATTCCGGGCCTGCATGTGGTGGTGCCTGCCGCCAACCCGGCCTGCAGGGAACTGATCGAGGAACAGCTGTCGCGCTCGGCGCTGCCGGTGGCCTATTCGCATGTGCTGGATGGCCAGGCGCGCAACGCGATGATCGCCGCCGACGTGGTGGTGCTGGCCTCCGGTACCGCGACCCTGGAGGCCATGCTGGTGAAGCGGCCGATGGTGGTCGGTTACCGCGTCAACGAACTGACCTATCGACTGGTGAAGGCGCTCGGCCTGATCAAGGTCGACCGCTTCGCCCTGCCCAACATCCTGGCCGGGCAGGACCTGGCACCGGAACTGATGCAGCACGACTGCACGCCGGACAAGCTGGCCGCGGCCATCCAGCAGTGGTTCGACCACCCGCAGCGGGTGACCGATCTGCAGGATGCCTACGTGCGCCTGCACGAGCGGCTGCGCCGCAACGCCTCGGCGCGTGCCGCCGACGCCGTTGGCGAACTGCTGATGCGCGACCAGGCACAGGCATGAGCCGCCGTCACGCCGCCGCAGCCAGCCTGACCCTGTTCGACGGTGCGCCCGTGGTCGAGCCGGAGCGCCTGGTCGCTGGCGTCGACGAGGCAGGCCGTGGCCCACTGGCCGGGCCGGTCGCGGTGGCAGCGGTGGTGTTCGACCCGTCGCGACCACGGATCAACGGCCTGGATGACTCCAAGCAGCTGACCGCGGCCCGCCGCGAGCAGCTGCATGACCGCATCATCGAGCGCGCCCTGGCCTGGCATGTGGTGCTGGTGGACGTGGACACCATCGACCGCCTGAACATCTACCAGGCCACCCTGCAGGGCATGCGTGACGTCGTTGCAGCGGTCGCCCATGTGGCCGGCTTCGCGCGCATCGACGGCAACGTGGTGCCCAAGGGCCTGGCACTGCCGGCGCAGGCGCTGGTCGGCGGCGATGGCATCGACCGCGCGATCATGGCCGCCTCGATCCTGGCCAAGGTCTCGCGCGACCGCTACATGCAGGAGGTGCATGCCCGCCATCCGAAGTACGGCTTCGAACAGCACAAGGGCTACGGCACCCCGGCCCACCTGGCCGCCCTGCGCGAGCACGGCCCCTGCATGGAGCACCGCCGCAGCTTCGCTCCGGTGCGTGAGTGTCTGGACCTGACGCAGGCGGCGGCCATCGCCTGAGCCAGCTGGAGTTGTAGTGCCGAGCCCATGCTCGGCTGCTGTGGACAGCCGAGCATGGGCTCGGCTCTAAGAAGGCGGCCTCCGGCACGCCTGAATCCGGCGCCACGCCGTGCCCCTGTCAAGCCTTGTGGCAACCCCCTGCCCTCGCTACCCTGACCGGGCATTCCAGCGCTTCCCGACCCCGGCGACGAACCTCCGTCAGCACCCGGGGCCCGCGCGCTCCAACCTGGTCCGGCATGTCCAACTCCCGCTTCGTACATCTCCACGTCCACACCGAGTTCTCGCTGGCGGACTCCACCATCCGTGTGCCGGCCAAGCCGGACCAGGCGGACCCGAAGAAGGCCAAGCAGGCCAACCTGCTGTCGCGCTCGGTCGAGCTCGGCCTGCCGGCGCTGGCGGTGACCGACCTCAACAACCTGTTCGCCCTGGTCAAGTTCTACAAGGCCGCCGAAGGCGTGGGCATCAAGCCGATCGCCGGTGCCGACGTGCTGATCGCCGAGGAAGGCCAGGACCCGTGGCGGATGACCCTGCTGTGCCGTGATCGCGAAGGCTACCTGAGCCTGTCGCGGCTGCTGACCCGCGCCTGGATGGAAGGCCATCGCCCCGAAGGCGGCGTAGCCATCCACCCGGACTGGCTGAAGGCCGGCAACGCCAACCTGTTCGCGCTGGCCGGCCGGCAGAGCCTGGCCGGACGCCTGGCGCTGGACGGCAAGCATGAGCTGGCCGAGCAGCAGCTGGCCGACTGGCAACGGGTGTTCGGCGATGGCCTGCACCTGGAGCTGACCCGCACCGGCCGCGAGGGCGAGGAAACCTTCAACCAGTTCGCGCTGATGGCTGCGGGCCAGCGTGGCCTGCCGGTGGTGGCCAGCAATGACGTGCGCTTCCTGTCGCCCTCCGATTTCAGCGCGCATGAGGCGCGCGTGTGCATTTCCACCGGCCGCGTGCTGGACGATCCCAAGCGTCCGCGCGAGTACAGCGACCAGCAGTACCTAAAGTCGGCCGAGGAGATGTGCGCGCTGTTCGCCGACATCCCCGACGCGATCGACAACACGCTGGCGCTGGCCGAGCGCTGCAACATCGAGATGCGGCTGGGCACCTACTTCCTGCCCAACTACCCGGTGCCCGACGACGAAACGCTGGATACCTGGATCCAGAAGATGTCGCGCGAGGGCCTGGAAGAGCGCCTGGAGAAGAATCCGCTGGCGCCGGGCAAGACCCGGGAAGAGTACTTCGAACGCCTGGAGTTCGAGCTCAACACCATCATCAAGATGGGCTTCCCCGGCTACTTCCTGATCGTGGCCGACTTCATCCAATGGGGCAAGAACCAGGGCATTCCGATCGGCCCCGGCCGCGGCTCGGGTGCCGGTTCACTGGTGGCGTGGGCGCTGAAGATCACCGACCTGGATCCGCTGCCGTACAACCTGCTGTTCGAGCGCTTCCTCAATCCGGAACGCGTGTCGATGCCCGACTTCGACATCGACTTCTGCATGGACCGCCGCGACGAGGTGATCGACTACGTCGCGCGCAAGTATGGGCGCGAGCGCGTCAGCCAGATCATCACCTACGGCACCATGGCCGCCAAGGCGGTGGTGCGCGACTCCGGCCGCGTGCTCGGGTTCCCGTACGGCCTGGTCGACGGCGTTTCCAAGTTGATCCCGAACATCCTGGGTATCCACCTGAAGGATGCGCTGGGCAAGGGCAAGGAAGGCCCGAGCTCGGAAATGGCGTCGCCGGAACTGATCCAGCGCTACGAGACCGAGGACGATGTCCGCGACCTGATCGACCTGGCGCTGCAGCTGGAAGACCTGACCCGCAACGCCGGCAAGCACGCCGGCGGCGTGGTGATCGGGCCCGAGCCGCTGAGCGAGTTCTGCCCGCTGTATGCGGAACACGACGAAAATGGGCTCGGCAAGAACCCGGTCACCCAGTTCGACAAGAACGACGTGGAAGAAGTGGGCCTGGTGAAGTTCGACTTCCTCGGCCTGCGCACGCTGACCATCATCGACTGGGCGGTGAAGGCGATCAACAAGCGCCACGAACGCGCGGGCATTCCGCCGGTCGACATTGCCGCGATCCCGCTCGACGATGCGCCCACCTACAAGGACATCTTCGCCAACGGCAACACCGGCGCGGTGTTCCAGTTCGAATCCTCGGGCATGCGCCGCCTGCTGAAGGACGCGCGCCCCGACCGTTTCGAAGACCTGATCGCGCTGGTGTCGCTGTACCGCCCTGGCCCGATGGACCTGATTCCTTCGTTCAACGCGCGCAAGCACGGCCAGGAAGAAATCATCTATCCCGATCCGCGCACCGAAGCGATCCTGAAGGACACCTACGGCATCATGGTGTACCAGGAGCAGGTGATGCAGATGGCGCAGATCGTCGGCGGCTACTCGCTGGGCGGCGCCGACCTGCTGCGCCGCGCGATGGGCAAGAAGGTGCCGGCGGAAATGGCCAAGCACCGTGAGATCTTCCGCGAAGGTGCGGCCAAGGGCGGCGTCGATGGCCCCAAGGCCGACGAGATCTTCGACCTGATGGAGAAGTTCGCCGGCTATGGCTTCAACAAGTCACACGCCGCTGCATACGCACTGGTCAGCTACCAGACCGCGTGGCTGAAGCGCCATTATCCGGCCGAATTCATGGCGGCCACGCTGTCTTCGGACCTGGACAACACCGACAAGGTGGTCGGCTTCCTCGACGAGGTGCGCAACCTCGGCCTGACCGTGCTGCCGCCGAAGGTGAACCAGTCGGCCTTCATGTTCGAAGCGGTCACCCCGGACACGATCCAGTACGGCCTGGGCGCGATCAAGGGCGTGGGCCAGGGCGCCTGCGAAGCGGTGGTCGAGGAACGACTGAAGGGCGGCCCGTTCAAGGACCTGCTGGACTTCTGCACCCGCGTCGGCTCGGCCAAGCTCAACCGGCGCACGCTGGAAGCGATGATCAACTGCGGTGCGCTCGATGAGCTCGGCCGCAACCGTGCCTCGCTGATGCTGCAGTTGCCGGAAGTGATCAAGGCCACTGATCAGATGGCACGCGAGCGTGCGTCCGGACAGAACTCGCTGTTTGGCGGGCCCGACCCGAGCACCGTTTCGATCCAGCTGGACCTGCCAGAAGCCGAAGAATGGCCGTTGCTGCAGCGCCTCAACGGCGAGCGCGACACGCTGGGCTTCTACCTCAGCGGCCACCCGTTCGATCCCTGGCGCGACGATGTGCGCGATCTGGTAGGCAACGACCTGGGTTCGGTGGAGAAAATCTGGAGCGCCAACAGCGGTGGCGGCGGTGGCGGCGAGAAGCGATGGCGCCCGGAGGTGCAGACCGTGCTGGCAGGCCAGGTGGTCGGCGTGCGCCGCAAGGGCGAAAGCCAGATCTTCATCCAGCTGGAGGATGGCCGCGGCCGCGTCGAGTGCAGTGCGTTCTCCGATGCAATGGCCGAGTTCGGCCACCTGATGACCAAGGACCGCATCCTGGTGGTCAAGGGCGGCCTGCGCGAGGACGAGTTCAACGGTGGCTACGCGCTGCGCATCCGCCAATGCTGGGACTTCGACGAAGTCTGCGCCAACTACGCCACGCGGCTGTCGCTGCGCCTGGACCTGCGCCAGCAGCGCCCGGTCTGGGAGCGCATCAATGCCCTGCTCGACCGCCATCGCCCGGGGCGCACGCCGCTGCGCCTGGACCTGCTGCTGAAGGGCCCGCACGGCGGTGTCGCCGGCATGCTCGATGTCTCCGGGCAGAGCGCGGTACGCATCGATTCCAAGCTGATGGAGGCGCTGCGCGCCGACCCGGCCGTACGCACGCTGAAGGTGCGCTACAGCCCGCCGTGGGCCAGCTGAGGCTGGCTCCTTCGTGTTCCTGTTTTCCCGTTCCAACCATCAAGGACGATTGCCCATGAAGACCCTGCTGTTTCCGTTCGTTGCCGCACTGGCACTGGCCGCCTGCTCGCCGTCGAAGATCGAGTTCCAGATCGACAACCCGACCGACGCGCCACTGGCGCTGAGCATCGACGGCCAGGACGTGCCAGTGGCCGCGCACGGCTCGCGCCCGATCTCGCTCGCCATTGGCGAACATCGCCTGCACACCGACGCGCTTGGCGACGTGCGCTTCATCGTCTACGTCGACGGTCGTGGCGGCCTGATCAACCCGACCCTGAGCGAGTACGTGATTGCTCGCGAGGTCTATGTCACCGACGAGAGCAAGCTGAAGAATTTCGGCGTCGGCAACAACGGGATCGAACTGGGCGGGGTCAACTTCGAAGGCCCCTTCGAGAAGCGCCACGACCTGTTCATCGACAAGACCTGGACCTACGGCGTGCGCGAACCCTTCCCCAAGGAAAAGGTGGTCGCCCACGTCGATTCCAGCGGCGGCCAGATCGTGGCCAAGGTGTTCACGGCCCCGGATTTCATCGCCTACGTCGAAGAAGGCATGGGCGAACCCGGTGCATTCAAGCGCCAACAGCCGGCCGGCTACGTGGCCCCGGCATTCAGCCTGGAACCGGCCCCGGCCAGCCTGCCGGCACTGGACCCCGCCTTCGAGGCGCACGCCGCGCCGCTGCGCGAGGTCTATGCGCGCTGGCTGAAGGCCACCACCGCCGATGAACAGAAGGCCCTGCGCAAGCAGGACTTCGACGCGCAGATGGCCTTCACCTCGGCCACCGCCACCCTGGGCAGCGGCCTGGGCCGGGAGGCCAACGAGGCCTACAACGACTTCGTTTCCCAGCGCAGCCAGTTGATGGGCCGCAGCGCCCTGGTGGTGCCCTGAGCTGACTGGCGCCGCCTGCCCGGCTGCGTTACCGTCGCCTTCCAGACGAAGGCGTACGGGTGGTTTGCACGCATTCGGCTAGAATTGCCCCCTTCTTTACACGACGGCTTCCGATGAATCCGAACTACCTCGACTTCGAGCAACCCATCGCCGACCTGGAAGCCAAGATCCAGGAACTGCGCAACGCCAGTGCCGGGCCGGCGGTCAATGTCGAGGCGGAAGTGCACGCGCTGCAGGACAAGCTGCGCATGCGCACCGCGCAGATCTTCCGCAACCTGACCTCGTGGCAGGTGCTGCAGTTGGCCCGGCACCCATCGCGTCCGTACACCGCCGACTACATCCGCGTCATGTTCGATGAGTTCCAGGAGCTGGCCGGTGACCGCGCCTTCGCTGACGACAAGGCGATCATGGGCGGCCTGGCCCGCATCAATGGCCGCGCGGTAATGGTGATCGGCCACCAGAAGGGCCGCGACACCAAGGAAAAGATCAAGCGCAACTTCGGCATGCCCAAGCCGGAGGGCTATCGCAAGGCACTGCGCCTGATGAAGATGGCAGAGCGCTTCGGCCTGCCGGTGCTGACCCTGATCGACACCGCCGGCGCCTGGCCGGGCATCGACGCCGAGTCGCGCGGCCAGTCCGAAGCGATCGCGCGCAACCTGATCGAGATGGCCGAGCTGAAGGTGCCGATCATCTGCACCGTGATCGGTGAAGGCGGCTCCGGCGGTGCGTTGGCACTGGGTGTGGGCGACCGCACCGTGATGCTGGAATACGCGGTGTACTCGACCATCACGCCGGAAGGCTGCGCCTCGATCCTGTGGAAGGACGCCGGCAAGGCCAAGGAAGCGGCCGAACAACTGGGCCTGACTGCCCCGCGCCTGAAGAGCCTGGGCCTGGTCGACAAGGTCGTGCGCGAGCCGACCGGTGGCGCCCACCGCAACCCGACCCAGATGGCCAAGCGCCTGAAGGCCGTGCTGCTGAACGAGCTGGACGCGCTGGACAAGCTGTCCACCGAACAGCTGCTGGAACAGCGCTACACGCGCCTGCGCAGCTACGGCACGTACGAGGCAGCCTGATTCATCGGCTTGTTAATTTCTTGCTCGTGCAAGAAAGTAACCAAAGAACACGCCGCCGAACGCGAACCGGTGCTGTGCACCGGTTCCCTGCGCTTGTCGGTGAATCAGGGGACGGCGCCGAACTCGCTGCGCTCAGACATCGGCGCCTCTTCGCCCCTGTTTCACCTGCGATGCTCGGCTCTCTCATGGCGGACCTGGACATCAAAAGCCACAGCTGCACCCAGTAGATCCACGCCATGCGTGGATGCATCTGTGCGATGCGCCGCGCGCGCAGCGCGCCCCGTTCAGAACGGCTTGGCCAGCACCAGCCACACGATCGGAATGAACGCCAGCAGCGGGATCTCGTTGATCCAGCGCAGCGCGCGCGACGACGGCAGCGCCCGGCCCTTGGCCACGCCCTTGAGCAGGCGGCCGATCCAGCCGAAGTACACCAGCAGCACCACCACCAGCCCCAGCTTGGCGTGCAGCCAGCCGGCAGCTCCCGGAGCCACCATGGTCGGGAAATCGGGGATGACCTTGTAGCCCAGCCACAGCACCAGGCCGAGCAGGAACGCCAGGCCGAACATCGAGTGGCCGAAGCGGTACAGGCGCAGGCCCATCAGCTGCAGGCGCTCGCTCACCGCCGGCTGGCCCGCGGTCTCGGCCAGGTTCACCAGGATGCGCGGCAGGTAGAACACCGTGGCCATCCACGCCACCACGAACACGATGTGGAAGGTCTTGACCCAGTAGTAGCTCTGCATGCGCTCGCTCCGGCGGCTGGCGTAGGTTGGCGGCCATTCTCGCATGCCGTGGCGAAGCCGCCGCAGGCACGCCCGCCGCGACACATCGACGCATGGCGCGCCGCAACACCGTACGATAGGCGCCGTTTTCCCCGATCGCGCACCGCCCCATGGACAAGACCTACGACGCCGCCTACTTCCAACGCTGGTACCGCCGTGCCGACATCGGCGGCAGCGCCCGCCTGGCGCGCAAGGTTGCGTTGGCCGTGGCCAGCGCCGAGTACTACCTGGAGCGGCCGATCCGCAGCGTGCTGGATATCGGCTGCGGTGAAGGCGCCTGGCGCGCGCCGCTGCTGAAGCTGCGTCCGAAGGTCGAATATCTCGGCTTCGACAGCAGCGAGTACGCTGTGCGCCGCTACGGCAGGACCCGCAACCTGCACCTGGCCGCCTTCGGTGATTTCGCCTGGCTGCGGCCCTGCGCCCCGGTCGACCTGCTGGTGTGCTCGGACGTGATGCACTACGTGCCCGACCGTGAACTGCGCGCCGGCCTGGCCGGGGTGGCCGAGCTGACCGGTGGCGTGGCCTTCCTGGAGACCTTCGCCGCCGAGGATGAATTCGACGGCGACCACGAGGGCTTCCACGCCCGCCCGGCGCGCTGGTACCGCCGCACGCTGGCCCGGCACGGCCTGCAGCCGGTGGGGTCGCACTGCTGGCTCGGCCCCGCCCTGGCAGGCGATGCCGCCGCGCTGGAACGGATGTGAATCCGGATTCATTATTTTCAGGCAACTTAACCTGCGGGACACCCGGATGGGATATGCTGCGCGGCAACATATGACCATACATATTCGGTCGTCATGCTCTATCAACTGCACGAACTGACCCGTAACCTGCTTGCCCCATGGGTGCACCAGGCCCAGGCCAACGCCAAGTTCTTCGCCAACCCGGGCCACTGGTGGTCGCAGATGCCGGGGGCCGATCGCCTGGCGGCGGTCAACGAGTTGTTCCATCGCATCGGCAAGGATTACGAGAAGCCCGAGTGGGGCATCAACGAAATCGAGGTCGAAGGCGAGCGCGTGCCGATCGTCGTGCACGAGGAAGTAAGCAAGCCGTTCTGCAAGCTGCTGCGCTTCAAGCGCCACAGCAATGAAGCCGACCAGCTGCACACCATGCTCAACCAGCCGTTCGTGCTGGTGGTGGCACCGCTGTCCGGCCACCATGCCACGCTGCTGCGCGATACCGTGCGCACGCTGCTGCGCGACCACCGCGTGTACGTCACCGACTGGGTTGACGCGCGCATGGTACCGGCCAGCGAAGGCGAGTTCGGCCTGGACGACTACATCGCCTATATCCAGGAGTTCATCCGCCACCTGGGTGTCG
Source organism: Stenotrophomonas sp. YJH_SMC_37 (assembly GCF_059370035.1). Lineage (NCBI taxonomy): Bacteria > Pseudomonadati > Pseudomonadota > Gammaproteobacteria > Lysobacterales > Lysobacteraceae > Stenotrophomonas > Stenotrophomonas sp. YJH_SMC_37. Next base: position 394,542 of record NZ_JCAFTG010000001.1, read on the forward strand.
AGCGCCTGCACGTGGTCAGCGTGTGCCAGCCCACCGTGCCGGTGCTGGCCGCGGTTTCACTGATGGCCAGCCGTGGCGAGCCGACGCCGCGCACGCTGGTGATGATGGGCGGCCCGATCGATGCGCGCTGCAGCCCGACCGCAGTGAACAACCTGGCCACGCAGAACCCGCTGTCGTGGTTCGAGAACAACGTCATCCACACCGTGCCGGCCAGTTACCCCGGCGCCGGCCGCCGCGTGTATCCGGGCTTCCTGCAGCACGCCGGCTTCCTGTCGATGAACCCGAGCCGCCACTTCAGCTCGCACTGGGATTTCTACACCGACCTGGTCAAGGGCGACCTGGAAGACGCCGACGCGCACCGTCGCTTCTACGACGAGTACAACGCGGTGCTGGACATGCCGGCCAAGTACTACCTGGACACCATCCGCGTGGTGTTCCAGGACTTCCTGCTGCCGCGTGGCGAGTGGGTGGTCAATGGCGAGAAGGTCGACCCGTCGGCGATCCGCGATACCGCGCTGCTGAGCATCGAGGGCGAACTGGACGACATCGCCGGCCTCGGCCAGACCGAAGCAGCGCAGGCGCTGTGCACCGGCATTGCTGCTGACCGCCGCGAGCATTTCATCGTCGAAGGCGCCGGCCACTACGGCATCTTCAGCGGCCGTCGCTGGCGCGAAGTGGTGTACCCGAAGGTACGCGACTTCTTCGCCGCGCATGCTGAAACCCCGGCGGCGAAGGCTACGAAGAAGAAGAGCAACGTCACCCTGTTGCGGCGAAAGGCGGGGTAACCAGGCCCTGGTAGATGCCAACCTTGGTTGGCGCTCTACCATGGATCCCGGCATCCGATCGATCGTGCCAACCAAGGTTGGCACCTACCGAAGCCTGGGCTCCCGCTTACAACCGCACCAGCAGGTTCTTGGCGATCAGACCATGCAGTTTGCCGATGCCGCGTGCCAGGTGCATGGTCAACAACAGCAGCAGTACGCCCACGGCGGCGATCACGATGCCCACCAGCGGCGAAGCGGCCATCGGCAACACGTTCACGCCATCGACGTACACGCCCGGAATGTCACCGCTGAACAGTGCGGCCACCGGTGCCCAGATGAACCCCAGGGACAGCGACAGCAACGTCACCGCGATGGTGAAGTAGACCACGCCGAGCGGCAGCATCAGCACGAAGTACAGCAGGGTCAGCCAGGTGCGGCCATCGGTGAACATGTCGCCGATGCGCTGCAGCCAGGTGCGGCTGCGGTCGGTGTAACGCGGGCGGCGCGGCATGCGTTCTCCCAGCAGCGCTTCCACCAGCCGTCCTTCCAGCAGCGCCAGCCCGCGCACCGAGCCGAAGAACAGCACGGTCAGCGGAATGCCCACGATCAGGATCAGCAGGCCCAGCGACAATGACAGGCCGGTCACCACCCAGGTGAAGAAGAAGATGCCGGTGGCCAGCGACAGCAGCATGTAGAACAGCGCACCGTAGGTGTGCGGATCGGTCACCACGCCGAAGACACGCGCCAGCAGCGAACGCTGCACCGGCGCCGGCGGCGGTGAGGCCGGCTCGACGCCACTGGCTTCGGCCACCGCACGCAGCACCGGTGCGGTATCCGCACGCGGCGTACGCAGCGCGCGGTTCACCGTCACTTCGGTCTCGCGGTAGATCTCGGCCACTTCGTCCGGCGCGCCATAGCTGCCGGCCACGTCGGCGATGACCTCGGCTTCGCTGCGGCCGGGCTGCGCGGCCAGCTCCGAGCGCAGGTACTCCTCGGCGTCGTACAGCGCGTCCTGCACCATCGCCGGATCGGCACCTTCCAGCGCCGCGCGCAGCTGCGCCAGGTATTGCGGGATGGTGGTCGGCAGGGCGCGGCCTGCCAGGCTCGGGTCGTTCATTGCGGTACCCCCTCCAACACGGAATCGACGGAATCGCGGGTGGCCTGCCAGGCCTGGCGCCATTGCGCCAGAACCTCGCGGCCACGTTCATTGATGCGGTAGTAGCGCCGGGGCGGACCACTGCTGGATGGCTCCACATGGCTTTCCAGCAGCCCGGCGCCCTCCAGGTTGCGCAGCACCGGGTACAGCGCGCTCTGCTTGCCGCTCAGCACGCCCTCGCCCACCCGCTCCAGCTCCTTGGCAATGAGATAGCCGTACAGCGGCTCCCCGGCCCGGGCCAGCACCGCCAGCAGGGCCAGCGACACGGTTCCGGCGCTGAGCTCCTTCTGGAACTTCTTCAGGTGGACATCGTCTTCGACCATGACCTGCCCTCCACTACGTTGAAGTCCACAGTAGTGCGAAGTTCGGTATAGCGAATGTGTCGTTAGTCACTCTGCCGGTTGGCGCGACTGCGCGGCTCGCGCAGAATTGAAGCCTCGTTCATGTTCCGGGGTTCCCATGCCGCACCGTCGTCGCCTTGCCCTGACCGCCCTCGCCCTGGCCTGCCTGCTGCCCTCGCTGGCCAGCGCTGCCGCCCCGTACCGCAGCCCGCAGCAGGTCCTCGACGCCTCGGCGGCCAGCGACTGGCGCACGCCGGACCCGGCCAACCTGCTGTACATGGACCTGCCGGCGGGGCGGGTGATCATCGAGCTGGCGCCGCAGTTCGCCCCCCGCCATGTCGCCAACATCCAGACCTTCGCCCACGAGCACTTCTGGGACGGCACCAGCATCTACCGCTCGCAGGACAACTTCGTGGTGCAGTTCGGCGATGCCGACGCCGATGACGCAGCCAAGGCCAAGCCGTTCGGCAGTGCCACGCGCAAGCTGCCGGCCGAGTTCGAGCGCGCCAGCGCCGGCCTGAAGGTCAGCGTGCTGCCGGACCGCGACGGCTGGGCCGCGCAGACCGGTTTCGTCGACGGCTTCCCGGTCGGCCAGGACCCGCAAGCCGGCAAGGCTTGGCTGGCGCACTGCTACGGGATGCTCGGCGCCGGCCGCAGTAACGAGGAAGACAGCAGCATCGGCGCCGAACTGTACGTGGTGACCGGCCAGTCACCGCGTCAGCTGGACCGCAACATCACGCTGGTGGGTCGCGTGTTGAAGGGCATGGAACTGCTCAGCGCGACCCGGCGCGGACCGGCGCCGATGGGCTTCTACACCGACCCGAAGCTGCGTACGCCGATCCTGTCGATCCGCCGTGCCAGCGACGTGCCGGCGGCCGAGCGCACGCCGATCCAGGTACTGCGTACCGACTCGAAGACCTTCGCCGATACGGTGGAGGCGCGGCGCAACCGCGTGGATGATTTCTACAAGCGCCCGGCCGGGCATATCGATCTGTGCAATATTCCGGTGCCGGTGCGGTAGGAGCCTGGCTTCCTGCACGTGGCGCGTGCTGAAGGTGCTTCACTGTTCATGGGCGTCACTTTTCTTTTCGCGCGAAAAGAAAAGTAACCAAAAGAAACGCGCCGCCAGGTCGCGAGCCGCCGTGCTTCGCACGTCGGTCCCCTGCGCTTCTCGGTGAATCAGGGGACGGTGCCGAACTCGCTGCGCTCAGACATCGGCACCTCTTCGCCCCTGATTCCCCTGCGATGCTCGGCTCGCTCAAGGCGGACTCAAGGTCAAGAGCCACAGCTGCACGACGATGTTTGGTAGTGCCGGGCCGGGCCCGGCGAGCGAAGCGACCGCTTTTGCCTTTGATCTTGGGTCCGCCTTGAGCGAGCCGAGCACCGCAGGTCCGGCGAGGGCGAAGAGGCGCGGGTGTTTGAGCGCAGCGAGTTCCCGCGCCGTCCCTCGACGGGCCGAGGAGCGCAGGGTACCGGTGCGCAGCACCGGCTCGCGGCCGGCGGAACGTTTCTTTTGGTTACTTTTCTTTGCGTACAAAGAAAAGTAACGCCCATGAACAATGAAGCACCTTCAGCACGCGCCACGCGCAAAACGCCAACGCCTCAGCCCTTCTGACTCACCGCCACGCTCCCCAGAATCAACGCCCCCGCCACCAGCATCTGTACCGTCACCGCCTCCCCCAGGAACAACCACGCAAACGCCGCACCGAACAACGGAATCAGGTAGGTCACCGTCGACGCACGCGACGGGCCGATACGGCCGATCAGGCGGTAGAACATCAGGAACGCCAGCCCGGTGCAGGCCACGCCGAGGGCGATCGCCGCGCCCCAGGCCCTGGCCGGAATCGCCGCCTGCGGCCAGTGGCTGACCGCCATCGGCAGCATCCACAGCGAGGCGCAGGACAGCGTTGCCGCCGCAGCGGCGGCCGACGGCAACCCGGTCATGTGCCGCTTCACCAGGTTCACGCCCAGGCCGTACAGCAGCGATGCCGCCGCACCGGCCAGCACTGCGGTGCCGATACTCAGGCCGGAAACCTTGGCCGTGGCCAGCACCACCACGCCGGCGAAGCCGACCAGCAGCGCCCCGGCACGGCGCATGCCGATCTTCTCGCCGAAGAACAGGAACGCGATCAGCGCGGCGAACAGCACCGTCATCGCATTGCAGATCGCACCGATCGCAGCCGGCGCCTGCTCGGCGGCATAGGCAAACAGCACGAACGGCAGCGCCGAATTGATCAGGCCGATCGGCGCCAGCCACAGCCAGCGCCGCGGCGGGAACTGCGCGCGGGCGCGCCACAGGAACGGCAGCAGCACCAGCGCACCCAGCACCAGCCGCACCTCGACCAGCGCGAACGGGCCGAACGACGGCACCGCCACCCGCATGAACAGGAACGAGCAGCCCCAGATGGCGCCCAGCAGGGTCAATTCCAGCGGCGTGCGCCAATCGCGCTCGGCCGCCTGTGGGACCGCATTCATGCCTTGCCTCCGTACATCGTCAATTCTTCGCCAAGGCGGACAGGATCAGGCGCAGACGCCCGCGGCACAAGCGCGTAGTATCGCTGCCAGCCACAAATATGGTTTGAGGCTCGACATGCTGCTACGCCCTTCCCTGCTACCCGCACTGGCCGTGTTCGCGGTCGCGGCGCGCCACCAGAACTTCGCCCAGGCCGCGCAGGAGCTGCACCTGACCGCCAGCGCGGTCAGCCACCACGTCCGCCGCCTGGAAGAAGTGCTGGAAGTACGGCTGTTCCTACGCCACGCCCGCGGCGTGCGCCTGACTGCCGAGGGCCGGCAACTGGCCGACGCTGCCAGCGCCGCCTTCACCGATGTCGCGGCCGTCGCCCATCACCTGCAGCCGGATGCCGACAGCGTGCCGCTGCGCATCACCACGCTGCGCTCGCTGTCCTACTGCTGGCTGCTGCCACGGCTGCCGCGCTTCACCCAGGCCTACCCGCACATCCGCATCGAGCTGCATACCGGCAGCGGGCTGGATCGCTATGACGACAACGGCCCGGAAGTGGGCATCCGCTACGGCCTGGGCCAATGGCCCGGCCTGCGTGCGCAGCACCTGATGGATGACTACCTGTTCCCGGTCGCCTCACCGGCACTGGCCGGCGTCGAAACGCTGGTCGATCCGGCGCGCATCGCCGACCTGCCGCTGCTGACCGACCTGTCGCCGCAGGGCTGGCGCGACTGGTTCCGCCACGCCGGCGTGCGCACGCCGTCGCCGCTGCCACCCATGCACACCTTCGCCGACAGCACCGACGCGATGCGTGCAGCGGTGTATGGCATGGGCGCGGTGCTGGCGCGCACCCACATCGCCCAGCCCTACCTGCAGCGCTACGAGGTGGTGCGCCTGCCCGGCCCGGCGCTGAAGGCGCGCTATGCGTATCACGTAGTGCATGCCGAAGGACAACCGCCCAGCCCGGCCGCACGCCTGTTCATCGACTGGCTGCTGGAGCAGGCGCAGGACGAACGCACACCGATTCCGGCATTGCCGGACAGCCTGCTCGGGCGCTCGGCCACGCCCACCTGACTTCGCCCTCACCCATTCTTTGCCCGATGCTGGCTAGGCTGCAGGCAACTCCACAACGTACCTACGCCATGGCCATGCTGCGACTGCGCATTACCGGAACCGAAGACGACGCCCGTGCCATCAGCGACCTGCTGCTCGGCCTGGATGGCATCGAGCATGTCGAGGAAACCGACGACCTGATGCCGCACATGGACGACGACGACTCCAGCTCGGCCGGGCTGTCCGATGACATCGGCCCGGGCATCCACGAGCTGGAAGTGGAAGTGGGCAATGAAAGCACCGCGCAGAAGGTGCGCGACGCCGTGCAGGATCTGGCGCTGGAACTGGATGTGTTCGTCGAGTACGAAACCGACGAGGGCTGATGCCGGCGGGCTGCCGGCATCAGCCTCGACCTCAGCGGTTGGGCGGCAGCTTGCGACGGTGGCGACGCCACCATGCGCGCACGCCCCAGGCTGCGACCAGGGCCAGCACCGCCACCGGCAGCAGCGCGGCAACAGCACGAATCAGGAACGCCACGCTGGTGCTGAGAATGCTGCCCGACTCGCTCAGCGCCTCGCCGATCTCACTTCGGCTGCGTTGGCCCGAAGTGGTCTCGAAGTGCAGCGTCACCAGCTGGGTATCGATGCGCCGGCGCTGCTGCGCGGCGTCCTTGTTGGCCTGCTCGACACCCGCCTCGATCTCTGACAGGCGCGTGGTGATCGCCATCAGATCTTCGATCTTCAGGTCCTTGCGGTCCTGGTAGGACAGCAGGCGGGCGTGCTCCTTTTCAAGCCGCGCTTTGGTCAATGCCGTGTCGGCCACCGCCTGCGCGAGATCCTCGGCGCGCGTATTGCGGGACTGCAGCTTGCCGCCTTCACCGGCCATCGCGATCAGCGGCTCGGCGCCCTTCGGCGCGATGCGCACCTTGACCTCACCGCTGGGTTGCTCGCCACTGCGCTGGTCGACCTGCAATACCGCGCAGTCGCCGAACTTCGCGCTCTGGCAGGCTTGGGCGATCTGCTGGATGCGCGGCGCGATCTTTGCCGCCTCCAGCTGCACCTGCACGTCATGTTCATAGGCGAGGAACGCACCTTCTGGCGACGCGACGGCCGCTTCGGCGGCCGGGGCGCCCGCATCCGCGGCCATGTCGCCCTGCTTGGCGCAGCCCGCCAATGCCAGCAGCACCACCGGCATCGCCAGGCTGCGCGTCCAGGCGCGCGCGCCCGTCACAGTGCGGCTCCGTCGTAGAAGGTCACCGAAAGGCCAGCCAGATCGACCTGCGGCACGCAGCGCACGTTCACCGCCACCATCGGTGTGCCGCTACGCGGATCGACCGCTTCGCTGTAGGGGGCGACGCCACATTCGCGGCAGTGGTGATGGTCGATGTGGGCCTTGTTGAAGTGGTAGGTGGCCACGTCAGCCGGATCGGTGGTCAGCTGGAACGCCGCACGCGGGGCGAACCACAGCAGGCTGCCGCGACGCCGGCACATCGAACAGTTGCAGTCGATGACGTCGCTGATCGGCGCCTCGGCCTGTACGGTGAATGCGATCCTGCCGCAATGGCAGCTTCCCTGGTATTCCATGTCCTGCGCTCCTTTGGAGGGTCCTTGAATCCGCCCATGGTAATCCTATGGCACGGGGACAAAGCAGCGACGGGGCCCTATGCTCAGGGTTTGACCCCGTACAGGAATGCCGATGCGCCCGCATCTTCTTGCCCTCGCCCTGGTCGCTGCGCTGGCCGGTTGCCAGCCGGCCGACGCCCCGACCAACGCTTCCACCCCGGCCGCCAGCCAGCAGGCCGGTGATGCGGCGGTCGATGCCGCCTTCGCCGATCTCTCCAAGCGCGCGCTGGATACTTGGATGCAGCTGTCGCCGGTCAGCGCCACCCAGATCGGTGACCACCGCTACGACAGCGAACTGGACGACCTCAGTGCCGCCGGCCAGCAGAAGACCGTGGCCGCCTACAAGGCGCTGCTGGGCGAGCTGGACAAGATCGACGTGGCCAAGCTGGGCCGCGAGAACCAGGTGGACGCGGCGATCCTGCGCAACCAGCTGCAGTCGGAAATCTGGAACGCCGAAGTGCTGCAGTCCGGCAAGTGGGACCCGCAGCTGTACAACGGCATCGCCGGCAGCGCGATCTACGGCCTGATGGCGCGCGAGTTCGCGCCACTGCCGGAGCGCCTGAAGTCGGCCACCGCGCGCATGGAAAAGCTGCCGGCGATCTTCGACCAGGCCCGCGAGAACCTGGATCCGGCGCGCGTGCCGAAGATCCACGCCGAGACGGTGGCCAAGCAGAACAAGGGCATCCTCAGCATCGTCGATACCTTCATCACCCCGCACATCGGTGAACTGCCGCAGGCCGACCAGCAGCGTCTGCAAGCGGCCATCGACGGCCTGAAGAAGGCGGTGGACGAGCAGCAGACCTGGCTGGACAAGACCCTGGTGCCGAACGCCAAGGGCGACTTCCGCATCGGTGCGGAAAAGTACGACCAGAAGCTGAAGTTCGCGCTCAGCTCCTCGCTGTCGCGCCAGGAGATCGGTGACCGTGCGCGCGCCGAACTCAAGCGTGTGCGCGAGGACATGTACGGCATCGCGCAGACCGTGCTGAAGGACAAGCCGGGTGCGCCGGAGATGCCGGCCCAGCCGACCGACGAGCAGCAGCAGAAGGCGATCGAAGCTGCGCTGGAACTGGCCTACGCCGACAAGCCGGCACGCGACAAGGTCGTCGACGATGCCAAGGCCGCGCTGGAGCAGTCCACCGCATTCGTGCGCGAGCACGACCTGATGACGCTGCCCGATGCGCCGGTGGACATCATCCTGATGCCGGAATTCCAACGTGGCGTGGCCGTGGCCTACTGCGATTCGCCGGGTCCGCTGGACAAGAACCTGAAGACCTTCTACGCCGTGTCGCCGATTCCGGACGACTGGAACGACAAGCAGGTCGACTCGTTCCTGCGTGAGTACAACTCGCGCATGATCCACCTGCTGAGCATCCACGAAGGCACCCCGGGCCATTACCTGGAGGGCTGGCATTCGGCCAAGTTCCCTTCCACCCTGCGTGCGGTGCTGCGTTCGGGCCTGTTCGCCGAAGGCTGGGCGGTCTACACCGAGCGCATGATGCAGGAGCAGGGTTACCTCAACAACGACCCGCTGTTCCACCTGGTGCAGCTGAAGTTCTACCTGCGCACGATCTCCAACGCGATCCTCGACCAGGGCGTGCACGTGGACAACTGGGATCGCGAGAAGGCGATGCACCTGATGACCCACGATGCGTTCCAGCAGGAGAGCGAGGCAGCGGGCAAGTGGGTGCGTGCACAGCTGACCTCGGCGCAGCTACCGACCTACTTTGTCGGTGCGCAGGAACACTTCGACACCCGCAAGGCGATGCAGGACAAGCTGGGCGACAAGTTCAACCTCAAGGCCTACCACGACCAGATGCTGTCCTACGGCGCACCGCCGGTGCGTTTCGCCCGCCAGCTGATGCTGGACCAGCCGATCAAGTGATCGCGCCGGTGTGAGCTGAATGATAACGGCCCGGGGAAAACCCGGGCCGTTTTCTGTTCTGGCGGTTGCGAACTGCCATCCTGGTAGTGCGAACTGCCATCCTGGTGGGTGCGAACCTTGGTTCGCACCGCTTCTGCCGCCACTCAATCAGACGATGTGGATATACAGCTTCCTCGAGCCCAGTCTCAAATCGAGGAAGTACTCCACACCACACCCGCGGCAGGCAGCGGGACAATCCTCATCGCTCCCACGTTGGTTCTCCGAGGCATCAGCCACCACCGGATATCCACAATCAAAACACGTAAAGGCAATGTTGCTGCCATGGGGGTCGGCCCATATTTCATCTCCATCACCGTCCATTACAAGAAAGTCCGTGATGTTCATGATTCACCGGGATCGCTTGGTTGATTGCTGGAGACTACTCGAATCCGAGCATAAGGGGCGCGAAGCTGCTTCCGTCTCATCACACTGCGACGCCGCCATCCATCCCGGATTCAAGGTGAATGCAACAGGTTGTTGAACTGCGCTTCACTGCAACCCGACTGCGCGCAGCCCGGCAGCATCAGCTCCACCCGGCCCGGCGGCTGTGCGTCGGTCAACGGGATCGCACCACGTAGCTGCTCGCGCGTGGGATAGACATACACCAACCGGTAACGCACTTCACCGGCCCCACGATCACGCCAGCGCTCGAACTGCAGCAGGCCGCCGATCGGCGTCTTCTCGTACTGCCCCGGCAGGCTGTAGTCCGTGATTCCCAACGCCACCAGCACCGAACCAATGTTGGAATCGTGGCCGACCAGCAGGCTCACCTTTGGCGATGCCGGGTCCTCGAACAACGCATTCACTCTTGCCAGCAGCGGGGCGGCCACATCGCGCGCCACTTCGGGCGTTCCGAACAGGATGTCCTGGTAGCGGTTGCGGATCTGCGCCAGCGCCTGCCATTGCGCCTCGGTGGTCAACCGGCCCCAGCCTTCGCGGGGGATGCCACTGCCCTGGTAGTGCTCCATCAACAAGGCATCGACCAACCCGCTGGCCAGGGCCAGCGAACCGGACGCGCGTGGTTCCTTGCCCGGTTCCGCATTGAAGATCGTGTCGGCCAGCATCAGATGGCACTCGCTGTGCCCCGCACAGGCCGCCGACTGCGGGTAGCGGGTGATCTGCTCCACCACGGACAGTGCCGGTGCCAGTTCCGATGCGGCCAGCGCTCGCTGCATTGCCGACATAGCGCGCTCGCGGAAGACCGTGTCTCTGTTGTGGATCACCGGATTGAACATCGGATCCATCGTGCCCAGCGCCATGCGCTGCTCGACCGCGACATGACAGCCCGGGAAGGCACCGGCAACGAAGAACTGCGCGGTGGCCTGGGTGCGCTGAAGGCTGTTGGCATGGGCGTGGAAGTCAGCCAACTGCGGGCAACCCGAAGCCGGCAACAGCTGCGCCTGACGCAGCCACTGGCCCATGTAACGGCCCATATAGACCTCCAGTACGCCGCCTTTGGTGGTGAGCTCGCCTGCGCCCACGTCCCAGCCTGGCCAGCGCTCCGGAGTGGCATTGGCCAGCGCGCCCGACGCCACCACCGGCGCGCGCAGGTTGTGGCGGCTGAGCAGGATGACCTGCTCAAGTGAGCCCTCACGTGTTCCGCTCACCTCGCCATTGTCCGCCATGGCTGGAACAGCGGTCACAAGGCTCGTCACCAGCGATAGGCAACGAAAGATACGGAAGTGCATCCGAGTCTTTGAGCACGATTGAACCTGCATCACTGCTCCTATAGTGCAGATAGAGTCTCGAGCCCATGTCTGCTGATCAACGGTCGGCACGGCAATGTCAAAACGGTGAACAGACCGTTCTCCGAGCTACCGAATGGGGATGGTAGCACCGTCAACCCATGACCTCCCCGACACGCGATGCAAACGCATCCAGTCGTGAAATATCCAGTGATCGCCTCCCACTCGAGGATGCTCCCTGAGTCACGTCCTCGTCTGATTGATACACGCGAGCGCCGAACCGATCCAGGATCTCGACGCCGCCCTGCGCTACATCCCCGGCCCCGACATTCAAGAGAAGCTCCAGGCATCAGAACAAGCCACGGACACAACGCGCAGAGCAGCTTGCTCGACTACGAGACTGATGCAGAAACTAAAAGAGAAGTCCTACGCAACGAACCCGCTACCACTGACAGCAAGTAGCCATACGGACGGCGCATTCTTGATGCCGACCAAGGGATGTGCCCTGGTCATCAACACACATCTATAAAAGGAAATACGTCATGCACGCATCCGCAACCATTTCAGATCCAAACGCCGTCGCCGCATGGATGAAATCATCCAGCGCAAATGCAAGATCCCTCGACGCAGTGTTTGAAACCGAGGCGGACGAAATCAAAGCAGCCGCATTCAGCAGTGACTGCTGCGGATCGAACAATTACGAAGAGCGCTGACAGACTCCGTTGATGGCACGCGGCGTGGATGCGTGTCATCAACACTATCAAACAGGATCAGAATCACGATGACTCGCAGTCATGACGGCATGAGCCGAATAGCAAAAAGCCCAGAACAAAGCCGCATGCGATGCGATGGAACATTCCCCTTACCAAACGACACATCATCATCGACCGCAATCATTGCCGCGACGACTCGATCCAATATTAATCGCGCTATCGAACTCCGCAGAAGGGGATTGATCACCGAGATAATTGGCACAGATCCCGCTTACTCGACAACGCCATCCGACGCGCTTCGCAAACTGGAGGGTGATGCGGGAATTCACACCATTATCGTGTTCAGTGACCAGCTTACATCCAGCCTTGACGCTCCTGTCTTGACGTCCCACCACGGGCAGCAGCGCTACCTGCCTCTGGTGGAAGGAGTCCTCAACAGCATCCACGAATTTCAAATCATGACAGGCACATGCGATGACACGATCAAATTGCCACCCTGCTCACCCATCACTTCCGTTCTGCGCACTATTTCGAACCATCTGGATTCCAACCAGAAGCTTGGAGGAGACTGGCTCGCGCAACCAGTTCAGACAAAGCTATGGCCTGCTACACGGCTAGCCGAGAGCAGATTCCGTCAGCGTGTCTTTCACTCAGCTCTGATGCACATGTACTGGAAGCATCCTGACTTCAATCCCAAGCATTTCGATTGGCTCCATGGACAACTCAAGAACCTCTACCGCGCATCGCAGCCAGCAAAGGAGGTCCAGGATGCACGAGAGTCAAGCACATGAGAGTCGTCAGCCTGCCCCGGAGGCCACCTTTCGGCACAGCGTCCAGACAGAGCAACAGCTTGGATTGACCCTTTCCGATAGGGAAAGGAAAGCCATCCTCTCCGCATGCGAAGTCAGCGGACTCGATATGGATTCCTACTACAGCTGGTATCAATCGAAAGCCTCCATCAGCTCCCAGTTGGCTGACCTTTGCCGCCCGTCACTGTTGGAGGCGGTCCACTGCATCGACCGTTCCGACTACTCCTCAATCGATGGAAAGCTCCCTGCCGACAGGGGAGTTGTGATCGCACTGCCGCATCACGGCCACTATATCCTGTCTGCGGTCCGTCTGATGGAGCACATTCGCCATCTGCGTGACATCTACATCTTCTATGGCGACCCAAAGAACCATGCAGGCAACGAATTGTTCGACGACCTGTACCACCGGCTCTTCAATCACGCCGGATGCCGCGCGAGCATCATCCACTCGAATGCCAGAGGGATAGGCATAGCGCTTCGCGCACTGAAAAATAGAGCTGCAGTCATCATGATGCCCGATGTCCACCGCTTTCGCGAAGAAGCCTATTGCATTCCATTTTTGGGGCGCCCCTTGGACATCATGCTGGGAACCGCCGCAATGGCGCGCAAAACCGGAAGTTACATATTGCCAGCCATCTCCGTCGTTGACCGGGATCTTCGAGCAACTATTACTTTCGGAGATGCCATCGAGCCTATACAGACGCGAGCATCGCTTCCATCTGAAGTAGCTGACTACTGGACGATGGCTGAAGTCTATCGTTTCCTTGAGCGTGCAATCGGACCTCAGGCCATCTATTGGCAGTACATCAGGCAACACTTCATGAAATCCTCCAAGTTCCCGATGTTCCACCCCGAAACAATCGATGAAGCTTGGCACATGTTCTCCAATGACCCGCGAACCAAGCCACACACGTGTTATACGGCATGCCTGGATTGAACATGGATCAATTTCATTATCCTTCCATTACCTTGGCGGCCATCGCCCTGATGGCGATGGCGCCCATCAATGGATACGCAACGGATCAAGAGAATGCCGATGCAACTCATCTTCCTGCGATCCACGCGGTCCACTCAGCCCCCGGCCCGCGCATCTGGCAGTTCAGAAAAGGCTCTTCAACGCTGCTTGTACTGGGCACGATTCAACCACTAGGAAAGAGCCTATCCATCGATACTCGCAGCGTTGAAGCAGCAATCTCGACGTCTGATGCAATTCTGAGCCCTCCGGGCGTGACCGTGGAGCACGATGGCGGGGTATTTCGCAGCCTCATTCTGTGGCCCGCCATCCGCAAGCTCAAGTTCCTTTCAGGTAGAAGAACGCTTCGTGACGAGCTCACCGAAGAAGAGTACACGCGATTGAGCGATCTCAAGATTCTCTATGGCCTGCATGACGCGAGCATTGAGAGGATGCGCCCAATGTACGCGGCTTGGAAAATTCATGATGCTGCACTGCAATTCAGTGGAGCCCGAGCCGGTGAGCCACTTTCTCGAGCCATTGACCGCATGGCCCGCGATCATGGGATCCCGATGATCAACGCCCGCTTCCCGATGCTGGTGAGAGGCGCCAGGGAAACTATCCAGAATTTTCACATCGACTCCGTGAAAGACCGCAAATGCTTCTCGGATGCCACATCAAGCCTGCGGCCCTGGCTCGATAACCTAGATGAGCTAGGTCATGCGTGGGCAGAGGGAGATATTGAATCGGGCGCGCTCCTGCATGCCCCTCCATCGCCCTCCCGGTGCTGGGCTCGTCTGACCAACGACGCGATCGCCACTACGATGAATATTGACCTTGATATCCAGAGACGAACTCACTGGGTTGCAGTGCTCCGCTCAACTACTTCGCGGCACAGTACGGTTTTCACCACTCTGCCCTTGGATGATCTTCTGCATTCAAAAGGCATGGCCGCGGTACTCGTGGACGAGGGATACATCCCCGATGCCAGGGTGTTCTTTGGCGATCAGCCGCGACCTCCAAACATCGGAGCAAGTGAAACCTCAAATCATCCGGACGGGTGACGATGTAACTTGGCACCTTGCAACGCGGTCACATCGAAGTCACTGATCGGCCGCCACGAACCCCCCGGTCTGCCGCGCCCACAAGCGCGCATACAGGCCACCGGCAGCAATCAGCTCGGCATGGGTGCCGGTCTCGACGATGCGGCCCTGGTCCATCACCACCAGCCGGTCCATGCGCGCGATGGTCGACAGCCGGTGCGCGATCGCGATCACCGTCTTGCCGCCCATCAGCTCATCCAGGCTGTCCTGGATCGCCGCTTCCACTTCCGAGTCCAGTGCCGAGGTTGCTTCGTCCAGCACCAGGATCGGTGCGTCCTTCAGCAGCACGCGGGCAATGGCGATGCGTTGGCGCTGGCCGCCGGAAAGCTTCACGCCGCGCTCGCCGACATGCGCGTCGTAGCCACGACGCCCCTGCCCGTCCACCAGCGTATCGATGAAGGCCTCGGCACGTGCTTTGGCCACCGCAGCGCGCAACTGCTCATCGGTCGCGTCCGGCCGGCCGTACAGCAGGTTGTCGCGGATCGAGCGATGCAGGAGCGAGGTATCCTGGGTGACCACGCCGATCTGCTGGCGCAGGCTTTCCTGAGTGACGTAGGCAATGTCCTGGTCGTCGATCAGGATGCGGCCGCTTTCCAGGTCGTACAGGCGCAGCAGCACGTTGACCAGGGTCGACTTGCCGGCACCGGAAGGACCCACCAGGCCGATCTTCTCGCCCGGCTTCACCACCAGGTCGAGGCCTGCGATCACGCCGCCCTTCTTGCCGTAGTGGAAGTGGATGTCCTGGAAGTGCACGCCACCGCGGGTCACCTGCAACGGCACCGCGTCCTCGCGGTCCTGCACGGTCAGCGGCTGGGCAATGGTGGTGATGCCATCCTGTACCGTACCGATGTCCTCGAAGATGCCGTTGATGGTCCACATGATCCAGCCGGACATGTTGTGGATGCGGATCACCAGGCCGGTCGCGAGCGTGATCGCGCCGACAGTGATGTGGCCGCCATTCCACAGCCACAGGGCCAGGCCACAGGTACCGGCAATCAGGAAACCGTTGACGATGGCGATGGTCAGGTCCATGCCGGTGGTCACCCGGGTCTGCGCGCGGTGCTTGACTGCCAGCTCCTGGATCGACTCGGCCACGTAGGCCTGCTCGCGCCCGCCATGGGCGAACAGTTTCAGCGTGGGAATGTTGGTGTAGCCATCGACGATGCGGCCCATTGCCTTCGAACGTGCTTCCGAGGCGATCCAGGCCCGCTCCTTCGCGCGCGGCACGAAGTAGACCATGATCACCACGTAGGCCAGCAGCCACAGGATCAGCGGCACCATCAGCCGCCAGTCGGCCTGCGCGAACAGGTACAGCGCGGTGCCGGTATAGACCACGATGTACCAGAGCGAGTCGACCATCTGCACCGCCGACTCGCGCAGCGAGGTACCGGTCTGCATCACCCGGTTGGCGACGCTGCCGGCGAAGTCGTTCTGGAAGAAGCTCAGGCTCTGCCGAACCACGTAGTTGTGCATCAGCCAGCGCGAGCGGTTGCTCAGGCCGGGCACGATGGCCTGGTTGACCAGCAGGTTGTGCAGGCCGACCAGGATCGGCCGCGCGATGACCGTGATGAACAGCATCCAGCCCAGTTCATTGGCATGGCGCTTGAAGAAATCGGCACCGGGTTGCTCGGCGACCATGTCGACGATGCGGCCCAGGTAATCGAACATGGCCACTTCCACCAGCGCCAGGAGCAGGCCGGCGATGAGCGTGGCCAGCAGCACCGGCCACACCGGGCGCAGGTAGTGCAGGTAGAACGGCAGCACCTTGCGCGGTGGCATGCGCCCATCCACGGGCGGGAACACCGGAATCAGGGATTCAAACCAACGGAACATCGCATTCCCTCGCCATCTTAGCCGACGGAGTATCCCACGCCGCATGTGTACGCCGGCCGACGATCGCTGCGGCTGCGGTCGTGCCGGCCGCTGGCCGGCAACCTCGCTACGTTTCCAGAGATCATGAGGTTGCCGGCCAGCGGCCGGCACTACCCTCATTCTTTGACCGGGGTGAACAGCAGGTCCTGGAAATCGAAACTGAAATCGGTCAGGTCGGAAATCGGCTGCATGCGCACCTCGCGCACCTTGCCATCCGGGTCCAGGCTGAAGTTCACGAAGGCGTCGGCGTTGAGCGAACGGTCGTCCCAGCGCACGATGAAGGTGTCGTGCTGCCAGTGCTCCAGGCGCCCGCTCAGCTGCGCGGTCTTCGCAAAGCGCAGGCGCAGGCCCTTGCCTTCGGCGCTGATCTGCATGTCGCCATACCAGCGGTCACGGAAGCTGCCGGTGTAGCCGGCCAGCGCCAGCGATGGCCTGCTGCCCTTGTCGCGTGCGCTCTGGTGCTTGGCCCAGGCCTCGTCGGCCTTGTCCTGTCCCTTGGCCACGGCCTTGGCATAGGCGTCCACCCAGTCATGCTTTTCACCGCCCAGGTAGGCATCGAGCACGCTCAGGGTGATCGCATTGAACGCCGCGCCCACTTCCTGATTGGTCAGCACCACCACGCCCAGTTTCTCGCCCGGTACCAGGGTCAGCCGCGAAACCATGCCCGGCCAGCCACCGGTATGCCAGACCAGCTTCTGCCCACGGTAGTCGCTCAGGCTCCAGCCTTCGCCATAGCCGGCGAAGTTGGCCCGCGCAGGTGCCAGCTCCGGCACGCTCGGCGCCGGGATCGACTGCGGCGTGATCATCCGCCACATCTGCTGCTGGCTCTTCTCGCTGAACAACGGCGTGCCGTCGGCCAGCTTGCCTTCGGCCAGCTGCACCTGCATCCAGCGCGCCATGTCGTGCGCGCTGGAATAGATGCCGCCGGCGCCGGCATTGTTCGACCAGGTCAGCGGCGCAACGGTGCGCAGGTCCTTGAAATCGTACTTGGCGTGGCCGACCGCGGCCTTGTCGCCCGGCTTCAGGTGATCGGCGTTGTAGCGCGTGCCGGTCATGCCCACCTTGTCGAAGATGCGCGTCTGCAGGAACTGCTGGTAACTCATGCCCGAGACATGCTCGATCACCTGCTGGGCAACCGCGTACAGGATGTTGTCATACGCGTAGCTCTCGCGGAAACCGCCCTTCAGCGGCACCCTGCCCAGCCGTTCGACTACTTCGGCATTGCTGTAGGAGGTGGCCGGCCAGAACAGCAGGTCGCCGGCACCCAGGCTCAGCCCGCTGCGGTGCGACAGCAGGTCGCGGATCGTCATCTGCCCGGTCACGAACGGATCGGACATGCGGAACGACGGCAGGTGGTCGATCACCTTGTCATCCATCTTCAGCTTGCCGTCCTCGGCCAGCAGGTTCAGCGAAGTGGCGGTGAACGCCTTGGTGTTGGACGCAATGGCAAACAGCGTATCGGCCTGCACCGGTTCCGGCTTGCCCTGCTCGCGCACGCCCCAGCCGCGCTCCAGCACCACCTCGCCATCCTTGACCACCGCCACCGCAATACCGGGCACGTCGAACTGCGCGCGCACGCGCTCGACGGTCGCATCCAGCTCCTGCAGCTGCGCCGGGGTGGCAGCGCTCGCCATGGTCGTGCACGCCAGCAGCACGGCTCCTCCAATCCAGGGTTTCATCCAGCACGATCTCCGAACAGGGGTAGCGGCCATGTGCAGGCCGTCACCGGGGTTTCGCGGGATGGTAACGGTCTGCGGCGCACCCTGCCCTGTGCCATTGGAGGGGTGTCATGGGCGGAAACGGCCAACCGAGCAACGGCTCCACCATCATTCCGTGCCTGCGCTATCGCGACGCGCAGGCCGCCATCGACTGGCTGCAGCGCGCCTTCGGCTTCCATGCCCAGGCCGTGTATGCCGACGGCGACACGGTGTTCCATGCGCAGCTGACCTTCGGCACCGGGATGATCATGCTGGGCTCGGCCAGCAACCAGAGCGCGTGGAGCGAGCATGCGGCGTTGCCTGATGAGGTCGGCGGCCGCCAGACGCAGAGTGCCTGCGTGATCGTCACCGATGCCGACGCGCACTACGCCCGGGCCAAGGCCGCCGGTGCCCGCGTCGTCATCGACATCGCCGACCAGGACTACGGCGGCCGTGGCTATGCCTGCGCCGACCCGGAAGGCTATCTGTGGTGGTTCGGCAGCTACGACCCGTGGCGCACGGACCACGGCCAGTGACCGCGACCGCCCGGCAGGCGGAGATCCGCTGCGGCATCGGTGGCTGGGTGTTTCCCGAATGGCGCGGCGGCGTTTTCTACCCCGTGGGCCTGCCGCAGCGTGAAGAGCTGGCCCATGCCAGCCGCGCCCTGCGCTGCATCGAAATCAACGGCACCTTCTACCGCACGCCCACCGCCGCACAGTGCGCGCAGTGGGCCGCGCAAACGCCGGAAGGCTTCCGCTTTGCGATGAAGGCACCACGCTACCTGGTGCAGCGCCGCGACCTGTCCAGCACGGTGGAGGCAGCCGCGCCCTTCCTGCAGGCAGCGATCGCGCTCGGTGACCGGCTTGGCCCGTTGTTGTGGCAGTTCGATCCACGCCACCCGGCCGACGCCGATGCACTGGACGCGCTGATGGCGCAGCTGCCGAAGCAGCTGGAAGGGGTGCCGCTGCAGCATGCGCTGGAGGTCCGCAATGCCGCAGCACATGGCCCCGCACTGGTCGCCGCCGCGCGCCGCCACGGCGTGGCACTGGTGATCGAGGACAGCGACGAGGCGCCGCTGCACGGCGACGTCAGTTCGGGCTTCGTCTACGCGCGGATCAAGCGCAGCCAGGCCCGCTTGAAAGAGGGCCTGCCTGCACCCGTGCAGCAGCGCTGGGCTGAACGCGCGCGACGCTGGTCACGCGGCGAGCCGGTGGACGACCTGCCCTGTCTGGCCGGGCACGCCCCGGAAACCCCGCGCGAGGTCTACCTGCTGTGCATCGGTGCCGGCAAGGCCCGCAACCCGGCGGCAGCGATGGCCCTGCAGCGCCTCATCGACGGCGCCAGCGGTCCAGCCCCCACAGCAGGGTCCAGCCCACCACGAACACGCCCGCAACGCGCAGCACGTTGAGCAGGAAGGCCGCCAGGCCCAGGCGTTGCAGTTCGAGGAATGGATACGGCGCCTGTCCGGTCATTGCAGCGACCAGCATCGCCCAGCCAAGGTAGGCCAGCGGTACCAGCAGCACGCCGCCCAGCGCGCGCCAGCGCAGCTCACCGTGCGGCAACAGCAGCAGCCACCCCAGCAGGAACAGGGCAGGCACGACATAGTGCAGGCCCGCATCGACCCACCATTGCAGCCCGGTCGGTTGCCACAGCCCCTGCAATGCAAGCACGTAGACGCACGCGGTCACACCGATGCACAGCGCCAGGCTCGCCGCCACCGCCGGCTTGAGCACTCTGCCAAGGACCACCCACCCACATCCTACGCAGACAGCCAGGTTGCTGAGAATGGTGAAATAGCCGAAGAAACGCAGCGTCGCCACGCCGATCCCGGCCGCCGCCCCCGGCCCCTGCACCAGCAACAGGTGCTGCAACAGCAGCGAGGCTGCCGCCATGAGGGCAGTCAGTGCGGCCCATCCGCGCAGAAGGGAGCAATCGGCTGCCATGGCTCGGTTCTCTGGGTCGATGCCGCGAGCATGCCACAGTCATCGCCGACGGCCGCGCGATTGCCTCACAATAGGCCGATGAGCACACCCGACACCCGCAAAGCGCTGTGGCAGATCCACTTCTGTGTCCTGCTGTGGGGCATCACCGCCATCCTCGGCAAGCTGATCACCCTGCCCGCACTGCCGCTGGTGTGGTGGCGCATGCTGCTGGTGACGGCGATGCTGGCCCTGCTGCCACGGGTCTGGCGCGGGTTGCGCACCCTGCCCCTGCGGCTGGTCGCCGGCTACGCCGGCATTGGCGCGCTGGTCGCCCTGCATTGGCTGACCTTCTATGGCGCGGTGAAGCTGGCCAATGCCTCGGTGGCTGCCACCTGCATCGCACTGGCGCCGGTGTTCACCTCGATCATCGAACCGTGGGTGGCCAAGCGGCCGTTCCAGCTGCGTGAGCTGGCGTTCGGCCTGGCGGTGCTGCCGGGTGTTGCGCTGGTGGTCGGTGGCGTGCCCGATGGCATGCGCCTGGGTGTGTTGATCGGCGCGATCTCAGCGCTGCTGGTGGCGGTGTTCGGCTCGCTCAACAAGCGCATGGTCAGCCACGCCGATCCGCTCACGGTCACCGCGCTGGAGCTGGGTGCGGGCACCCTCACCCTGACCCTGCTGGCGCCGCTGATGCCCTACCTGCTTCCTGCGCTGGCCAGCCCGTTGTGGGTGGTCCCGGACCTGCACGACGGCATCCTGCTGCTGGTGCTGGCCGGGTTCTGCACGCTGCTGCCGTTTGCCCTGGCCCTGGTCGCACTGCGCCACCTGAGCGCCTACACGGTGCAGCTGGTGACCAACCTGGAGCCGGTCTATGCGGTGGTGCTGGCGGTGGTGCTGCTGCGCGAGCAGCACGAGGTCACCCCGTGGTTCTACCTGGGCGTGGCGATCATCGTCGGCGCGGTGTTCCTGCATCCGCTGCTGAACCGCCGCAAGCCGGTGCAGCATCCGGAGATTCTTGGCACGGCCGAGGCGCGCAACATCGCCGATTGAATGCATCCACGCATGGCGTGGACGCCCGTATCAACGCTGCGGCCAATGCCAGGCCGGCGCATCCAGCAGGCCCTGCCCGCTCAACAGCGTGCGGCCCTGTTCCTTGTACAGATGCAGCGAATGGCACCCTGGCGCCTGTTCCAGCGCCGCGATCAGGCGGCTGGCGTGTGACACCACCCATACCTGGCTGCGCGAACTGGCTGCGATGATCAGCCGCGCCAGCGCCGGCAGCAGGTCCGGATGCAGGCTGGTCTCCGGCTCGTTGAGCACGAGCAGCGGCGGTGGACGCGGCGTGTGCAGCGCAGCAGCCAGCAGCAGGAAGCGCAGCGTACCGTCGGACAGTTCGGCCATCGACAACGGCCGCAGCAACCCCGGCTGGTGGAAGCGCAGGGCCAGTCGACCGTCCAGCTCCTCGAAGCCGACCGTGGCACCGGGGAACGCATCGTCGACGCTGCGTGCCAACGCCACCGGGTCACCGATCTCGATAATGGTCACCCAGGCTGCCGCCAGATCCCGGCCGTCGTGATGCAGCACCGGCGTGCGCGTGGCCATCGCCGGCTGCCGCGCCGGTGCATCGGCGTCGCTGCGGAAATGGTCGTAGAAGCGCCAGCGACGGATGTACTCGCGCAGGGCGATGGTTTCCGGCAGGCGCTGCGGATCGCCGACCTGGGTGAACAGGCTGTCGAACAGCGACAACCGGTCATCCACCAGATCCCAACCGCGCGCATGACGTTGCCGAACCATTGCCCCACGGCGATCAACCAGCAGGTTGGCGCTGCGCAGGAACGGGCCGGCCCAGATCGCCTCGGCCTTGATCTGCGGGTCCAGTGCGAAGGCCGATCGACTGGGCGGCGGGTAGCCCAGATCGATGGCGTAGCCGAATTCGTCAGTGGCGAAGCCCAACTTCAATCCCACCGATTCCTGGCGTGGGCCGCCCTGCAGGGTGATTTCGCCGGCAGCAACCCGACGGTCCATTTTTTCCGGACCCGCCCACAGCGCCGAGCCCAGCCCGCCTTCGCGGGCCAGCACCGCCGCGACGCCGCCCTGCGCGGTCTCGGCCAGCAGGCGCAGGGCACGGTACAGGCTGGACTTGCCACTGCCGTTGTCACCGGTCACCACATTCAACTGCTGCAGCGGCAGTACGAGCCCGTGCAGCGAACGATAGTGGGCGATGGCCAGGGTCTGCAGCATGGGCGGCGTCCGGGGAAACAGGGCGTCATGCTGGCCGGTTCTGATCGCAGGAGCTGCGACGCCAAGTGAAACGGGAAGAGCATCCACGCATGGCGTGGATCTACTGGAGCGGCATCGAATCATCCACGCGTCGCATGCGTTCAACGCGCGAACCGCCGTGTTTCAGTCCGCCCGTTCCACCCGGTTGCGACCTTTGCCCTTGGCCCGGTACAGCGCCTTGTCGGCACGTGCCAGCGTCTCATCCACGCTTTCACCGGGCTGGTGCTGGGCCACTCCAATACTGATCGTGACCGGGAACCCCAGCGGCAGATCAGCAACGGCCAGGCGCAGGAACTCGCACTGAAGTTCGGCGGTTTGCAGGTCGGTCGCCGGCATCACCGCCACGAACTCCTCGCCGCCATAGCGCGCGGCCATGCCACGGCCGGCGAAGTGCGAGCGCAGCAGCGTGCCCAGCTCGGCCAGCACCCGGTCGCCGGTGGCGTGGCCCTGGAAATCGTTGATGTGCTTGAAGTGGTCGATGTCCAGCAGCGCGACGCAGGCCACAGCGGGCTGATCCCCGGTCACCGCCACTGCCTCGTCCAGCGCCGCCGCCATCGCGCGGCGGTTCGGCAGGCCGGTCAGCGCATCGGTGCGGCTCTGCTCGGCCAGGTCGGCGTTCTGCGCCAGCAGCACGTCGTGGTACTCCGACAGCAGGCGCTCGTAATCATCGCGTTCCAGCATGTGGTTCTGGATGTCGAGCGCGAAACGGCGCAGCTCCATCACCAGCATCACCTGCCGCGACAGCGCGGCCAGCGCCTCGGCCTTGTCGCTTGGCAGGTGCTGCGGCTGTGCATCGAACACGCACAGCGTACCCAGCGGCAGGCCATCGGAACTGATCAGCGGCGCACCGGCGTAGAAGCGGATGTGCGGGTCGCCGGTCACCACCGGGTTGTCGTGGAAGCGGATGTCCTGCAACGCATCCTCGACCACCATGATTTCGTGCGGCTGCAGGATGGCGTGGCCACACATCGATTCGCTGCGCAGGTTTTCCGCCGCGTCGACGCCCTGGATCGACTTGAACCATTGCCGTTCGACGTCAATCAGGGTCACCGCCGCCATCGAGGTACCGCAGACCGCCTTGGCGATCGCCACCAGGTCGTCGAATGACTTCTCGCGCTGCGAATCAAGGATCCGGTAGCGGTACAGCGCCTCGAGCCGGAGGGCTTCGTTGGCAGGCTTGTCGGGCTTGATCATGCAGCGTCACTTCCGGCAGGTCACTGCAAAGTCTAGCTGATGCCGGCGCGTAATCCGCACAACGGGTAGTGCCGGCCGCTGGCCGGCATCCCGCGCGCATTCGATGCCTGGAGTAGCCGGCCAGCGGCCGGCACTACCGCGCGTTACCAGTCCAGCTGCTTCGGCAGCAGGCCCTGCAGCTCCTGCTCGGTCAGGTTGCGCCACTGGCCCGGCTTCAGCGCGCCGATCTTGATGTTGTCGATGCGCACGCGGCGCAGCTGGGTCACGCGATAGCCGAACTCGGCAGCCATCAGGCGGATCTGCCGGTTCAGGCCCTGCTGCAGGGTGATGCGGAAACCGAACTTGGCGATGCGCGAGGTCTTGCACGGCAGCGTCATCTGGTCGTGGATGCGCACGCCGCGCGCCATGCCGCGCAGGAACTCATCGGTGACCGGCTTGTTCACCGCCACCAGGTATTCCTTCTGGTGGCCATTTTCGGCGCGCAGGATCTGGTTGACGATATCGCCATTGCTGGTCATCAGGATCAGGCCTTCGGAGTCCTTGTCCAGGCGGCCGATCGGGAAGATGCGCTGTTCGTGACCGACGAAGTCGACGATGTTGCCCTTGACCGAAGTTTCGGTCGTGCAGGTGACGCCTACCGGCTTGTTCAGTGCGATGTAGACGTGGCGGCGGGCGCCGGGCTTGCGTGCCACGCGGGCGCGCAGCGGCTGGCCGTCGACCAGCACCTGGTCTTCCTCGCCTACCACCGCGCCGGTACCGGCCGGATGGCCGTTGACGGTAACGCGGCGCGCGGCGATCAGGCGATCGGCCTCGCGGCGGGAGCAGAAGCCGGTGTCGGCGATATGTTTGTTGAGTCGGGTGGTCATCGGCCCATTATCCGGCATCGCCGCCCGCTGCGCTTCATGCCAGGGCGGGCGGATCGAGCTCCTCGCCGTCGAAGACCCGGTTGCGGCCCGCCCGCTTGGCCACGTACATGGCATGGTCGGCCCGCCGCAGCAGCCCGGCCAGATCGTCCTCGCCCGGTCGCCACTGCGCCAGGCCGATGCTGGCGGTCACCTCCAGCCCCGGCACCTGCAGGGCCTGGCCAGCCTCGGTGATTCGCTGGCGCAACCGGTCCAGTCGCGCCGAAGCGGCCTCGCGCGGCATGCCCGGCATCAGCAGCAGGAACTCTTCGCCGCCCATCCGTACCACTTCGTCCTGGCTGCGCACTGCCATGCGCAGGGCACGCGCCACCGCCACCAGCACCAGGTCGCCCACGGCGTGACCATGGCGGTCGTTGATGTCCTTGAACAGGTCGATGTCGAGGAAGCCGATCACCAGCGGGCCACGCTCGCGGTCGACCCGCTCAAGGTGGCGGGCCAGCTGCTGCAGTCCGGCGCGACGGTTGGGAAGCCCGGTCAGGCCGTCGGTCTCGGCCAGCTGGCGAAGTTCATCACGCTGCTGGCGCAGCCGGCCCAGCCGCTGGTTCAACGCATACGCGGCCATCATCAACAGCCAGGTCACCGCCAGCTGCAGCGCCTCCACCCGGTATTCCAGCAGCCACGCCGCACCACAGGCATCGGCGATGATCAGTACCAGCATCGGTGCCAGCGCGGCCAGACCCGCCTGCGCCCAACGGTCGCCGCGCCAGCGTCCCCAGACGCCGACCATCAGTGCCAGGCCACATCCGGACAGATAGGACACCTGCAAGCCCTTCGCGACCCAGGCCAGATGCTCCCAGCGCAGCCACGGCACCAGCACGGCCAGCGCCATCAGGGCCCACAACACCGCCAGTTGGGCCGGGCGCGATCGAGGCAGCACGCGATCGCCTCCGTTCAGCCGCCACAGCGCCGGCAGCACCAGTGCCTGGGTCGCAGCGGTCAGCGCCAGCAGCCACCATGCGCCGTGCTCGCCCACCGGCAGCCAGGGTTCCGGATAGCCGCTGAGCCCGCCGAGGATTGCCTGCCACAGCACCATCACGGTGGTGCCGGCGATGTAGACCAGGAAACTGCGGTCCCGGGTGGTCAGGAAGGCCATCAACGCC
Source organism: Stenotrophomonas sp. YJH_SMC_37 (assembly GCF_059370035.1). NCBI lineage: Bacteria > Pseudomonadati > Pseudomonadota > Gammaproteobacteria > Lysobacterales > Lysobacteraceae > Stenotrophomonas > Stenotrophomonas sp. YJH_SMC_37. The sequence goes on from NZ_JCAFTG010000001.1 coordinate 420,107, forward strand.
GACAGCGCCAGCGCGATCGCCACCGCGATGCAGGCCGCGCGCACCAGCAGGCGGGCGGTGTCGTTCTGCTGCACCGGGCTGGGCGCGCCCAGCCGCAGGGTCGGTACCCAACGTGTCTTCAGCGGTGTCTGCCAGGAGACCAGGAACGGCTCATGGCTGCCGGCCGGCGGTACCGCCACCAGGCCGATGCCAGCCCGGAAACGTGAATCGCGGGTGCGCGCGTCGTGCATGTTGCCGCAGATCTCGCGGTCACCATGCTGGACGCGCACTTCACCGGCAAAGACGTTGAACACGTCCAGCGCCTGCGGTTGGCCTGACCAGCCCTGCGGCGGAGCCGGTACCAGCACCTGCTGGCGGGCGCCGGACAGCATCTGCGGCGTGCATGCGCGGTGCGGCGTCGGCTCGTCGGTAGCGCCGCCGACCAGGAGATAATCATGGCCCGACACGGCCTCTGCAGCCTGAAGCGGCCACGGCAACGCCAACCACACCATCAGGACGGCCAGCACCGCTCCTGTTCCATACCGCCACTGCCTGCCGCCCACGCCACGTCCTGTTCCTGCTTACGTCCGCGCCCACTGCGCGCCGCCCCTGACGCGCATTATCGCAGCCGGGCACGCCACGCATGTGTACACCAAAGTCGGCGCCCGCGGTTCAGCCAGCCGCCGGCGGCCCCTTCACCGCGACCAGCCGTACCGGGCGCAGATCGACCAGGGTCAGCCGCTCCAGCGGCTGCGGCCGTTCGATGGCATAGCCCTGCAGCCCCTGTACGCCAAGCCGGGTCAGCGCACCGGCGACCTCGGCGGTCTCCACCCACTCGGCCACCACTTCCATCTGCAGCTCGCGCCCGAGCTCGCTGATCGCGCGCACCGTGGCGTGGCTGACAGGGTCGGTATCCATGTCGCGCACGAAGGCGCCGTCGATCTTCAGGATGTCCGCCGGCAACTGGCGCAGGTAGCCGAAGGAAGACAGGCCGGAGCCGAAGTCATCCAGCGCCATCCGGCACCCCCGTGCCTTCACCGCATCGATGAAGGCGCGGGCCTGGCTGAGGTTGCTGATCGCCGCAGTCTCGGTGATCTCGAAGCACAGCTTGGAGGCCAGCGCGCGGTTGCGCTCGAGCAGGTCGCAGACGAAGGCGAGGAATCCCGGCTCGGCGATCGACTGCGCGGACACGTTGACGTTGCACAGGCCCAGCTGGCGCACGTGCGCCGGGCACACCTGCAGGTGGCGGAACAGCAGCCCGAGCACGTGCCGGTCCAGCGCCACCGCCATGCCATAGCGCTCCACCGCCGGCATGAACTGGCCGGGCAGATGCAGGCTGCCATCGGTGCCACGCATGCGCACCAGCACCTCGTAGTGCAGGTAAGACGGATCCCCCACGCGGGCGATGCGCTGTGCATACAGCAGCATGCGATTCTCGGCCATCGCCAGGCTGACGCCCTGCAGGCGCTCGGCCTCCTGCCGCCGCTCCTCCAGCGCCATGCGGTTCTCATTGAAGCAGTGCACGCGGTTGCGCCCGGCCTGCTTGGCGGCATAGCAGGCGCTGTCGGCGGCACTCATCAACCAGTTCACGTCCGGCGCATCTGCACTGACCTCGACCACGCCGATGCTGCAGCTCAGCTGCGGGCTGCCCTCGCTGATCGGAAACGTGGCCTGGCCCAGGTTGCGGATCACCCGCTGCAGCACGCGCTTGGCCTCGTCCTGCCCGGCATGGGCGAGGAACACCGCGAACTCGTCCGCACCCAGCCGGCCGACCCAGTCACCATCACGCACCGCCGCCACCAGATAGTCGGCGAAACTGCGCAGCATCTGGTCACCGGCGGCATGGCCGAAGCTGTCGTTGACCAGCTTGAAATGGTCCAGGTTGATATAGCACAGCGCGTGCGTGCCGCCTTCGCTGCGCACCTGCAACAGCGCGCGTTCCAGCAGCCGTTCGATCTCGCGGCGGTTGATCAGGCCGGTCAGCGGGTCATGGCTGGCGTGGTGCTCGATCTCGCGCGCCAGTGCATGGTTCTGGCTGACGTCCTCGATGATCGCGAACACCGACAGGCCACCGGCGGCGCTGCGCACACCGGTGCCGCTCCAGCGGCCCCAGACCAGGCTGCCATCGCGACGGCGGAAGCGCAGTTCGCTCGGCCGCAGCTGCCGGTCCCAGTCGATACGGCCCACCCCATCGATGACAAGCTCGCCGTCCATCAGCAGATCGCCCAACGACATCTGCAGCAGCACGTCGCGCCGGTAGTCGAGGATATCGGCCATCGCCTGGTTGGCTTCGATCACCTTGCCTTCGGTGTCGAGCTTGAGCATGCCGACATTGGCCTGATAGAAGGCGGCGCGGAAGCGGCTTTCATGTTCGGTCAGGTCCTTGCCGACGCGGCGCGCGAGGGCCACCGCCATCAGGCTGATCGCAAGCACCGACAGCCCACCAACCACGAGCGTGGCGATCCGCACCATCGTGGCCATGCGCAGCAACGCTCGGGAAAACGACTGCGCCTGCACCTGCAGCCGCCGGTCCAGATCGCGCAGCTGTTGCAGGTAACGGTCGCGGTCGGCCACTGGCAGCGTGCCTTCGGCGTGCGCCGACTGCAGCTCGGCGACCAGCCGCTGCACCGCCAACAGGTCATCGTCGGTCTGCCGCCACAACGCGGTTGCTTCGCGGAAGGCGCCGATGTCGCGTGCATAGCGGAACGAGAACACCAGACGCGGGATATCGGCATGCGCGTTGCCACCCTGCAGGAAGCCCTGCCGGGCCTTCTCCTCGTCCGGTACCGCCTGTTCCAGCGCCAGCCGGGCCTGCAGATCTCCCAACGGAATCCGCAGGGCCTGGCGCGCGTCCTCCAGGTCCTGGGCATGGCCGCGCGCCAGGTAGCGGCTCAGCGCAGCAGTGGCATCCTGCTGCCCGCGTGACCAGTAACCCTGCCCGGCGATCCAGGCCGTCGAAGCCGCCTGCAGTTCCTGGATCAACGCGGACAATGCGACCAGCCCGATCGCCATGCCCGTCAACAACGCAAAGCGCAATCCCAGCCCACGGGTCATCGGCACCCGCCGGCTCTGCTGGTCCGTGCCACTTCTACCCATCCCGGATCCCCCCGAATGTGCTGCGGTGACAACCTGCCTTGGAACCGGCCCAGCCTATGACCGGCAATGTGTGGGCCATGCGAAAAAGGGGACGGAGGGGATTAAGTCGTTTTCGGCATAAGCGCATGGCCTGCCATTTACGACTTAATCCCCTCCGTCCCCTTTTCCTGTACGCCAGCCCGGGGGCTGGCGTTGTTATGGACGGCTGCGGGTGCGGCTTAGAAGCTGCGCGGGCCGCGCGGCTTGAAGCCGTCACGACGCGGCGGGCGGCTGTCGCGGTCACCGCCGCGGTCGCCACCATGGCCACCCGGACCACCCGGGCCACCACGACGCGGGCCACCCGGGCCGCCCGGGCCACGCTTGTCGAAGCGCGGCTTGAACGGACGCGGGGCCGGGTTGGTGTCTTCACCCGGAGCCAGCGCACGCATCTGCAGCTGCTGGCCGGACACCCACACCTTCTGCAGGTGCGACAGCACGTCCGGCGGCATCTGTGCCGGCAGGTCCAGCAGCGAGAAGTCGTCGTGGATGTCGATGCGGCCGATGAAGCGGCTTTCCAGGCCCGCTTCGTTGGCAATGGCGCCGACGATGTTGGCCGGCTTCACGCCATGCTGATGGCCCACCGAGATGCGGTAGGTCTCCATGCCCTGCTCCGGTGCACCACGCGGCGGAACCTCACGGCGCGGACGCTGCTCGAAACCACCTTCGGCGTCGTCGCGACGCGGGCCACGCTCGAAGCGCGGACCGCGCTCGTTGCGGTCGAAGCGATCGCCACGCTCCGGACGGTCGCCACGGTCGAAACGCTCGCGCGGGGTGCGCTCTTCACGCGGGGCACGCACCGGCGGCTGCAGCAGGAACGGGGTGTCACCCTGCAGCATCCTGGCCAGCGCGGCGGCGATCTCGATGGCCGGCACGTTCTGCTCGTTCTCGAAGCGCTCCAGCAGCTGGCGGTAGAAGTCCAGGCCACCGGCACCCAGGGTTTCGCTGATGCGCGAGGTGAACTTGTTGATGCGGGTGTCGTTGACCGCTTCCACGCTCGGCAGCTGCATCTCTTCGATCGGCTGGCGGGTGGCGCGCTCGATCTGGCGCAGCATGCCCTTCTCGCGCGGGGTCGCGAACAGGATCGCCTCGCCGCTGCGGCCGGCACGACCGGTACGGCCGATGCGGTGCACGTAGCTTTCGGTGTCGTACGGGATGTCGTAGTTCAGCACGTGGCTGATGCGCTCCACGTCCAGGCCGCGCGCAGCCACGTCGGTGGCAACCAGGATGTCCAGCTTGCCTTCCTTCAGCATGGCGATGGTGCGCTCACGCTGGGCCTGCTGCATGTCGCCGTTGATGGCGGCAGCGGCCAGGCCACGGGCCTGCAGCTTGCTGGCCAGTTCTTCGGTGCCGGCCTTGGTGCGCGCGAAGATGATCATCGCGTCGAACGGCTCGACTTCCAGGATGCGGGTCAGCGCATCCAGCTTGTGCATGCCGCTCACCCACCAGTAACGCTGGCGGATGTTGGCCGAGGTGGTGGTCTTGGCCGCAATGGTCACTTCCACCGGATCCTGCAGGTAGGTCTGCGCGATGCGGCGGATCTGCGGCGGCATGGTGGCCGAGAACAGGGCCACCTGGCGCTGCTCCGGCAGCTTCTTCAGCACCGCTTCGACGTCGTCGATGAAGCCCATGCGCAGCATTTCATCGGCTTCGTCCAGCACCAGGGTCTTCAGCTCGGACAGGTCCAGGGTGCTGCGGTCCAGGTGATCGATCACGCGGCCGGGGGTACCGACCACGATGTGCACGCCACGGCGCAGCGCCGACAGCTGCTGGCCGTAGGGCTGGCCGCCGTACACCGGCAGCACGCGGAAGCCCGGGATCTTCGACGAGTAGGACTGGAACGCCTCGGCAACCTGGATGGCCAGTTCGCGGGTCGGCGCCAGGATCAGGGCCTGCGGCTTGATCTGCTGCAGGTCGATGTTGGACAGTACCGGCAGTGCGAACGCAGCGGTCTTGCCAGTGCCGGTCTGGGCCTGGCCCAGCACGTCGCGGCCTTCCAGCATCGCGGGGATGGTAGCGGCCTGGATCGGCGACGGGGTTTCGTAGCCGATGGCGGTGACCGCCTGCATCACGGGCTCGGACAGGCCGAGCTGCGCGAACTGCAGCGGCGCTTGGGAATCTTGGGACATGGGGAACTCCGAAGGCACTGCCGTCTTCCTGGCAGTGCGATAAAAAAGGGATGGTCCGCGCTTTGGGCGCCCTTCTTATCGCGTGCCCTGGCGCTGCTCGGTCGGAGGAGATTTCACTCGCTCAGAGCGGGATGATACCGCATTGATCCTGAACGAGGCGTACAGCTTTCCGTGCGCGTGCCGTCGAGCCCGTGCTGGCGCACAATACGCGCCCGCTTCCCGGCCCGGCCGCTGGCCTGCGCCCTCTTCCCAGGAACCCGCTCCATGCAGATTCTCGAATTCGACCTCGACGGTGACTACGTCGAACTCAAGCAGCTGCTCAAGCTGGCCGACCTGGTCACCAGCGGCGGCGAGGCCAAGATGGTCATCAGTGAAGGCCAGGTGCGGGTCGATGGCGAAATCGAGCTGCGCAAGGCCTGCAAGATCCGCGCGGGCCAGGTGGTCGAATTTTCCGGCAGCCAGATCCGGGTGCTGGCTGCCGGCTGATCTGAAGCCGTTCAGGCCACGCGCTGGGTCAGGTGCGAGGCGATCAGCTGCCTGAACGGTGCCACGCCCTGCGCCAGGCGCAGGCCAGCCGCACGCAGCAGGCGCGCCGGGCGACGGTCGTCGGTGTACAGGCTGGCGATCGCATTGGTGGCTTCGTACAGCGGCCGCGACGCCAGCCGATGGCCCCGCTGGTAGCTGGTCAGCATGCCGGCGGCAGCAATGTCGGCACCGCGACGCTGCTGCGCGACGATGCCCTGCGCCAGCCGCTGTGCGCTGGCCAGGCCCAGGTTGAAGCCATGCGCGGTGACCGGATGCATGCCGACTGCGGCATCGCCGATCAGCGCAGAACGCTCGCCGACGAAACGGTGCGCGTACACACCCACCAGCGGGTACGCCTGCGGCGTCGCCACCGGCTGCATGCGGCCCAGGCGATGTTCAAAGCACGCACTGATGGCATCGCCGAAGGCCACCTCATCCATCGCCAGCAGTTCTTCGATCTGCCGCGGCGGCAGCGTGATCACCGCCGATGCCTGGCCCTCGTTGAGCGGCAGCAGCGCCATGGTGCGGCCGTAACCGAACCATTCCCAGGCCGTGTGGTGATGGTCGCGCTCGACCTGCATGCGGCACACCAGCATCGACTTGCCGAAGTCGCGCATCTGCGCACCGATGCCAAGCATGCGGCGGGTGGCGGAGAAGCGGCTGTCAGCCGCGACCAGCAGGCGGGCGTGCAGTTGGCTGCCGTCATCGAGTCTGACCACGTGGCCCTGCGCATCGGCCTGGACGCGCTGCACCTTGCGCCCGTCGAACAGGTCCAGACCATCCTGGTCCTGCACGGCATCCCATGCAGCGCGGCGGATCAGATGGTTGGGCACCAGCCAGCCCAGCGGCTGGCCGTCGACCTGGCTGCTGGCGAAGGTCAGCGCGAACGGCGAACCGCCGTTCATCACCTTGGCATCGCGCAGTTCAGCGACTTCGGCCGGCGGCAGGCGCTGCCACAGCCCCAGCTGCTCCATGCTCTGCCGCGAGGCATGGGTCAACGCGATCTCGCGGCCATCGAAGGCGGCCTCGGCCAGCGCCTGGCGCGGTTGAACTTCGACCAGCCCGACCTGCAGGCCACTGCCGGCCAGCGCCCGAGCGAAGCACAGGCCCGCCGGTCCGGCGCCGACCACCACCACGTCCATCCTGCGCATGCGCGCCTCCTGCCGTTGATTCAGTCCGGGCCAGCATAGCGCCGCGCGCCTGACCGGCCTTGATCTGGATCAGGCGCGGGTCACAACAACGCGAACACCAGCGCCAGGATCGACAGCAGCGACACCAGCCACACCAGGCTGCGCAGGTAGGGCACGCCGGCCGCGTACAGGGGCAGATAGACCACACGCGCCCAGAAGTAGGCCTGCGCAGCCAGCGCCGTGGTGCCGTTGCCGCGACCGGACACGACTACTGCAATGGCGGCGGCGGCGAAGAACGGGAAGGTTTCCAGGAAGTTGGCCTGGGCCCGCTGCAGGCGGCCGGCCAGCGGGCTGAGCGGCTTTGCATCGCCATCGCGTGCCGAGGCATTCCACTTCATCCCGCGCTCGCGGGTGACCACGGTGGAGGTGGCGAAGATGTACACGAAGCCGAGCACGATCGACCAGGCCAGCATTGCCAGTTCAGTTGCCATCGCTCATCTCCTCAGGGTGCCGACGCACGCAGGCTGTAACCGGCCAGGCGCCACACCTGGTCTTCGTCGAAACGGAACGAGACCAGCTCGCGCACCGGCTGCGCGCTGTTGGCGAAACGGGTCGGGAAGCTGACGTTGATGTACAGCCCTTCCGGCACCGCAGCACCGGCGCTGTACTTGACCCGGGTGATGGTGGGCTGGCCACGCCCGGCCAACGCCCCCAGGCGCGCACGCTCGGTGGTCAGCTGGCTGACGAAGGCGGCCTTCGGCACCGCACGACGGGCGACGGCCGAAGCGCCATCCCACAGTTCGCCGGCGCGGTTGGCATCGACCAGCTGCGCCGCCTTCAACGCAGCCGCGCCCATTTCGGCGTCCTGCTTCTGCACCTGGGCCTGCTGCGCGGCGGTCAATGCCGGAGCGCCGGCGGTGGCCGGTTTCGCAGCCGCCGGCGATGCCGGGGCCGGGCGCGCGGGTGCCGGTGCCGGCGTGGCCGGCGCAGGTGCCTGCGCCAACGCAGTCAGGGGCAGCAGGGACAGCAGCAGGAGCGCGCGCTTCATGGACACCGCCGGTTCTCGAGGAAAGGACCGCAGTCTACGCCAGCGCGGTGAGCGGTTCGTCAGCGCGCGTGGGCGTTGCCTTCCACCGCCGCCGCATCGGCCTGCGCCGCAGACTTGCCTGCATCGTCGGCTGCCTGCTCGGCCATCGGCGGTTCCGGCGGTGCCGGGGGCAGCGTCGCCACATCGATCTCCGACAGCGGGCTTTCGTCCGGGCACACCGCGTCGGGGAAGCCGAAGCGCTGTTTCAACGCCTGGCCGCAGCTGTTGATCGACTCCATGTCGGCGCCTTCGCGCTTGCATTGCTGGTCGAAGGCGATCAGGAACGCGTCCTTGCGCTGCACGAAATCATCGCCGCAGGCACGCATCTGCTTGATCCGTTCCAGATCATCCTGCACCGCATTGGTCCCATCCAGGCCGTACTGGCGCAGCTCGTCCGGAGTCAGCAGGCGCAGGCTGCGGTTGGGCACGGTCATCATCAGATCGGCCACGCCCACCGCCACGCCATTGCGCTGCAGATAGTCCTTCACGTTGTCGTAGACCTCGTGCAGCTCGCGGTTGAGTTCCGCGCGCGAGGTGGCCTTGGAGCTGATCCGCATCATGCGGTGGATGCCGACCTTGCCCGACAGCAGGCGGTTGTCACCGGCGGCCAGCACGAACACGCAGGCGCTGTGGCAGATCGAGCCTTCGCGCACCCAGATGGTCCAGCCGGATTCACCGATGCTGTCACCGGCAACGATCGCCGATTCCACCTGGCCGCCGCTGGAATCCAGATCGAGGATGCGCTTGTGGATCTTCTGCTGGTCGGCGACCACCGCCAACCGCCACATCATCTCGGCGAAGCCCGGATTGATCTTGCCGGCGTAACGCACGCGCATCAGGCCGCGCTCGGCGCACGGCGCCAGCGCCTGAGTGATCTGCTCGCGCTGCAGGCCTTCCAGCTCGACACCGTCGCCGGCATCGCCAGCATATTCCGTGCTGCAGCTGACCCAGGCACGGCCATTCTCAAGCTGCGCCTGCGGCCACGGCCGATCCGCCTGGCTGCGCGGCGGCGCTGGCGGTGGCGGTGCATCGGCCGCATTGATCGACACCATGTTCTCGCCATCGCTGGCCGGTGCCCGCGCCGCCTTGTCGGCAGCAGTCACATTGCCCGGATTTTCCAGCTGGCTGCAGCCCGCCAGGGCCAGGCACAACAGGGGCAACCAGCGGCGTTTGGCGGACATCGGGCAACCAGTCTTCACGTGAGCAGGAGCCACAGTCTACCCGTCCGGGGCACCCGTTCAGCGCGTGGCACTGAACCCCTTCTGACCCTCTGGCTCCAACCTTTTCATTACAGCGTCTTGCACCACTCCATCCACGCATGGTGTGGATCTACCGTGTCGACCAAGGTCGACACCCAGAGCGGGATGCCGTTCCGGCAGGCCGCGGGAAACTGTCGAAGGCGGGGTGGGTCCGGTGGCAGGGGCGTGAGCGCCATGGATGGCGCGACCGAGCTACAGGGACGTACTTGCAGCGCCCCCTGCCACCGGCCCCACCCCGCCCTCCCGCAGGAAGCCTGCTGTTGCTGTTGCCTCTGCGGGTGCAGGGCGCAGCCCTGCCCAATCCTCTTCAGCATCCATGTCCGAATGTGGCGAGTATCTCCAGCCGCACACGCCTAGACTGGCGCCATGGATACCGCCCTCGCCCTCGACACCGCCGCCTGCGACCGTGCCCGCCTGGCCCGCGACGCGCGCTTCGACGGCGTGTTCTTCACCGCCGTGCGCAGTACCGGCATCTACTGCCGCCCGGTGTGCCCGGCACCGCCACCGAAGCCGCGCAACATCACCTACTACCCCACCGCCGCTGCGGCCGCAGCTGCCGGCTACCGCCCGTGCCTGCGCTGCCGTCCTGAACTGGCACCGCAGGCCCAGCAGGCATTGGCCGGGCAGACCGTGCAACGCGCACTCGCCCTGATCCATGGCGGCTTCCTTCAGGAGCAGCCCGTCGCGGACCTCGCGCAGAAGATCGGCCTGAGCGCGCGCCAGCTGCAGCGCCTGTTCGTTGAACACCTGGGCGCGACGCCGGCGCAGATCCACGCCACCCATCGCCTGCTGCTGGCCAAGCAACTGCTGACCGAGACCACGCTGCCGGTGACCGACGTTGCGCTGGCCGCCGGCTACAACAGCCTGCGCCGCTTCAACACCGCCTTCCTGCAGGGTTGCGGCATGGCACCGACGGCGCTGCGTCGCCAGCACCAGCCGCTGGCCGCCGATGACGGCGGCCTGGTGCTGCGCCTGGTGTATCGCCCGCCGCTGGACTTCCCGCGCATGCTGGCCTTCCTGCGCAAACGCAGCCTGCCTGGCATCGAACTGATCGGCGAAGACAGCTACCAGCGTGTGCTGGGCACGCCCGAACGCCCCACCCTGCTGCGGGTCACCGCCGACCCGAAGCGCCCGGAGTTGCGCCTGCAGCTGGGCGCGGTCGATCCGCGTCTGATTCCGGACATCGTGCGCCGCGTGCGCCGCGTATTCGATCTGGACGCGGACCTGCAGCAGGTGCACGCCGCGCTGAGCGAAGAACCCTTGCTGGCGCGCGGTATCGCCGAACGCCCCGGGCTGCGCGTACCCGGCGGCTGGGATGGCTTCGAGGTGGGCGTACGCGCCGTGCTCGGACAGCAGGTCAGTGTGGCCGCAGCCACCACCTTCGCGCGGCGCCTGGTCGACGCCTATGGCGCGCACCTGCCGGGCATGCCATCGGAATTCGATCGCCAGTTCCCGGCGCCCGAGGTGCTGGCCGAAGCGCCCCTGGAATCGATCGGCCTGCCGCGCAGCCGCGCCGCCACCGTGCGTGCGCTGGCGGCCGCCTGCGCCAGCGGCCAGCTCGACTTCGCGCCCGGGCAGGCATTGGAGGAATTCGTTGCGCGCTGCGTCGCGCTGCCCGGCATCGGCCCGTGGACGGCGCAGTACATCGCCCTGCGCGGGCTCGGCCAGCCCGATGCGTTCCCGGCCGGCGATCTTGTACTGCAGCAGGTGCTCGGCCACGCGCAGGGCCAGCGCCTGAGCGAACGTGCAACCGAAGCGCGCTCGCAACCGTGGCGGCCGTGGCGCGCCTACGCGGTGCTGCACCTTTGGCACCTGTCCGGCACGTTCGTTGGAGAACCGACATGACCCTGTTGTTCGACCGTTTCGACAGCCCGATCGGCGTGTTGACCATCGCCGGTGACGAACGTGGCCTGTCACATGTGCTTTTCCCCGAGAACCGCCATCCGGCACGCGGGCGCGATGACTGGCACTACGCACCGGATGCGCTGCCGGAAGCGCGCGAGCAACTGCTGCAGTTCCTGCACGGCGAACGCAGCAGCTTCGACCTTGTGCTGGCACCACGCGGCACGCCGTTCCAGCTGCGTGTGTGGCAGGCGCTGGCGTTGATTCCGTTCGGCCAGACCTGGAGCTACCTGCAGCTGGCGCAGCACCTGGGCCAACCCAGCGCGACCCGTGCGGTCGGTGCAGCCAACGGGCGCAACCCGCTGCCGATCATCCTGCCCTGCCACCGCGTGATCGGCAGCAACGGCGCACTGACCGGTTTCGGCGGCGGCCTGGAAACCAAGGCGGCGCTGCTTCGGCTGGAACAACGCCAGGCCCCGCTGTTCGCCTGAGAGGGCTGGCCGGGCTGCGCCCGGCACCCGCAGAGGCAACGGCAAGGTCAAGAGCCAATACAGCTCCGATTTTCTACGCGTTGGGTGGGGCGGTATGGGTGGGCAGGACACGCCGTAAACCCATCCATGGGGGCTCGTTGGCGCCATCCATGGCGCCAACGGTCCTGCCCACCCACACCGCCCCACCTTCGACAGATTCCCGCGGCGGTGGGTAGGTGTCGACCTTGGTCGACGCGGTAGATCCACGCCATGCGTGGATGGAAGCGTCTGTAAACTGTCTGGAGAAAAGCCCCCTTTTTGTTGAAGGGGGCGCGCCGACAGGCGCGGGGATAAGGAAAAATGCGCGGACACGGCGCGCAATAGTGCGCCGTGTCTTGGGCGCGTCATTACCTCGCACTATCATGCGCGGATGACTTCCGTACGCCTGACCTGCGCGCTGGCGCTGCTGCTGCCATTGGCCGCCTGCACCACCGCGCCCGCCCCTTCCGCCTCCGTTCCCACACCCGTCGCTGCGGCTGCGCCGCCCAAGCTGCTGCTGATCTCCATCGATGGCCTGCGTGCCGACGCGCTGGACCGCGGCCTGACCCCGAACCTGCAGCGACTGATCGACGGCGGCGTGCGTGCACGCTGGATGACGCCGTCCTATCCGTCGCTGACCTTCCCCAACCACTACACCATCGTCACCGGCCTGCGTCCGGACCACCACGGCATCGTCAACAACAGCATGGACGATGCAACCCTGGGCCGTTTCGAACTGAGCAACCGCGACGCGGTCACCACCAGCGGCTGGTGGGGTGGCGAACCGATCTGGGTCAGTGCCGAGAACGCTGGCGTACGTTCGGCCACCACGGCGTGGCCGGGCAGTGAGTCTGAAATCCGCGGCGTGCGCCCCAGCAAGTGGCGCGTGTACGACGGCAAGCAACCGCTGGAACAGCGGGCCGGCATCGTGCTCGACTGGCTGGCGCAGACCGATGCTGATGCACCGCGCCTCACCACGCTGTACATGGAACACGTGGACAAGGCCGGCCACAACTACGGCCCCGAGTCGAAGCAGTATGCCGACGCCATCGTGCACGCCGACCAGATCGTCGGCCAGGTGCTCGATGGGCTGCAGCAGCGCGGCCTCGCCGCGACCACCAACGTGATCGTGGTCTCTGACCATGGCATGGCCAGCGTGCCGGTCGGCCAGGTGATCTCCACCGAGTCGATGGCCGACCCGGCCATTGCACGCAATATCAGCCAGGGCCAGTCGGTGGGTTTTGCGCCGGTCGCCGGCCGCGAAGCGGAAGCCGAACGCGCCCTGCTCGGACGCCACGCGCACTACGAATGCTGGAAGAAGGAGAACCTGCCGGCACGCTGGCACTATGGCACGCATCCGCGGGTTCCGGCCATCGTCTGTGTCATGGATGAAGGCTGGGATGCCCTGCATCAGGAGAAAATCGCCAAACGCGACCATCAGGATCGCGGCTCGCATGGCTACGACAATGCCCTGCCCTCCATGCGTGCCGTGTTCGTGGCCAGCGGCCCGTCATTCCGACAGGGTTTGGTGATCGATGGCTTCGACAATGTCGACGTCTACCCGCTGCTGGCGCACCTGCTGCAGGTGCCGGCCGCGCCGAACGACGGAAATCCGGAAACGCTGAAGAAGACCCTGCGCTGATCCGATTGTAGAGCCGAGCCCACGCTCGGCTGCATTGCGCCGAGGATGGGCTCGGCTCTACAAGAACGTGCATAAAAAAAACGCGGCGCCAGGCGCCGCGTTTTTCTTTGGACCGGTCGGTCGGCCGGATCAGGCCTTGGCGACGGCCTTCTTCGCCACAGCCTTCTTCGCCGGAGCCTTGGCCACGGTCTTCTTGGCAACCGGGGCGGCGGCGCCTACGGCGACCTTGCTCGCGGTGTGCGAACGGGCGTTGCCGTAGCTGGCGTTGTAGCGCTTGCCCTTGGCGGTCTTGCGGTCACCCTTACCCATGTCTTCAACTCCTCAAGTGTGAAATCTGGTTACCCCGTACTGACACGGGTTCGGCGGGGCCGCCTTGCTGGGCGCCCCCGCGCACGATCGAAAATCCTATCACGGAGCGCCTAGTGCGCGCAGCTGGCGTCGTGCACGTGGCCGTGGTTGAGGCGAAGATTGACCAGGTGGGCCACCCCCACCAGCAGGCCGCCGATGGTCATCACCACCGCATGCGGCACGGCGTTGTGGTGCAGCGGGTCGTACAGCACACCGGCCCACAACGCGACCAGGCCGGGAATCAGGAAGCCCAGCGCGCGCAGCGCGCCGTGGCGGCGGTAGCCCCATACCAGGCTGAACAGCCCGAGCAGGGTCACGAACACCACCAGCGCCTGCTCCACGCCATCGCTCAGCCAGAACGACAGGCCCAGCGAAGGCGCCGCCGCCAGCAGTACGGGAATCACCGCGCAGTGCACCGCGCACAGCATCGAACCGGTAGCGCCGAAACGGTCGAGCAGATGGCGCAGGCGTGAGGACAGGGACATGACTTCCAGCAGGGTCGGCGAATCGTTATGGAATAATATAACATCCCTTCCCGAACCGCACGGTTTCCCCTCCCCCTCTCCCATCGGCGGGATTCGTGCGCCCTGCGATTGATACAGTGTAACAAAGGACCGATCCATGCCTGCCCACACCCCACGGCTCAAGCCGCATTCCCTGGCCCTGGCCCTCGCCGCCCTGCTTCCGACCGTTGCCTTCGCCGCCAGCGAAGACGATTCCCATCGTGACCGCCACCTGACTGAACTGTCGTCGGTGCAGGTCACCGCGTCGCCACTGCAGGGCGATGCCGAATCGCTGGCCCGCCCGGTGGAGGTTCTGGCCGGTGAGCGCCTGGACGAGCAGAAGGCCGGCACCCTCGGCGATACCGTGGCCAAGCTGCCCGGCGTACAGAGCACCTTCTTCGGGCCCGGCGTCGGCCGCCCGATCATCCGCGGCCAGGAAGGCCCGCGCGTGGCCGTGCTGTCCAACGGCATGGGCAACATGGATGCATCCACCGTCAGTGCCGACCATGCCACCAGCATCGAGCCGTTCCTGGCCGACCAGATCGAAGTGCTGAAGGGCCCCGCCACGCTGTTGTTCGGCAGCGGTGCCATCGGTGGTGCGGTCAACGTGGTCGATGGCCGCATCGCACGGGAGCTGCCGGAGCGGCCGCTCAGCGGCCGCGCCGAACTGCGCGGCAATTCGGTGAACAATGAGCGCAGCGGCATGTTCCGCCTCGATGGCGTCAGCGGCAATGTCGTGCTTCATGTGGACGGCCTGGTGCGCAATGGCGACGACTACCGTATCCCTGGCTACGCGGTGATCGACAGCCTGGAAGACCACCATGACGACCACGACCATGACCACGCGGGCGAGGAAGGCGAAGAGCCGCGTCGCGGCCGCCTCGACAACAGCTCGATCCGCACCCGTGCCGGTGGCGTCGGTGCGACCTGGCTGGGCGAAGGCGGCTACTTCGGCGTGTCGGCCAGCACCTACCGCACCAACTACGGCATTCCCAACGGCGCACACGTGCACGCCGATGGCGACGATCACGGCCATGACCACGGCCACGACCATGGCGACGAAGAGGAAGGCGGCGACGAGCATGACGTGCGCATCGACATGGTGCAGAACCGCTTCGAGACCAAGGCCGGCATCTATGACCCGGTCTCGTTCCTGAAGAACATCAACGCACGCGTGGCCTATACCGACTACGAGCACGTGGAGCTGGAGGCCGGCACGCCGTCGACCCGCTTCACCAACCGTGGCATCGAAGCGCGCCTGGAAGCGGTGCAGCAGCAGATCGGTGGCTGGGACGGTGCCTTCGGCCTGCAGTTCGGCAACAGTGATTTCGGTGCCAAGGGCGAAGAGGCGTTCGTTCCGGATACAGGCACGAAGAACATCGGCCTGTTCGTGCTGCAGGAAAAGCAGTTCGGACCGTTCAAGCTTGAACTGGGCGGCCGCCACGACCAGGTCAAGCTGGACCCGACCGGTGATTACCGGCGCCGCACGTTCGGCGCCACCAACCTGTCTGCCGCCGGCATCTGGAAGCTCAACGACGCCGTTGACCTGCGTATCGGCGTGGACAGCTCCGAGCGTGCACCCACCAACGAGGAGCTGTATGCCGCCGGCGCCCACATCGCCACCCGTTCGCTGGAGATCGGCGACGCCAACCTGAAGACCGAGCGCGGCCAGCGCGTGGAACTGGGTATCCACACTCACAGTGAGCGCCTGGACTTCTCCGCGTCGGTCTACCAGACCAGGTTCAAGGACTTCATCTACCTGGCCGACACCGGTGTTACCGAAGGCCTGCCGGTCCGCGCCTGGACCCAGCAGGACGCGGTGTTCCGCGGTGCCGAGGCCGAAGCGCTGGTGCACCTGTTCGAAGGTGGCGCCGGTGACTGGGATCTGCGCCTGTTCGGTGACTACGTGAAGGCCAAGCTGGATGGCAGCGGCAGCCGCAACCTCGACATCGCCGTGCCGCACGGCGACCACAACCACAATTACAACGTGGAACTGGCCAACACCGGCTACCTGCCGCGTATTGCCCCGGCCCGCGTCGGCGCCGACCTGCGCTGGTCGAAGGACGGCTGGCGCGCCTCGGTCGGTGCGGTGCGCTACAGCCGCCAGAAGGACGTGGCGCAGAACGAGGAGCCGAGCGATGGCTACACCCTGGTCGACGCCCACCTGGCCTACCGCTGGGACCGCAACGCCAGCAACAGCTACGAGGTGTTCCTGGATGGCAGCAACCTGACCAACCGCGAAGTCCGTCCGCACACCTCGCTGCTGCGCGACTACTCGCCGCTGCCGGGCCGTGGTGTCGCATTCGGCATCCGCGCGTTCTTCTGATCGATGTAGGGGGGCGGAGCCCTTTCCGCGGGAAAGGGCTCTGCCCCCACTCGCCCTTCAACGCATGGCGGGACCGCACCACGAATACCATTCTCTCTCCCGGGGGGCCGTCTGGCCCCCGTTTCTTTATGCGTGAGCGAGGTCGCGGCGCCCTCGCTCACACACCCGTCACAAAGATGTGCGTACCACAACAAGCGGACAATCCCGTCACCCAATGTCTCGCCAATCGGACACTTTTGTCCGAAAATAATTCCATGACTGCCCAACGTGCCGATGCCGCTGCCCGCCGTGCCCTCATCCTCGACGCCGCCGATCATGTCTTCGGCCAACATGGCGTCACCGCCCCACTGGACCTGGTGGTCGAACGCGCCCAGGTGGGCCGCGCCACCCTGTACCGCAACTTCCCCGACCGCACCGCGCTGATCCAGGCGCTGCTGCAGCGCACGGTCGACCGCATCCGGCGCCAGGTCGAACAGCTCGGCGACCGCGACGACGCCCTGTTCGAGGTGTTCGAGGGCATGGCCCAGCGCATCATCGATTCGCCGGCACTGGCCGATTACTGGCGTGCGGTCGATTCGGACGTGCCGTCCATGCGCGCCGCGCGCGAGACAGTGCGCGACCTGCTGGAGGAACCGATCGCGCGCGCCAAGGCGGCCGGGCTGTGCCGTGCCGACCTGGAAAAGACGGATATTTCACTGATCTCAGGCATGCTGGGTGCGGCCCTGCGCGGCAAGACCCGCGACGAGCGCGCCCAGTTGGCCGGGCGCGCCCTGCAGCTGCTGCGTGGGGGTCTCCAGGGAGCTGCCAGCGAGGCCCGTTGATGGTCCAGCCGTATCTGAAGCCGGTTCCGGATTGGGAGGAGCATGAGAAGCCGACCATGCCCGGCTCGGCGTCGATGCCCTGGCACCCGCCGTACCGGCGCGCGGCCTATGCGCTGGTATCGTTGCTGGTGGCGATCACCGGCGGCCTCGGCAATGCGCTGGTTACCGCCAACCTGCCGTTCCTGCAGGGCCAGCTGGCGCTGACCCCGACCCAGGGCAGCTGGCTGGTAGCGGCCTATGCGATGGTGAATGTCACCGCCAACCTGTTGGCCTTCAAGTTCCGCCAGCAATACGGCATCCGCCTGTTCGCCGAAATCGGGCTGGGCCTGTACGCGGCGTTGGCGGTCCTGCACCTGTTCGTCGGCAGCTTCGAGACCACGATGCTGACCCGAGCCGCCAGCGGCTTCGCCGGCGCGGCCTGTTCGACCTTGGGCACGCTGTACATGCTGCAGGCGCTGCCGCGGCGCTTCACCGGCAATCTGCTGGTGGTCGGCGTCGGCCTTTCCCAGCTGGCGGTGCCGATCGCCTGGATCGTCTCCCCGGGCCTGGTCGATACCGGCCAGTGGCACCAACTGTACTCGTTCGAGGCCGGCCTGGCCCTGTGCGCCTTCGCCGCAGTGGTAGTGCTGAAGCTGCCGCCGGGCATCCAGGTGAAGGCGTTCGAGCCACTGGACTTCCTCACGTTCGCGCTGCTCGCCCCGGCCGTCGCCCTGCTGGTGATCGTGCTGGCGCAGGGCTACACGCGCTGGTGGCTCAATACAGCGTGGCTGGGCTGGGCGCTGATCGCTTCGATCGTGCTGTCCACCACCGCCTTGATCATCGAGCACTACCGGCGTAACCCACTGCTGCAGATCCGCTGGCTGTCGACGCTGCCGGTGCTGCATTTCATCGTCGGCGCCTTCCTGATCCGCTTCCTGACCACCGAGCAGTCCTACGGCGTGGTCAACCTGATGCGCACGCTGGGCATGGGACCGGACCAGATGCGGCCGCTGTTCGTGGTGATCCTGGCCGGGGTGATCACCGGAATCGCCGGTGCCTCGCTTACCTTCGGCCCGAAGCGGCTGATCGCCCAGCTGCTGATGGCGATCCTGCTGCTGGGCGCCGCCGCGTTCTTCGACCAGCACCGCACCAGCATGGATCGGCCGCACGACTTCTACGCCAGCCAGTTCCTGGCCTCGGTCGGTGCGGGCATGTTCATGGGCCCCCTGATCATGCTTGGCATCTCTGCTGCGCTGAAACAGGGCGTGGACCACATGATCACCTTCCTGGTGACGCTGTCGATCACGCAGACGCTGGGCGGCCTGGCCGGCTCGGCGGTGCTGGGCACCTTCCAGCTGCATCGCGAGCAACTGTATTCCAGCGCGCTGACCAGCCAGCTCGATCCGGCCGATCCGGTGGTAGCGCAACGCCTGCGTCTCCAGCAGCAGCTGTACAGCGCCCAGATCACCGACCCTGTCCTGCGCAGCGCACAGGGCAGCGCGCAGCTGGCACAGACCACGCGCCGAGAAGCCAACGTGCGTGGCTTCAACGATGTGTTCACCCTGAGCGGCTGGCTGGCGATCGGTTTCCTGTGCTGGTTGCTGCTGCTGTCGCTGCGTACCGCCGTACTGAAGCAATGGCGCAAGCGCCACCCGCCCGTGTCCACCGCGGCCACGCCGGCCGCATCCCGTTGAGTCCCCCCATGCCTCCCGTGCCGCCCCGACCCGACGACGCCGACAACGTCACCCCGCCGCCGCCCACCGACGCGGCGCCCGCGTCCACGCCGGTAGAACCCGCGGTCGCGCCGAAGTACCTCAAGCCCAGCGCGCGCAGCGTGGCGGTGATGGTGATTGTCGCCCTGCTGGGCATTGCGCTGATCCTGCGTGCCTGGCACCTGTGGCCGTTCACCAGCAGCGTGATGGTGACCGACAACGCCTATGTGCGCGGCCAGATCACGGTGATGGCGCCGCAGGTGAACGGCTATGTGACCGAGGTGCTGGTGAAGGACTTCCAGCACGTGAAGGAAGGCGAGCCGCTGCTGCGCATCGATGACCGCATCTATGCGCAGCGTGTCGCCCAGGCGCAGGCAACGCTGGACAGCGCGCGTGCGGCGCTGGCCAACTCCGACCAGTCGCAGGCGCAGAACCGTGCGCAGATCGCCTCGGCGCGCGCCACGCTCTCGGCCGGCCAGGCCGAACTGCAGCGCTCGCGCAACGAGCTGAAGCGCTACGAGGAACTGGCCGCACAGCAACTCGTGTCGATCAATGACCGCGACAAGTTCCGCACCAGCCAGGCCTCGGCGCAGGCCAGCGTGCAGCAGTCGCAGGCGCAGATCCGCATCGCCGAGGAAACGCTGGTGTCGACCCAGGTCGCGCGCAAAAGCCTGGAGGCCCAGGTGGAAAGCGCGCAGGCGCAGCTGGAGCTGGCCCGCATCGATCTGGCCAATACGGTGATCCACGCACCGCGCGACGGCCAGATCAGTGAAGCCAGCGTACGCGTGGGCCAGTACGTCGCGGCCGGCTCGCAGCTGCTGTTCCTGGTACCTGACACGCTGTGGGTGGTGGCCAACTACAAGGAAGGCCAGACCTGGGGGATGGCGATCGGCCAGCCGGCCACGTTCTCGGTGGACGCGTTCCAGGGGCAGGTGCTGAAGGGCCGTGTCGAAGAGATCGCGCCCGCCACCGGGTCGGAGTTCAGCGTGTTGCGCCCGGACAATGCCAGCGGCAACTTCACCAAGGTGGTGCAGCGGCTGCCGGTGCGGATCTCGATCGATCCGGGTCAGGCACTGGCGGCGCGGCTGCGGCCCGGCATGTCGGTGATCGTGCGGGTGGATACGGCAGGCAAACCCATGGACTAGGGCGCGCCCCTGCAGGACTCGGCTGGGTAGAGACGGCTGGGTAGAGTCGACTGTTAGTCGACTATCGCGCGCAGGGCGGGTTGCTCTTGGGCTTCACGGAAGAGCAGTCGACTAACAGTCGACTCTACCGCCGACCGACTCTACCGCCGACACGATCAACCCGCGCAGCGCGCGCAGAGACCGTGCACTTCAAGGGTCTGTGCCTGCGGCTGGAAGCCCAGTTCCTTGGCGCGCTTTTCCAGCTGGCTGACGATTTCCCGGTCTTCCAGTTCCACCGCGCTGTGGCAGCTGTTGCAGATCAGGAACGGCACCGAATGCGCGGCGCTGCTGGGGTGGTGGCAGGCCACGAAGGCATTCACCGATTCCAGCTTGTGCACGAAACCATTGGCCATCAGGAAGTCGAGGGCGCGGTACACGGTGGGCGGGGCATCAGCACCCACACCCTTGCCGTTGCGCACCCATTCCAGCAACTCATAGGCCTTGACCGGCTTGCCGGCCTCGGCGATCAGCTTCAGTACATTGGCGCGGATCGGGGTAAGGCGCAGCCCGCGTTCGCGCGAGACACGCTCGACCACCGCCACGAAATCCGATGCGTCGTGGACGTGGTGGTGCGGGGCGGTACAAGCAGTGGCGGTCTTGGCGGACATGCGCGTTCTCCGGTTCGGGCCTGGCAAGGATGCCTCAGGCCGTTGCTACCTTGGTGATGGCCACATCGATGCGTTTCAAGGCCTGCTCGCGGCCAGCCAGGTACACGGTATGGGAAATGTCAGGACTGACCTGGGTACCGGTGATGGCCACGCGCAACGGCTGGGCGACCTTGCCCATGCCGATCTCCAGCGCGGCGGCGACGTCGTGCAGGGCCACGCCCACCGACTCGGCGGTCCATTCCGGCAACGCCGCCAGCAGCTCGCGGGCCTTGCCCAGCGCCACCTCGGCACCGGCCTTGAAGTGCTTGGCCACCGCCGCGTCATCGTACTCGGTCAGCGGCTGGTACCAGACCACGGCTTTCTCGGCCATCTCCTTCAGGGTCTGCACGCGTTCACGCAGGGCGATCACCACGTCCTCCGGTGCCGGTCCGGCAGCCACGTCCAGCCCCAGCTTCTGCAGCTGGTAGACCAGGTGCGGCACGATCGCGGCCACATCCTCGGTCTTCAGGAAGTGCTGGTTGACCCAGCCCAGCTTGGCCATGTCCAGTCGCGAGGCCTTGGAGTTGCAGTCCTTCACGTCGAACAGCTCGATCAGCTCCTGGCGGCTGAACAGCTCCTGGTCACCGTGCGACCAGCCGAGGCGGGCCAGGTAGCTCAGCAGCGCATCGGGCAGGTAGCCGGCGTCCTTGTACTGCATCACGTCGGCCGCGCCGGTGCGCTTGGACAACTTGGCGCCCTGCTCGTCCAGGATCATCGGCATGTGGCCGAACTTCGGCACCGGCGCACCAATGCCTTCGTACAGGTTGATCTGGCGCGGGGTGTTGTTGATGTGGTCGTCGCCGCGGATGACCTCGGTGATGCCCATGTCCCAGTCGTCCACCACCACCGCGAAGTTGTAGGTGGGGTAGCCGTCCGGGCGGAAGATCACCATGTCATCCAGCTCGCTGTTGGCGATCTCGATGCGGCCCTTGATCAGGTCGTCGAACACCACCGTGCCTTCCAGCGGATTCTTGAAGCGGATGACGCGGTTCGGGTCGTCCCTGTAGGGCAGGCCCAGATCGCGCGCAGCGCCGTTGTAGCGCGGCTTCTCCTGCCTGGCCATGGCAGCCTCGCGCATCGCGTCCAGCTCTTCGCGGGTCTCGTAGGCGTAGTACGCCTTGCCCTCGGCGATCAGCTGCTCGGCCACTTCCTGGTAACGGGCAACGCGGTCGGTCTGGTAGATCGGGCCTTCGTCATAGTCCAGGCCCAGCCACTCCATCGCCTCCAGGATGGCGTCGATCGCACCCTGGGTGCTGCGTTCACGGTCGGTGTCCTCGATGCGCAGCACGAACTCGCCGCCACGATGGCGGGCCTCCAGCCAGCAGTACAGCGCGGTGCGGGCACCACCGATGTGGAGGTAGCCGGTGGGACTGGGGGCGAAGCGGGTGCGGCAGGTCATGGACGGCTCGAGGAACGGGACTCCCCCAATTTTACCAGCCCGCAGCCCCCGACGGAAAAAGGGGACGGAGGGGATTAAGTCGCGATTGCCCAGCCCGTGGGCACTGCAACCGGGAAACGGAGGGGAGATGCGACTTAATCCCCTCCGTCCCCTTTTACGGTTCCACCTTGCGCGGGAACGGCTGCTCGCGCATCGCGGCGTTGTAGGCGAACGAGGCGACGATGGCGGCGGCCTGCTTCAGGTCTTCCGGCTCGGCGTGGTCCCAGGTGTCCAGGTGGCTGTGGTGCACGTTGGTGAAGTAGTCCAGCCGGTCCTGGATGAACTGGAAGCCCGGCAGGCCGATGCGGTCGAAGCTGATGTGGTCGGTGCTGCCAGTGTTGCGGGTGGCCACGGTGGTGGCGCCCACGTCATGGAACGGCGCCAGCCAGGCTTCGAAGATGGGCATGGCCGCCAGGTTTTCCTGAGCGTAGATGCCACGGAAGCGGCCCGAGCCGTTGTCCATGTTGAAGTAGACCTGGAACTTGCCGTAGTCGCGGGTCTTCTGCAGTGCGCCGGTCGGCTCGCGCAGCGACGCCGGCAGCGCCTTCTGCGCCGGGTCGGTCGGCTCCGGGAACTTGCCGAAGTGCTTGGCCACATAGGCCTGCGAGCCGATCAGGCCCTGCTCCTCGCCGCTCCACAGCGCCACGCGGATGGTGCGCCTGGGCTTGGCGCCGGTGGCCTTGAGGATGCGCATCGCCTCCATCATCACCGCCACGCCGGCGGCGTTGTCGGCCGCACCGGTGCCGCTGTGCCAGGAATCCAGGTGCGCGCCGATCATCACCACTTCATCGGGCTTGCTGCTGCCACGGATCTCGGCCAGCGTGTTGTAGCCGGGCTGGTCGGCCTCGTCGGTGAAGCGTGCGGCCACATCCACGCGCAGGCGCACGGTCTGCTTGGCCTCCAGCGCGCGTACCAGCGGATTGAAGTGCTCGCTGATCATCGCCAGCTCGGGAATGCCCACCGACTCACCGGCCTTGCGCGAACCACCACCGGCAACGCGGATGATGCCGTTGTCCCAGCTGCTGATGCCGATCGAGGCCAGCGCGCCCTCTTCCACGAAGAAGGCATTGACCTTGGCCGCCAGCTGCTGGCGTTCCTGGTATTCCTTGACCCGCTTGGCGCGCTCGGCGGTGGCGTCCTTGTCCTTGGGCAGGGTGAACTCCTGCAGGCCCTCCAGCGAGGTGGCGTCGTGGCGGTGCGAATCGGGCTCGGTGCCCCGCTTGTATTCGCGTGCCTCGCCCAGCAGGAGGATCTTGCCACGCAGCTTGCCGCGGTACTTCTCTATGTCTTCGGACTTCTTGATGTCGACCTGCACCAGCTCGCCTTCGACCGGGCCCTTCGTACCGGGGGTCCAGGCCTTGGGCAGCGCATGCAGCGGCTGCACGCGGTCACCCAGCATTTCCACGCTCGCCGAGGTGAATTCCCAGCCACGGCCGAAATCATCGAAGGCTTCGTCGTGCACGTTGTCCAGCTTCCATTCGCTGAACTTGCCGCGGGTCCACGCGTTGGCGCGGCCCATCGCCGGCGAATTGGTCAGGCGCGCGCCGATGCGTTCGGTGAGGTAGCTGAAGGTATCCATCACCTGCGAACGGTGGAAGGCCTCCTGGCGGATGCGGCTGACCATGTCCAGGTCCACCGGTTCGCGCTGCTGCGCCATTGCATTGCCACCCATCGCCAGCGCTACAGCCAGCACGCCCCACTTCAACACATCGCACCCCTGCCCTTCGGCTCGATCTTCAACCCATCGAGTCTAGCCAGCAGGGGCGCGCCGATACCGTCCCATCGGTCATGGACAGCAGTAGATCCACGCCATGCGCGGATGAACAACCCGATCACCCCCTCCACCCCAACCACAACTGCGCCCGCTCCGGCAGCAACAACAACCAGTGCCGCCGGTCGATACTGCTGCAGCCGTACACCGCCGCGTGTGCCGGCCAGTCATCGGGCAGGCCGTCGATGCCGATTTCGGCCAGCGCTTCCGCCCCGGCCTTCCAGGGCCGGTAGCGCGGCACCCGTCCGGCCACTGCGCCACGTCCCTGCCGCGCACCCTGCAACCAGCCCAGGCCCTTGCCCCGCAGTCCTTGGCAGGTCGCCGCCGCCAGCTGGAAGCGGACCAGGCCGGGGGCGATCCGTGCCCCCGGCAGGGCCGCCAGCACGCCATGTGCCTGCAGCAGTGCATCCACTTCCAACAGGGCCGGAATACCCTGCCGTGCCCGTTGCCGCAATCCCTGGCGCCAACTCATGGCCTGCTCCTTACTTCAGGTCCGCGCCGAGCGCGTACCAGTCCACCCGACGGGTCACCCACATCGCCAGCGCCAGGATCACGAACAGCAGCAGCGAACCCATCAGCAGCGCATTGTTCTCCGACACCAGCAGGCCATACAGCGCGCCGTACAGCACGGTCAGCAGCGCCGCGAAGCCGAAGCCGCGCTTCCAGTGGCCCAGCACATTGGCCAGGTACACCGCCTGCAGGCCGATGCAGGCCACCGCCGAAACCAGGTAGGCCTTCCAGAACGCGATGTGCTCGGACAGGCTGATCAGCAGCAGGAAGAAGATCGCCAGCGCCAGGCCGACCATCAGGTACTGCAGCGGGTGGATGCGCAGCGACTTGATCAGCTCGAACAGGATGAAGCCGAGGAAGGTCAGCAGCACGAACAGCACGCCGTACTTCGAGGCACGGTCGGCCTGGGTGTAGGTATCGACCGGATCGACCAGCGACACCGTCACCGCCTGCGAGTCCACCGAACCGTCATTGCGCAGCTGCCGCTGTGCGTCGGAGGCCAGCGAGGACACCGCCCAGCGCGCGTCGAATCCCTGTGCATCAACGCGGCGCTCGTTGGGCAGGAACGCACCGCTGAACGACGGATGCGGCCAGCTCGAACGCAGCGCGATGTGGGTGTCATCGCCCACCGGCACCACCGACAGCATGCGGCTGCCATCCAGGCGCAGCTCCAGTTCAACGGTGCTGGCGGCCAGCGTGCCGCCCTGATCCGCATCGAAACCGGCCACCGGTGCATGCAGGCCCCGCCCGATCTCGCCGGCCGCACCAACACCCGGCAGCAAACGCAGCTGCTTGCCATCCACGCGCAGGTTCGGCGTGCCGACCAGGCCACGGACATCGGAAACCCCCACCGCCACATACGGCTGGCCGTAACTGCGGCCCGCCTTCACCGGGTAATCGTCTGCGGCGAAGGTCGCCTTCATCTGGCCGTTCCAGCTGTAGACCGGCACCTTGAACAGCCCCACCTCACGCTGGCTCGGCAGCATTTCGCCGCCCACCTCCAGCGATGCCGGCATCTGCAGCCAGTGCCCCTCGGTGACCTGCACTTCGGTCTTCTTGACGCCCAGCGGGTCGACCAGTTCAACCTGCTTGCGTTCCACCCATGGCACCACCCGCACCGGGCCCACCAGCTGCTGTGCGCCGGCGCGGCTGTCGGCCACCCGCGAGAAAGCCTCGTCGCGGTACGCACTGCGTTCGTTGATGACACTGCGGATCATCGTCAGCGGAACCAGCAGCAGCAGGATCAGGCCGCCGACAATGGCGAAGCGCAGCAGCATCTTCAGGGATTTCATGGTCCATCCTCGTTGGAGAGGACTGCAGGATGGACCGCCACGGTGAGCGGGGTTTGTGGCGAATTTGAAGCGAATGTGAAGTCAGCGGCGGGGGCGCTGGCCTGGTGTACCCAGCGGCAACCACAGGCTGGCCACGATACCGCCGCCGTCGCGGGCATCGACACTGGCGCGCCCATCATGCAGGCGCGCGACCTCCTGCACGAACGGCAGGCCCAGGCCGGAACTGCGCCGGCCGCTGCCCGGTCGCGCCAGCGAATAGAAGCGCTCGAACACGCGTTCGCGCGCATAGTCGGGAATGCCGGCACCGCGATCCGCTACCTGCAGGCGTACGCCCTGCCCGTCCACCTCGGCCAGCAGCGCGATGTCCGCGCCGGGCGGTGAGAAGGCGATCGCGTTGTCGATCAGGTTGTGCAACGCCTGCCGCAGCAGATAGGCATCACCCTGCACGCGCATGTCGGGTACGCTGCCGATGCGCACCTGCACGCCGGCCGCCTGCGCACGCACCTGCGCGGCCGCCGCCGCATCGGCCAGCAGGGTTGGCAGCGCGATCGGATCGCGGGTCTGCAGCCAGCCGTGCTGTTCCACTTCGGCCAGCGCCAGCAGCTTGTCGATCGTCTCGGTCAGCCGCTCCTGCTGATCGACGATGCTGCGTGCAAAATGCACGCGGTCGGCCTCCGGCAGCGGCTCCTGCAGCAGCTCGGCGGCACCGCGGATCGCCGCCAGCGGACTCTTCATTTCATGCGTCAGCGACTGCACGTACTGCTCGACGTAGGCCTTGCCCTCCAGCTTGCGGCGCATCGTTTCCAGTGCCTGGCCCAGGTCGCCGATCTCGTCGCGGCGCCGCCGCGGGGGTGGCACCGGTTCGCCGGCGCTGACCGCACGCGCGTAGCGGCTGAGCTGGCCAAGGCCCGTGGTGAGCCACATCGTCACCAGCACGCCGACCAGCGCCGACAATCCGATCAGCCAGGCGCCGCGCTCGATGATGGCGCGTTGGCTTGCAGCGATGAACGGATCGATGCTGCGGTTGGGCTGGGCCAGGCTGAGCACGCCGATCAGCGTGCGCCCATCGTCCGGGTCGTATACCGGCGCCGCCACATGCATCACCGTATTGCCTTCCTCCCCCGGCGTTTCCGGGCTGGAGCGGGCACCGTACTCGCCACGCAGGGTGCGATAGACATCATTCCAGCGCGAGTTGTCGCGCCCCAGGTCGCGGCCCAGCGAGTCGTAGATGACGATGCCCTTGGCATCGGTGATGGTCACCCGGTAGTCCAGTGAGCGCTTGGGAAAGCGCCAGACCATCGCCTTCAGGTCACGCTGCCGCGCCTTGGCGAGGTTGCGGGTGAAGCTGCCGCTGCGGATGGTGCCGGCCTTGACGTCGGCGGCGGCCATCTCGGCCAGCACGTTGGCGGCATCGACCAGGGTCGATTCCATCGCCTGGCGCACGCCGGGCTTCACTTCGTTGACGAACACGCGCATCACGAAGAACGCGGCGATGCCGGTTATCAGGAAGAAGCCGAGGAACAGCTTCAATACCAGGCGCATCGGCTAGACCTCCAGCGCGTAGCCAAGGCCACGGTGGGTGCGGATGGGGTCTTCGCTGGCACCGGCCGCGCGCAGCTTGGCGCGCAGCGTCTTTACATGCGTATCAACGGTGCGGTCGGCGCTGTCGGCACTGCTGTCCCAGCCACGGTCCATCAGCTGGGCACGGCTGAGGATGGCGCCCGGGCGCTGCAGCAGCGCTTCCAGCAGCGCGTACTCGTAGCGGGTCAGGTCCAGTGCCTGGCCGCGGAAGCGGATACGCCGACCTTCGCGGTCGATGGCAAAGGCGCCATGTTCCTGCCAGCCCGCATCGGCGCTGGGTCCTGCGTTGACCGGTGCGGCGCGGCGCAGGCGCGCACGCACCCGCGCCACCAGTTCTCGCGGCGAGAACGGCTTGGTCATGTAATCGTCGGCGCCCAGTTCCAGGCCCAGCACGCGGTCCACTTCATCGTTGCGGGCGGTCAGGAAGATCACCGGCAGCTGGGCCGCCGGCCCGGGCTGCGCGCGCAGCCGCCGGCACACCTCGAAACCGCCCAGGTCGGGCAGGCCCACGTCCAGCACCACCACGTCGATATCGCCGGCCTGCAGCCGTTGCAGGGCCTCGCCGCCGAGCAGGCAGTGGCTGGCGGCATAGCCTTCGCTGCGCAGCGCATAGAGCACGGTTTCGGCGATGGCGGCTTCGTCCTCGACCACCAGGACATGGGCAACGGGAGCTGTCATGGCGCGCAGCATAGCCGCTGCGGCCGCCGCCCCGTACACTGCCGCCCATGAACTACCGCCACGCCTTCCATGCCGGCAACCACGCCGATGTGCTCAAGCACATCGTGCAGCTGGCCCTGATCGACAGCTTCAAGCGCAAGGACAGCCCGTTCTTCGTGCTCGATACCCACGGCGGTGCCGGCCGCTACCTGCTGGCCAGCGAAGAGAGCCGCAAGACGCTGGAGGCCGAGTCCGGAATCATGCGGCTGATGGCCCAGCCCAAGCTGCCCGAGGTGGTCGAGCGCTACCTGAAGGCGGTGCAGGCCGACAATCCGGTGGGCGCGCTGACCAACTACCCGGGCTCGCCGCTGTTGAGCGCACAGGCCATGCGCGCGCAGGACCGCATGGCGGTCTGTGAACTTCAGGAGGCCGAAACGGCCACGCTGAAGGCCCTGTTCGCCCATGACAGCCGCGTCGACGTGCGCGCCGGCGATGGCTATGCCCTGCTGCGCTCGCTGCTGCCGCCGAAGTTCAACGGCAGCAAGATCGGCCGTGGCCTGGTCCTGATCGACCCGCCGTACGAGGCCCAGGACGCGGAATACCAGAACGTCCTGGCCGCCCTGGCCGAGACCCTGGCACGCTGGCCGCAGGCCACCTGTGCGGTCTGGTTCCCGATCAAGCAGCGGCGCACCATCCTGCACTTCCTGCGCAAGGCCACTGCCCTGCCGGTCAAGTCGGCGATGACGATCGAGTTCCTGGTGCGCCCTGACGACTCGCCGCTGCGGCTCAACGGCAGCGGCATGCTGCTGCTCAACCCGCCCTGGCAGTTCGACCGGGTGGTCGGCCCGGCCCTGCCGGCGCTGCGCCAGCACCTGGGCGAACCCGGTGCCAGCACCCGCCTGGATTGGCTCAAAGCCCCCGAATAACGGCCTTCACGAGGCTGTACCGCCGTGAGCCTTCCGTTCACGGAATGCAGCCCCGGTGATGCCACAATCGATGGACCACCAAGGAATCACCCGGTATGGCCACTCGCAACCGCATGCCGCCCTGGCATGAGATCTTCAAGGCTCCCAGCGGCCACGAGCTGCTGATCCGCCCCATCCGCCCGGAAGATGGCGCACCGCTGCAAGCGGCATTCAGCCTGTTCGGGCCGGAAGAAATCCGTGATCGTTTCCTGCAGGCGGTGACCGAACTGTCGCCGGAGACTACCCAGCGCCTGACCCACCCGAACCCCAAGACCGAGATCACCCTGGTCGCAGCCGAGTCCCTGCCCGCTGGCGAAGCGGTGGTCGGCGCGGTTGCCCGGGCCTCGATCATCCCCGGCACCCGTGAAGCCGAGTACGCGATCCTGATCAGCCGCTTCCTGATCGGCCAGGGCCTGGGCCGGCAGCTGATGCGCAAGCTGGTGAAGTGGGGCCGCGGCAAGTACCTGGACCGCCTGTACGGCGACGTTGCCGCCGAGAACGAGCCAATGAAGCAGCTGGCCGCCTCGCTGGGCTTCAAGCCGGTGCCGCATCCGAACGGGGCCGAAGGCCTGGTGCGGATGGTGCTGGAGCTGGACAACTGACGGATGCGTCGGGCCCTGCCCGGCGACGTTGATTCAACCGCCGCGCTCGCCGGGCTTGGCCCGGCGCTACACCCGCTCACGTCACGATCATGGGCCCGGCAGGGGCTTCTGCTAAAATCCGGAGTCCATGTCGCGTACCTCATACCCCGCCCCGCCGCTGCCGCGTGCCGGCCAGCTCCGCGCCTGGTGGCGCGCCCCCGCCTCGCCGACCGCCCTGGCCTGGTACCTGGCCCAGGCCGCGCGCGCGCACGACGCCCCGCTGCTGGTGATCGCCCGTGACAACCACGGTGCCAACCAGCTTGAAGCCGACCTGCAGACCCTGCTTGGCGGCGACCCGGCCCTGCCGGTGGTCGCCTTCCCTGACTGGGAAACCCTGCCCTACGACCGCTTCAGCCCGCATCCGGACATCATCTCGCAGCGCTTGGCTGCCCTGCACCGCCTGCCCACGCTGAAGCGTGGCCTGGTGATCGTGCCGGTGCAGACCCTGCTGCAGCAGCTGGCCCCGCGCAGCTATGTGATCGGTGGCAGCTTCGACCTGAAGGTCGGCCAGCGCCTGGACCTGGAGGCCGAGAAGCGCCGCCTGGAAAGCGCCGGCTACCGCAACGTGCCGCAGGTGATGGACCCGGGCGACTTCGCCGTGCGCGGCGGCCTGCTGGACGTGTTCCCGATGGGCGCCGACGAGCCGCTGCGGGTAGAACTACTGGACGAGGACATCGACTCGATCCGTGCCTTCGACCCGGAAAGCCAGCGTTCGCTGGACAAGGTCGAGGCGGTGCACATGCTGCCCGGCCGCGAAGTGCCGATGGACGAGGCCAGCATCGCACGCGTGCTGGCCACGCTGCGCGAGCGTTTCGATGTGGATACCCGGCGCAGTTCGCTGTACCAGGATCTGAAGTCCGGGCTGGCCCCGGCCGGCGTCGAGTACTACCTGCCGCTGTTTTTCGAACGCACCGCGACCCTGTTCGACTACCTGCCCGACGGCAGCCTGCCGGTGGTCTGCGCCGGTGCGTATGAGGCGTCCGTCGCGTTCTGGGCGCAGACCGCGGACCGCTATGAGCAGCGCCGCCATGATGTGGAGCGCCCGCTGCTGCCGCCTTCGGCGTTGTACCTGTCGCCGGAGCTGCTGCGCGAGCGCCTGAACGATGCCCCGCGCATCGAGGTGTGGGCGGCTGACCATGCGCGCATCGCCGACGCGCACGCGCTGGGCGACCAGCCGCTGCCACCGCTGCCGGTGGCCGCGCGCGAAGCCCCCGCCGGCGATGCGCTGAAATCCTTCCTCGGCCATTATCCGGGCCGGGTACTTATCGCCGCCGATTCACCCGGCCGCCGCGAGGCGCTGCTGGAGGTGCTGCAGGCCGCCGAGCTGAAGCCGCCGGTGGTGGCCGACCTGCCCAGCTTCCTCGCCGACGACGCGCGCTTCGCGATCGCGGTGGCACCGCTGGAGGATGGCTTCGCGCTGGACGATCCGCGCATCGCGGTGCTGACCGAGCGCCAGCTGTTCCCCGAGCGCGCCGGCAGCACCCGGCGCACGCGCCGCGCCGGCCGCGAGCCGGAAGCGATCATCCGCGACCTCGGTGAACTGACCGAGGGCGCGCCGATCGTGCACGAGGATCATGGCGTCGGCCGCTATCGTGGCCTGATCGCGATGGACGTCGGCGGCATGCCCGGCGAGTTCCTCGAAATCGAATATGCCAAGGGCGACCGCCTGTATGTGCCGGTCGCCCAGCTGCACCTGATCAGCCGCTATTCCGGTGCGTCGGCGGAAACCGCGCCGCTGCATTCGCTCGGTGGCGAGCAGTGGAGCAAGGCCAAGCGCAAGGCCGCCGAGAAAGTACGCGACGTTGCTGCCGAGCTGCTGGAGATCCAGGCCCGCCGCCAGGCGCGTGCCGGCCTGGCACTGCAGGTCGACCGCGCGATGTACGAGCCGTTCGCGGCCGGTTTCCCGTTCGAGGAGACCCCGGACCAGCTGGCCGCGATCGATGCGACCCTGCGCGACCTGGCCAGCAGCCAGCCGATGGACCGCGTGGTCTGCGGCGACGTCGGCTTCGGCAAGACCGAGGTGGCGGTGCGCGCCGCGTTCGCCGCCGCCAGTGCCGGCAAGCAGGTGGCCGTGCTGGTGCCGACCACGCTGCTGGCCGAACAGCACTACCGCAACTTCCGCGACCGCTTCGCCGATTACCCGCTGAAGGTCGAGGTGCTGTCGCGCTTCAAGACCAGCAAGGAAATCAAGGCCGAACTGGAAAAGGTCGCTGCCGGCACCATCGACGTCATCGTCGGCACCCATCGCCTGCTGCAGCCGGACGTGAAGTTCAAGGACCTGGGCATGGTCATCGTCGACGAGGAGCAGCGATTCGGCGTGCGCCAGAAGGAGGCGCTGAAGGCGCTGCGCGCCAACGTGCACCTGCTGACGCTGACCGCCACGCCGATCCCGCGCACGCTCAACATGGCCATGGCCGGCCTGCGCGACCTGTCGATCATCGCCACGCCGCCGCCGAACCGGCTGGCGGTGCAGACCTTCATCACCCAGTGGGACAACGCGCTGCTGCGCGAAGCCTTCCAGCGCGAGCTCGCGCGCGGTGGCCAGCTGTACTTCCTGCACAACGACGTGGAGAGCATCGGCCGCATGCAGCGCGAGCTGTCCGAGCTGGTGCCGGAGGCACGCATCGGCATCGCCCACGGGCAGATGCCCGAGCGCGAACTGGAAAAGGTGATGCTGGATTTCCAGAAGCAGCGTTTCAACGTGCTGCTGTCGACCACGATCATCGAATCGGGCATCGACATCCCCAACGCCAACACCATCATCATCAACCGTGCCGACCGTTTCGGCCTGGCCCAGCTGCACCAGCTGCGCGGCCGCGTCGGTCGTTCGCACCACCGTGCCTACGCCTACCTGATCACCCCCGACCGTCGCGCGATCACACCCGACGCCGAGAAGCGCCTGGAAGCGATCGCCTCGATGGACGAGCTGGGCGCCGGCTTCACCCTGGCCACCCACGATCTGGAGATCCGCGGCGCCGGTGAACTGCTTGGCGAGGACCAGAGCGGGCAGATGGCCGAGGTCGGCTTCAGCCTGTATACCGAGCTGCTGGAACGCGCGGTACGCAGCATCAAGCAGGGCAAATTGCCCGACCTGGATGCCGGTGAGGAAGTGCGCGGTGCCGAGGTCGAGCTGCATGTGCCGGCGCTGATCCCGGAAGACTACCTGCCGGACGTGCACACGCGCCTGACCCTGTACAAGCGTATTTCCAGCGCGCGCGACACCGATGCGCTGCGCGAGCTGCAGGTGGAGATGATCGACCGCTTCGGCCTGCTGCCGGATGCGGCCAAGCACCTGTTCGCCATCGCCGAGCTGAAGCTCAAGGCCAACACGCTGGGCATCCGCAAGCTGGACCTGGGCGAGAACGGTGGCCGCATCGTGTTCGAGTCCAAGCCGAACATCGACCCGATGGCGGTGATCCAGCTGATCCAGAAACAACCGAACCTCTACGCCATGGAAGGGCCCGACAAGCTGCGCATCAAGCACCCGCTGCCGTTGCCGGAAGACCGCTTCAATGCGGCCCGCGCCCTTCTGACCACCCTCGCCCCGGGTTGATCGCCCCCCCGAACACCCCGCACCGGTCCCCACCCGGTGCGGGCGGATGACCATGCTCCCTGACGCCGTACCCGCCCCCGACCTGCTGCACGCGCAGTCCTGCCTGATCGATGCGCTCTCGATGTCGCTGCAGATGCGCGACGCCTACACCCGCCACCACTGCGACCGCGTCGGCCTGCTCGCGCAGTGCCTGGCCGCGCACTGCGACCTGGGTCAGGAGGCCTGTGCACAGATCGGCCTGGCCGCGCGCTTCCATGACATCGGCAAAATCGGCATTCCCGACGAGGTGCTGCTGG
The DNA here is from genome assembly GCF_059370035.1 of Stenotrophomonas sp. YJH_SMC_37. Classification (NCBI taxonomy): domain Bacteria; kingdom Pseudomonadati; phylum Pseudomonadota; class Gammaproteobacteria; order Lysobacterales; family Lysobacteraceae; genus Stenotrophomonas; species Stenotrophomonas sp. YJH_SMC_37. The sequence goes on from NZ_JCAFTG010000001.1 coordinate 453,565, forward strand.
CCCCGCGCCGCCATACCGACGAGGAACGCGCGATCATGCGTGAGCATCCGGTGCGCGGCGAACACATCTTCCTGGCGACCGGTCGCAGTGACGCCGCGCCGGTCGCGCAGCTGATCCGTGCCCATCACGAGGCGTTCGATGGGAGCGGCTACCCCGATGGGCTGCGCGGCGAATCCATCCCCCTGGGCGCGCGCATCGTCACCATTGTCGATGCCTACGATGCGATGACCAGCGTACGCCCGTATCGCGACGCAATGGAGCACGAAACCGCCTTGCGGATCATCGAAGCGCAGTCCGGCGGGCTGGTGGACCCCTACGTGCTGCAGCGCTTCCATCGCATGCTGGCGCGGGAACCTGCGCTGGCCTGAGATCTTCCCGACGGTGAAACGACCCGACGGTAGAGTCGAATGTTAGTCGACTGCTCTTCGTCCAGATCGCGAAAATCCCCCGCTGCGCGCGATAGTCGACTAACAGTCGACTCTACCAGCCGGCGCTGCGCTGCCGGCCTGGAAGACAAAAGGCCCGGCGTTCGCCGGGCCTTTCGCTCCACGCATCACGGGTGATCGATTACCAGATCACCACGCGCTTGTCGTCGGCGCGCACCATCGCATCACCCGCCTTGCACTGGAATGCAGCAGCGAACGAGGGCATGTTCGACGGCGCACCGTTGGCACGGAAATTGGCCGGCGCGTGCGGATCGGTGTTGAGGCGGACGCGCAGCTCACCATCGGTGAAGTTGCGGCGCCACACCGTGGCCCAGTTCATGAAGAAGCGCTGGTCCTGGCTGTGGCCGTCAACCTCGACATTCGCCTTCGGGTCTTCCTTCAGCGCCATCTGCAGCGCGTCGTAGGCCACGGTCAGGCCGCCCAGGTCGCCGATGTTCTCGCCCAGGGTCAGCTTGCCCTTCACGAACACGCCCGGCACCGACTCGTAGCCGTCGAACTGGGCGACCAGCTGATCGGTACGCTCGGTGAAGGCCTTGCGGTCGGCGTCCGTCCACCAGTTGTCGAAGTTGCCGTTGGCGGCGAACTGGCTGCCCGAGTCGTCGTAGCCGTGCATCATCTCATGGCCGATGACTGCACCGATGCCGCCGTAGTTCAGCGCCGGATCGGCCTTGGCGTCGAAGAACGGCGCCTGCAGGATCGCTGCCGGGAACACGATCTCGTTCTTGGTGGCGTTGTAGTACGCGTTGACGGTCTGCGGGGTCATGCCCCATTCGGTCTTGTCCACCGGCTTGCCGATCTTGTCCAGCATGTAGCGGTAGTTGAACGCACGCGCCGCCTGCATGTTGCCCAGGTAGCTGTCGCCGTTGGTCTGCAGGCCCGACCAGTCACGCCACTTGTCCGGGTAGCCGATCTTCGGGGTGAAGCTGGCCCACTTTTCCAGTGCCTTCTTCTTCGTTTCCTCGCCCATCCACGGCAGCTGCTCCAGCCGCGCCTTCAATGCCTGCGACAGGTTCTCCACCAGGTGCTGCATGGCCACCTTCGACTCGGCCGGGAACACGGCGTCGACGTACAGCTGGCCCAGGGCTTCGCCCATGCCACCGTTGACCGACTCCAGCACGCGCTTCCAGCGCGGCTGCATTTCCTTCTGGCCACGCAGGGTCTTGCCATAGAACTCGAAGTTGGCCTTCTCGAACTGGCTGCTCAGGTACGGCGAGGCATCGTCGATGGTGTGGAAGCGCAGGTAGGCCTGCCAGGTACTGGCCGGCACATCGGCGAGCATCTTGTCCATTTCACCGAAGAAGCCCGGCTGCGCCAGCGAGAACTTCTGTGCGGCCGGCACCTTCAGGGTGTCGAACAGCGCGGTCCAGCTGAAGTTCGGGGTCAGCTTGTCGGCGTCTGCGGCGCTGAGCGGGTTGTAGCGCTTGGCCGGGTCACGCATTTCGATGCGCGACATCGAGGCCTTGGCCAGGCGGGTTTCGAAGGCCATCACGGCCTTGGCCTGCTCGGCGGCCTGCGCCGCGTCCACGCCGGACAGGGTCAGCACCTGTGCGATGTAGGCCACGTAGGCGTCGCGGATCTTGGCCTGCGCATCGTCGAAGTAGTAGCCCTTCTCCGGCAGGCCCAGGCCACCCTGGCCGACGTAGGCGATGACGTTGGCCGAATCCTTGTAGTCGGCATTGGCGAACAGCGAGAACAGCACGCCCTTGCCTTCGGCCTGGCTGTCGCGCAGGTACCGGGTGATGGCGGCGGTGTCGTTAAGCGCGGTGATCTTGTCCAGCTGCGGCTGCAGCGGCGCCAGGCCGGCAGCTTCGATCTTCGCTTCGTCGTTGCCGGTCTTCCAGATGTCACCGATCTTGGCTTCCACCGAACCGGCCTTGGCCTGGCTGGCGGCGGCCTGCTGCACCAGCGCGTGCTGCACTTCCAGCGAGCGCTCGCGCAGGATCTCGAAGCTGCCCCAGGTGGTCTGGTCGCCCGGCACCGGATTGGCCTTCAGCCACTTGCTGTTGACGAAGCCATTGAGGTCGGTACAGGCGGAGATGGACGGATCGAGATCAGCGCTGTTGAGCGAAATCAGCGGCGTCTTGATCTGCGACAGGTCGAAGGCTGGCTTGGCGTCGGCGCTGGCCGCCGGTGCGGCGTCATTCTTGCCACAGGCCGCCAGCGAAGCAGCGATGGCGATGGTCAGGCCCAGCGGGACCAGGTTGCGGACGTTCATGAGGCTCTCCTGCGGGTAATTTCACAGGGTAGCCGGGGGCGTGAGGTTGGGGACCGGCCAAAGGTCACAGAGCGTCCTTCTGTAGAGTCGAGCCATGCTCGACTGCTCTCCGTTCCGGGTTCATGCTTCGTGCGGCAAAAGCCCAAAGCAGCCGAGCGTGGGCTCGGCTCTACAGAAGCGAAGGCCGGCTTGCGCCGGCCTTCTGCTTCTTATTTCGCCTTGCCCTGGTTGGCCACGGCTTCGGCGGCCTTGCGCGCCGCTTCCGGGTCGCCCAGGTAGCGGAACGACTGCACGGTCAGGTCATCGTTCAGTTCGAACAGCAGCGGGATGCCGGTCGGGATGTTCAGCTCGAGGATTTCCTCGCGCGAGACATTGTTGAGGTACTTGTACAGCGCGCGCAGCGAGTTGCCGTGGGCGGTGACCAGCACGGTCTTGCCGTCCTTCAGCTGCGGGGCGATGGCGTCGTGCCAGTACGGCAGCACGCGGTCCAGGGTCGTGGCCAGCGATTCGGTGCCCGGCAGCGCGTTGCGGTCCAGGCCGGCGTAGCGGCGGTCGTGGATCGGGTGGCCCGGATCTTCCAGGTCCATGGCCGGCGGCGGGATGTCGTACGAACGACGCCACGCCTTGACCTGGTCTTCGCCGTGCTTGGCCGCGGTCTCGGCCTTGTCCAGGCCCTGCAGGCCGCCGTAGTGGCGCTCATTGAGCCGCCAGGACTTGTTCACCGGCAGCCAGTCCTGCTCCAGCTCGGCCAGCGCACCCTGCAGGGTGTGGATGGCGCGCTTGAGCACGGAAGTGTGGGCGACGTCGAACTGCAGGCCTTCCTCGCGCATCAGGCGACCGGCGGCGGCCGCTTCGCGACGCCCCTGCTCGGTCAGGTCAACATCGACCCAGCCGGTGAAGCGGTTGTCCAGGTTCCACTGGCTCTGGCCATGGCGCAACAGTACGAGTTTACGGGTCACTGCAGGGTCTCCAACGCGAGGAAAGGCAGGCTGCCATTGTAGCCCCGGGCGCCACTCACCGGGCCGTGGCGCCGCGCATGCGATGCTGCGGCCAATGAATACGGTGATCGACCCCGGACGCTGGGAAGGCAGCGTCGCCGCTGCCCGCGCGCAGCAGATCCAGCTTGCCAGCCGCGTGGAGCGCCAGGACCGCTTGCCCCGCGACACGCGCTGGCTGGCCGGGCTGGATGTCGGCTTTGAAGACAACGGCGCCATCACCCGCGCCGCGGCGGTGCTGCTGGATGCGAAGACGCTGCAGCCCGTGGCGCAGGAGATCGCGCGGATTCCTACGGTGATGCCCTACATCCCCGGCCTGCTCAGTTTCCGCGAGCTGCCGGCGCTGCTGGCGGCACTGGCGCTGCTGCCGCAGGCGCCGGATCTGGTGTTCATCGATGGCCACGGCATCAGCCATCCGCGCCGGCTGGGCGTGGCCGCGCATCTGGGCGTGGTCACCGACCTGCCGAGCATCGGTGTCGCCAAGTCGAAGCTGGTGGGCCGGTTCGTCGAGCCGGGCGCCGAGGCCGGTGCACATACGCCGCTGCTGGAGGGCGATGAACAACTGGGCTGGGTGCTGCGCAGCAAGGTGCGCTGCAAGCCGCTGTTCGTGGCCGGCGGCCATCGGGTCAGTGCCGATACCGCGCTGGCCTGGGTGCAGCGCACCCTGCGCGGTTACCGGCTGCCGGAGCCGACCCGGCTGGCGGATCGGCTCGCCTCGCGACGGGACGAATAGCTGCGCCAGGCATCTCCCGGCACGCGCGTCATCTTCGATCAGCGATGCACGTGACCGCGATGGCCCTGCGCGTCCTCGCCATGGTCGTGGGCCTCGTGGCCCTCGTGTCCGCCGCCCTTGGGCGGCGCCGGCCCGCCACAGGCTTCGCCACAATGGTCCGCTTCAATCTGCAGTGTCACGTGCTCGATACCGAAGTCATCATGCAGGCGACCGCCCAGCTCGCGGCGCAATGCATCGGCGTCGGTGCCGTCGCGCATCACGATGTGCGCGGTCAGCGCCGGCGTGCTTGAAGCCAGCGCCCACACGTGCAGGTCATGCACGTCCAGGACTGCGGCGTGGCCGGCCAGGCTGTCGCGCACCCTGGCCACATCCATGCCCTTGGGCACGCCTTCCAGCAGCACGTTGATCGCCTCACGCATCAGCACGTAGGTACGCGGCAGCACCCACAGGCCGATCAGCACCGCCAGGATCGGGTCGATCGGTTTCCATCCGGTCCACTTGATCAACAATGCGCCCGCAATCACTGCCACCGAGCCGAGCATGTCGGCCCATACTTCCAGGTAGGCGCCCTTCACGTTGAGGCTCTCGCCACTGCCCGCCTGCAGCAGGCGCATCGAGATCAGGTTGATGACCAGGCCCGCCGCAGCAATCACCAGCATGCCGGAGGAGGCGATCTCCTGCGGCTGGCGGAAACGGCCGACCGCCTCCCACAGGATGTAGGCGGCGACCACGAACAGCATGGCACCGTTGATCATCGCGCCCAACGCTTCCAGCCGTGCATAGCCGTAGGTGCGGCGCGCATCCGGCGGGCGCCGGCTCAGCCGCACCGCGACCAGCGCGATCATCAGCGCCAGCGCATCGGTGGCCATGTGTGCGGCGTCGGACAGCAGCGCCAGGCTGTTGGTCCAGAACGCGCCCACCACTTCGACGACGAGGAAGGTGGTGGTCAGGCCGAGTGCCCACCACAGGGGTTTCTCGTGGCGGATCTGGGATGGCAGGTGGTCGTGGTCGTGGCCCATGGCAACAGCTCCTTTGCGATGCGGTGCAGGCTACGCGGTGCCGGCGGGGGAGACTATTACGATGTTTATAACATTGCAGGCCACACGAGCCCTCGCCGGGCATGGCCCGGCGAGGGTTGCAGACCGACGACCGCCTGCGGTCAGAAGCCGAAGCGCAGGCTGGCCCAGTATGCGCGGCCCGGCTCGTTGTAGGTCGCCGCCCCGGCATCGCTGCTATTGGCCTCGCGGAACAAGCGCTTGTCGGCCAGATTGTTCACTCCGAAACCGAAGCTGACCGTCTCGGTCACCTTGTAGCGCGCGCTCACGCCCCAGATGTTGTACGCGCCACGATCCTGCAGCGCGATCGATGCATCGCAGCTGCCAGTGCAGCGCGGGTCGTTGTTGATGTTGGTCGTGGCCGGTTCCTGCCTGCCGTAGAAGGTGCCGGTCAGCAACACGGACAGCCTGTCGGTGGCCTGCCAGTCCAGCATGGTGTTGATCGTGTACTTCGGAATCACCGACAGCGGCTGATGCGTGGTCTTGTTCTCGTTTTCCACCATGTAGGTGAAGTTGTTGCTCCACTTCAGGCGGTTGCCCTGCTCGCCCAGCAGCGGAATGACCAGGTTGCCTTCCAGCCCCTGCACGATCGCCTTCGGCGCGTTCTCCCAGCGGAAGATGCGGCCCTTGGTGTCGGCGGTCAGCCCGATCTGGGTGTATCCGGCCTGGATCTTGTCCTTGTAATCGTTGTGGAAGTAGGTCAACGACGCCTGCCAGCCGCTCTGCGGTGCCCACTCGATGCCCAGTTCCTTGTTCAGGCTGGTTTCCGCCTTCAGGTCCGCGTTGCCGCGCATGTAGCAACCGGCGCCCAGGCTCGGCAGCGCATTGGGGCAGCCGTTGCCGCGGGTGTAGTAGAGATAGTCCGGATTCGACTGGTACAGGTTCGGCGCCTTGAACGCGCGGGCAATGCCGCCCTTCACCACCCAGTCGCTGTTGATGCGGAACTGCGCATTGAGGCTGGGGCTGGTGTTGTTGCCGAACTGGCTGTGGTGGTCGAAGCGCAGGCCCGGGGTAACGATCCAGTGCTCGCCCAGGTAGATGTTGTCTTCCACGAACGCCGCCGTGGTCTGCGCGTCGGCCTTGCCCCGCGCACGGTCGGCCGACAACCCTGGAATACCGCCGCCGCTGCTGCTGGACTGGCTCATCGAATACGGATCGGTCAGGCGGCTGTCCAGGTATTCAAAGCCGAGCGTCCAGATGTTCTCTGCGCCGCCCAGCGCGGTCGGGAAGCTCACTTCGCCATCCAGCTGGTAGTTGCGCAGGCGCGAGGTAGACCAGTCGGTGCCGTTGAAGCTGCCTTCCGGGCCACCGGCCAGGCCTTCATTGATGCGCGAGTTGTTGACCGCCTCGACTGCGGCCGTCACCCGCGAAGTGACATCACCCCAACGGCCGCGGTGGGTGACCGCACCGGTGTTGCGGTACATGCGGTTGGTCTCCGCCTTGCCGTCGGCCAGCGCCGCCAGATCAACGCCGGTCGAAGTGCCGGTGGTGCTGACCGCACGGTCGCCGGCGTAGATGTTGCCCTGGCGGCTGGTGCCCGCCTCGAACTCGACCACCTGGTTGGCGGTCACGTCCCAGCGCAGCAGCGCGTTGACGTCACGGTTCTTGACGCCCTCGCGGCCAGCCGGTGGCACTGCGTTCGGGTTGGTGGCGTACTGGCGGTTGAGGTCCAGTGAGTCGGCGTCGGTCCTGTTGAGGTTGCCGTACAGGCGGAACGACAGCGTGTCGGTCATCGGCCCACTCAGCTGCAGGCCGACGCGCTCGCTGCCACCTTCGGCGCTGTGTTCAGGCACCAGCCCGTACAGGTCGACCGCACCGGCAAGGTCGCCGGTCGGGCGCTTGGTGATGATGTTGACCACGCCACCGGAAGCACCGGAGCCATAGCGTGCCGCCGCCGGTCCACGCAGCACTTCGATGCGCTCGATCATCTCCGCCGGCACCCAGTTGGTGTCGCCGCGTGTGTTGCGCTCGCCGCTGCGCCCCATGCGCACGGCATCGCGCGCACCGATGCGCTTGCCGTCGACCAGGATCAGGGTGTTTTCCGGGCCCATGCCGCGCAGGTCGATCTGGCGGTTGTTGCCGTACTGGCCCGAGGCGCTGTTGCCGGTGAGGTTGACGCCCGGCATGGTGCGCAACAGTTCGGCGATGTCGTTGGCCGGTGGGCGCCTGGCGATGTCCTCGGCGGTGATGGTCGAGGTACCCAACGCCTGGCGGGCAATCTGCGAGGCGGTGACGTGCACCGTGTCGATATCGGTGGCGTCGGTTTCAGCCTGGGCGGTCAGCGCACTGCCCGCCAGCAGGGCGGCAACGGCGAGCGCCAGCGGGCGCGGCGAGAGGACAACGGCAGGAGACATGATCTGGACCTTCTGGCAGGGCAACGGGGCCTCTGGCAAAGGGCTTGAGGCAACGACGAGGGGGAGGCGGAGCGTCGCTGCAGTCGCCTGCAGCCCGATCCGTGCGTACATTCTCCCATCAATGAGAGTGATTCTCAAATGCGTTCACTCATTGCCGCAGGGCACGGATGTGCTTTGCGCACCGTGCAACGCTGCACCGCGCGTAAACTGGCCGGCTAACCCGCCATCAACCGCACGCCGCCACGGCCGATACCCGTGGTTTGTCGTACGCAGTCAGAGATCGACGTGGAAACACCGCAACTGGACGATGCCAGCCAGCCGCTGGCCGAAGCCTGGCAGCACTGCCTGCAACAGGCTGGCCCTGCCGCCACCGCGCTGCTCAAGGCCGCAGCCACCGATGCCCCAGCCGTGCTGGCACAGCGCTTTTACGAAGTGCTGCTGCAGGACGGGCGTGCACGCCGCTTCCTGTCCCACGACCAGGTCAAGCAGCGCCTGCAGCCGGCCATGCAGCGCTGGCTGGTGCAACTGCTGACCACTGATCGCGACAGGATCGCCAGTGCCGTGGCCTCGCAACGGGTGATCGGCGATGTGCATGCCCGGGTCGGCATTCCGGTCGACCTGGTCACCCGCGGCGCGCGCGTGCTCAAGCACGAGCTGTTCGTGCGCCTGCGCGACGACGCACCCGACAGTGCCACCGCGTTCGCCGCCATCGACTGCCTCAGCGCGATCATGGACATCGCCATGGAAGGCATGACCCTGGCCTACACCCATGCGCGCGAACGATCCACCCGTGCCGATGCGGCCTACCGGTTGTTCTCGCTGGTGCAGAACGTCAGCACCGAGCGCGAGCGCCAGCGCGCCCTGCTGCTGGACTGGGAAAACGCACTGCTGTACGCACTGGCCGGCCACGTGCAGGCCGGCGAAAGCGCCAGCCTGGCGACGTCGGAATTCGGCCTGTGGTTCACCCACAAGGGCATCCCCAGCTTCGGCGAGAGCAGCGAAACCCAGCAGGTCGGCCAGCTGATGGCCCGCATCGACGGGAACCTGCAACAGGCAAGCAACGATGCCCCGGCGCAGCGGCTGGCGGTGCTGCCGGCCATCCGCGAGGATCTGGCCGCCATCCGCACCCTGATGACCCTGCTGTTCGAGCGCATCGGCGAACTGGATGCCGGCAGCGATGCGCTGACCAACCTGCTCAACCGCCGCTTCCTGCCAACCGTGCTGCGGCGGGAAATCGAGCTGGCCACGCGCAACGGCACGCCGTTCTCGCTGCTGCTGCTCGACCTGGATCACTTCAAGGCGATCAACGACGGCCACGGCCACGATGCCGGCGACCGCGCGTTGCAGCACGTGGCCGGCCTGCTCGGCCAACTCACGCGGGGCAGCGACTACCTGTTCCGCTATGGCGGCGAAGAATTCGTGGTGGTGCTGGTGGCGGCCAGCGAGTCGCAGGCGACCGTGATCGCCGAGAGCCTGCGCCGGCAGATCGCACAATCACCGGTAGCACTAGCCAATGGCCAGGTGCTGGAGCTGACCGCCAGCATCGGCGTGGCCGGTCACGATGGTCATCCGGACTACGAGCGGTTGATGGCACGCGCAGACGCGGCGATGTACGAGGCCAAGCGCAGCGGCCGCAACCGCGTGGTGGTGGCCAGCGCGGACCTGCAGGAAGCCCCGGGGCGGCGTGCACTGCAGCGATGACGACAGGACAGGTAGAGTCGACCGCTGGTCGACTATCGCGCGCAGCGCGGGATTTTTCGCACGCGGGGCGAAGAGCAGTCGACTGACAGTCGACTCTACCGACAGTCGACTCTACCGACAGTCGACTCTACCGGTTCGCGCGCCAGCCGATGCGTTGAACGCCACCATCCGCCATGCTGCCCACCACAGCAGCGCCAGCAGCGCGATGCCGGCGCCCAACAGGCACACTGCTGGCCAGCCATGCCGGGCCTGCACCCAAGGCCCCGCAGCCGCACCCGCCCCACTGCCAACTGCATAGAACAACATGTACAACGCCACCAGGCGCCCATGCTGTTCTGCCGGTGCACGCAGCAACAATCCCTGGTTCGAGACATGGAGTGCCTGGCCGCCGAGGTCGAGCACGACCACACCCAGCAAAAGCAAGGACAGCGAACGCGGCAGGCCCAGCAGCGGCCACCACGCGACCAGCATCAACAACAGCGCGCCGAGGCTGACCCGATGCGCGAAACCACGGTCCATCCAGTGTCCGACCCGCGCCGCCATCAGCGCACCGACCACGCCGGCCAGGCCGAGCGCGCCGATGGCTGCGGTTGACCAGTGCAGCGGCGGTGCCGACAGCGGCAAGGGTGCCGCCGCCCAGAACACATTGAGGCCGGCAAACAGCAGCAATACCAGCGGCCCGCGCTCGCGCAGCGTTCGATCGCGGCGCAGCATGCCCAGCATCGAGCCGATCAGGTCGCGCCAGCGCGGCGGCACTGCGGGTATCGGCACGGCCGGCAGGCGCCGCCACAGCAGTACGGCCAAGGCCGCCATCAGCGCTGCCGAAAGCAGATAGACCGCTTGCCAGCCGGCAATGGCCGCCACCGTGCCGGACAGCACACGCGCCAGCAGCAGCCCGATGAACACCCCCCCCTGCACCACCCCCACCACGCGCCCGCGCTGCGCGGCCGGAGCCATCGCTGCCGTGAGCGCGGTGCCCAGCAGTCCGGCCAGCAGCATGGCCGACAGCAGCCAACCGGTCGTGCGTGCCGCTGCCAGCCACAGCAGGGCCGCCACCAGTGCCGCCAGCTGCAGCCGCAGCAGGCGCCGCCGGTCACCGCGATCGGCCAGCGGCAGCAGGCCGAGCAATGCAAGCACGCTGCCGGCCTGGGTTGCCGCCAACACTGCGCCCGCCACGGCACGGTCCAGTGCGAAGGCCTGTGCCAGCCGATCCAGCAGCGGTTGCGCGTAATAGACGTTGGCCACGCTGGCGCCGGCCGCGACCGCGAGCAGGGTCAGCAATGGGCGGGACATCGATGCGCTCATGATGTAGTTGCAATTTGAAACTTGATGCAGGCTATCGCCATTGGTTTTAAACTGCAACCACATTCGGAGGCCCCAGCATGCACGCCAACAGTCCCTGCCCCGTTGCCCGCAGCGCCGACCTGCTCGGTGATCGCTGGGCACTGCTGGTGATCCGCGATGCCTTCGACGGCGTCAGCCGCTTCGGCGACTTCCAGCGCAGCCTCGGCGCGGCGCGCAACATCCTCAGCGATCGCCTGCGCAGGCTGGTCGAGGCCGGCATCCTGCAACTGCAACCGGCCTCCGATGGCTCGGCCTACCAGGAATACGTGCTCACCCACCCCGGCCAGGAACTGTTCCCGCTGCTGGTCGCGCTGCGCCAGTGGGGAGAACGCCATCGCTTCAGCGCCGGTGAAACCCATTCGCAGTTGATCGAATCCAGCACGCGGCGACCACTGCCCTACATGCAGCCACACGGGCGCGACGGTCAGCCGCTGCAGGCCGCCGCCACCCGCGTGCGCAAGCTCAAGGACGACCGGCGCGGCGCCTGATCCGCCCACTCGCGCACACCGACGGACGCCCGCGCCGGTTAGCATCGGATCTTTCCGCCGCTGGATGCCGCCGATGTCGCGCTGTCGCCCTTCCCTGCTGACCGCCCTGCTGTTGCCGCTGCTGGCCTGCGCCACAGCAACCACGCAGGCCCGCGAGGTTGCCGCGCCCGCCGACCACGTGCAGGCCGATGGCCCCTATGTGTTCCGCCAGGGCGACCAGCTGCAGGCCAAGTGGATCTGCGACGACAAGGTCGAGTCGCGCACGCTGGCCATCAACACGACGGGCACCGATATCGCGCCGCGCTGTGGCTACGAGCACACCGTACATGTGGCCGCGCCGAACGCACCTTCGATTTCCGTGCTGCCGGCTGCACCGCGCATCGTCGCGCTGTCGGACATCCATGGCCAGTACGGGCTGCTGGTGCGCCTGCTGCGCGCCAACAAGGTGATCGATGCGCAGGACCGCTGGGCGCTGGGCACCGACACCCTGGTCATCGCCGGCGATGTGTTCGACCGCGGCCCGCAGGTGACCGAGGCGTTCTGGCTGCTCTACGGCCTGCAGCAGCAGGCGGCCGCCGCCGGTGGCGCCGTGCACTTCGTGCTCGGCAACCACGAAACCATGGTGCTGTACGACGACCTGCGCTACGTCAACCCGAAGTACCTGCGCAGCGCCCAGCTGCTGGGCCGCAGCTACCCGCAGCTGTATGGTGCCGATTCGGTGATCGGGCAGTGGCTGCGCACCCGTCCGGTGCTGCTGAAGATCGGCGATACCCTGTTCCTGCACGGCGGCATCTCGCCCGAGGCGGTACAGCTGGCGCTGGACCCGGCACGCACCAACGCGGCCTATCAGGCCTCGCTGGGCCTGCCCAAAGCCGAAGTGAAGGCCGACCCGGCCACGGCACCGCTGTATGACGGCAAGACCAGCCCGATCTGGTACCGCGGCTATTTCGATGGCCGCCTCGACACCGCGGGTGTGCAGGCCGTGCTCGACCGCCTGCAGCTCACCCGCATCGTGGTCGGCCACACTTCGATGCCGCACGTCAGCAGCTTCCATGGCGACCGCGTAACCGCGATCGACAGCAGCATCAAGAACGGCGAGAACGGCGAACTGCTGTTCATCGAGGATGGCAAGCTCAGCCGTGGCCTGCTGGATGGTTCGCGGGTGCCGCTGGCGCTGGGTGAGCCGGGCCTGCAGGACTGAATGGAGGGACAGCGCGACGGTGCCGGGAGGTGCCGGCGCGCTCCACCTTCACCCGGTTTGCGGCTACCCTTCGGCAGCCGAGAGGCCCAACCCGTCCATCCGGTGGGCCTGACCGTTACAGGAGCCCCGCGCATGCGCGTTCTGATTGCTGAAGACGACCCGGATATCGCCTCCGGCCTGTGCGCCTCGCTGCGCCGGCAGGGGCACGTGGTCGACCACGTCGACAACGGTGCGCACGCCGATGCTGCACTGGGCTCGACGCAGTACGCGCTGCTGGTGCTGGACCTGGGCCTGCCGCAACTGGATGGCCGCGACGTGCTGCAACGCCTGCGCCAGCGCGGCGATGGCCTGGCGGTGCTGGTGGTGACCGCACGTGACGGCCTGGCCGAGCGGGTACGCGTGCTCGACCTCGGCGCCGATGACTACCTGGTCAAGCCGTTCGCACTGGACGAATTCGAAGCCCGCGTGCGAGCACAGCTGCGGCGGGTCACCAGCAATGGTAATCCGGACCTGCGCGTCGGCCGCTTGCGCCTGGACTTGGCCGGGCACCGCGTCTGGATCGACGACCAATCACTTGAACTGACCGCACGCGAGTTCGGCCTGCTGTCGGCGCTGGCCGTTCGCGCCGAGCGCATCGTATCGCGCGCGCAGCTGGTGGAAGCGCTGTGCGACTGGGGCCAGGACCTGACCGACAACGGCCTGGACATCGCCCTGCACCGCCTGCGCCGCAAGCTGCAGCCCGGCGGCATGGGCATCCGCACCGTGCGCGGGCTGGGCTACATGCTGGAAGACGCGCAGGACGACAGCGCCCCGTGATCAGTGGACCGCCCAGCCTGCGCCGGCGCCTGCTTGCCTTCCTGGCGCTGCCGATGCTGGCCCTGCTCACTTTCAATACGATCCTGGCCTACTACGTTGCGCTGGACTACTCCAACCGCATCCACGACCGCAACCTCATCGACGACACGCACTCCTTCGCGCAGATGCTGAGCGGCATGCCGGTGACCAGCGAGCTGTCACCTCAGGCGCGCTTCCTGATCGAGTACGAGCCCGACGGCCATCGCTATTTCAACGTCGACAGCAGCCGCCAGGGGACACTCAGCGGCAATGCGGATTTCAGTGCCTACGCGCCTTCGCAGGAATGCACCGGCGTGGACCCCACCCTGTACGACGGCATTCTCAACGGCCAGCCGGTGCGCATGGCCACCGTCTGCACGCGTGCGATGAACGATCCGCAGGACCAGCTGGCGGTGACGGTGGCCGAAAGCATGGCCGAACGACGCCAGCGCGCGCGAGAGATCCTGATGATCATCATCCCGCTGATGACCATGCTGGCGCTGGGCACCGCCGCGCTGGTCTGGTTCGGGGTGACCCATGGCCTGCGCATCCTGACCCCGCTGAGGACCCGCCTGGCACAGCGCCGCGGCGAACTGGCGCCGATCTCCGACGCCGACGTGCCGGAGGAGATCCAGCCGCTGATCAGCACCATCGACGATCTGTTTGCCCGCCAGGCGGAAATGATCACCCTGCAGAACCGTTTCATCGCCGACGCCGCGCACCAGCTGCGCTCGCCGTTGGCCGGCATGGCCCTGCACGTGGACCAGGCACTGGCGCATGGCGACCCGGACACGGTGCGCGAGGCACTGCAGCACATCCGCCGGCTCAACCAGCGCACCGCGCGGGTCAGCACCCAGCTGCTGGCGCTGAGCCGGGCGCAGACCGTGCCCGATACCGTGGAGGCACTGGACCTGTGCGAACGGGTGCCACAGTGGGTCGGCATGCGCGTGCCCGAAGCGATCCGCGACGGCATCGACCTGGGCTACCTCGGCAGTCCCCACCCTCTGCGCGTGCTCGGCAACGGTGCCCAGCTGCAGGAGGCACTGGACAACCTGATCGACAATGCGCTGCGCTATGCCGGCCGCGGTGCGACCGTCACCGTCGGCGTGCATGCGCTGGACGACAATGATGTCGAACTGTATGTGGAAGACAACGGTCCCGGCGTGCCGGACGACGTGATGCCACGGCTGGGCGAGCGCTTTTTCCGGGCCCCCGGCACCACTGCCAGCGGGACCGGCCTGGGCCTGGCCATCGCCCACGAAGCGGTGGAACACTTCGGCGGCCGCCTGAGTTTCCTGAACCGGCCCGGTGGTGGACTGAAGGTCGCCATCTCGCTGCCGCTGCTGAAGGCATCCTGACCCGGCCGGGACGCTGAAAGGCTGGCGAAAATCGCGCTTGCGATCCTGACCCTCCCCACTGCCGTCCCGGAGCCGCCAGGTGACCGAATCGCACGACTTCTTCCTCCCCGGTGGCCGCCAGGGCGTGCTGCTGGTCCATGGCCTGACCGGTACCCCGGCGGAAATGCGCATGCTGGGCAAGGGCCTGAACAACGCCGGCTTCACCGTACACGGCGTGCAGCTGCCCGGCCATTGCGGGAGCGTGGATGACCTGCTGGCGACCACCTGGGAACAGTGGTACCAGGGCGTGGAGGATGCGGCGGCCACCCTGCGCGGCAAGGTCGACCAGCTGTTCGTCGGTGGCCTGTCGATGGGCGCGGTGCTGTCGCTGGCACTTGCTGCTCGACGACCGGACTGGGTGTCCGGCGTCGGCGTGTATGGCGCCACGTTCCGCTACGACGGCTGGAACATACCCGCTGTCGCCCGCCTCTCGTTCCTGCTGCCGTGGTTCAAACGCTTCAACATCGGCCGCGACCGCATGTTCATGGAAGAACCGCCGTACGGCCTTCGCGACGAGCGCCTCCGTGCGCAGGTCAGCGCCGCCATGCTGTCCGGCGACAGCGCCGCCGCCGGCCTGCCGGGCAATCCCTGGCACGCGCTGGCCGAGATGCGTGCGCTGAGCAACTGGACCCGCCGCCACCTGCACCAGGTCACCGCACCATGCCTGGTGATGCACGCCCGCGAGGACGACGTGGCCAGCATGGGAAATGCCGAACTGGTGATGTCGCGGGTCAGCGGCCCAAAGGAACTGGTGGTGCTGGAGGACAGTTACCACATGATCACCATCGACCGCGAACGCCGCGAGGTGATCCGCCGCAGCGCGCGTTTTTTCACCGAGATCGGTGAACGCAGCGGCGTGCTCAAGGCGGTGGCCTGAAATGGGGGTACTTGCCACGCTGCTGTGGCTGGCCAATGTGGTACTCGATACCGGTGGCCAGCTCGCCTTCAAGGCCGCCGCCAGCGATCCGCAGGAAGGCGAAGGACTGCAACGCTGGAAACACATGCTCAGCCGCCCCTGGCTGTGGATCGGCATCGCCTGCTACGTGCTTGAGTTCGTCGCCTGGATCGCGTTCCTGTCGTTGGTACCGTTGTCCAAGGGCGTGCTGTTGGGCTCGATCAACATCGTCGCGCTGATGATCGCCGGCCGTTTCCTGTTCCGCGAGAAACTCACGCCGCTGCGGGTGACCGGCATGTTGCTGGTCACGGCGGGCGTGGCGGTGGTGGGGGCCGGCTCATGAGGCGCCTGTATGTCATCGGCTTCCCGCTGCTGATGGCCTTCGACACACTGGCCCAGCTGTGCTTCAAATACGCCGGCGACGCCGCGCTGCCGGTCGAGGCCAACACGGCGTGGCTGCTGCGCGTGCTGTCGCAGCCGTGGGTGTACGGCGCCATCCTCGGCTACGTGGGGGCGTTCTTCACCTGGATGAGCCTGCTGCGGCATGCGCCGATCGGTCCGGCGTTCGCGGCTTCGCACCTGGAAGTGATCAGCGTGCTGCTGCTGTCGGCGTGGCTGTTGAACGAACCACTGACCCTGCACCACCTGGTCGGTGCGGTCCTGATCGTGGCCGGCATCGCCTGCCTCGGTCGCGCCGAAGCAGACGATCCACACAGCCCCGCCGCAAGCACGCCATGAGCGCGCGGCGATGAGCCTGTTCGCGCGCGAACTGCCGCCGACGGCTGGCCTGCCGATGCAGGCCAGCGACTTCCTTCCCGGTGGAGGCGACCTGCGCGCGATCCTGGCCAGCCAGCTCGGCACACCGCCACTGCAGCTGACCTGTTCCGGCACGCACGCGCTGCTGATCGCGCTGCGTACGCTGCGCAAGCGTGCGCCCAAGCGCGACACCGTGATCCTGCCGGCCTATACCTGCCCGCTGGTGCCGATCGCGGTGCACAGCCTGGGCCTGCGCGTGCAGCTGTGCGATACCCGCCACGGCCATTTCGACTTTGATCCCGGCCAGCTCAGGCGTCTGGCCGATGCGCGCACGCTGGCGATCCTGCCGACCCACCTGGGCGGGCGCATCGCCGATGTCGAACTGGCCTGCGAAGTCGCCCGCAACGCCGGCGCCTGGGTGATCGAGGACGCCGCACAGGCACTCGGCGCACGGGTCGGCAACAGCAGTGTCGGCCTGCGTGGCGATATCGGATTCTTCAGCCTGGCTGCCGGCAAGGGCCTGAGCCTGCATGAAGGCGGCCTGCTGGTCAGCCGTGACGACGAACTGCGTGCTGGGCTGGCCGAACATGCCGCCGAACAGGTACGTTTCAGCCTGCGCTGGGAGCTGCTTCGCAGCGTGCAGCTGCTGGGCCTTGCCGCCTGTTACCGCCCCTCGCTGCTGTCGCTGGTGTACGGCAATCCTCTGCGCAGCGCCCTGCAACGCGGCGATCTGGAAGACGCGGTCGGAGACATTTTCCCGCTGGACATCCCGCAGCACCGGGTCAGCCAGTGGCGGCAGAACGTGGGCGCCCACGCCGCACGGCGGCTGCCTGCGTTCCTGCAGGCCGGGCGCCTGCGCGCACTGCAGCTGCGTGTGCAGCTGGCACAGCTGCCGGCGGTGGAGGTCGTCGATGGCCTGGCCGGCACCGGCGGCACCTGGCCGATGCTGATGCTGCTGCTGCCCAGCCAGCGCGCCCGCGATGCTGTACTGAAAGACCTGTGGCCACGCGGGCTCGGCGCCAGCCGCATGTTCATCCATGCCCTGCCCGACTACGCGTACCTGCGCGGCATCGTGCCGCAGGACGACATGCCCAACGCACGCGACTTCGCCGCACGCATGCTGACGCTTGGCAACAGCGCCTGGCAGACCCGTGAAGAGACGGCCGAAATACTGCAGGTGCTGGCCCGCGCGTGACTTCAAGACGCACGAATAGACCGCACCTCACGCATTCATCCATGCACCTTCCTGAACGCTTTCCCAGCCCGTCAATGAAGCCTTTCAACAGGAAAGGAACGAGAAAGGCGGCCTGCCTACATTGAGCTTGCCCCGGCATCGGGCCGGGCGTTTCTTTCATCGACGGACCTGCCCATGCACTGGAGCATCCTGTGTGACTTCGATGGCACCATCAGCCTCGAAGATGTCATCGACGCGCTGCTGGAAAAGTACGGCCAGCCGGGCTGGCAGGAACTGGAAGACCAATGGAAGGCTGGAAAGATCGGCTCGCGCGAATGCATGCAGGGCCAGGTGCGGCTGCTGAAGCTGGACCCGGCCACGCTCGATGCGCACCTGGACCAGGTGCAGATCGATCCGGGCTTCGTCGCCTTCGTCGCCCGCGCCGAGCAGCTGGGCGTGCCACTGCGCATCGTCAGCGACGGCCTGGATTATGCGATCCACCGCATCCTCGCCAACCATGGCCTGTCGCGACTGCCGGTGGTGGCCAACCACCTGCGCTGGTGCGGGGACCACTGGGAACTGGAATCGCCCTACCAGGCCGAAGGCTGCCGCAGTGGCACCTGCAAATGCACCTGCGCCGCGCAGGCGCGCGCCAACGAAGCACCGCGCGTGCTGATGATCGGTGACGGCAGCTCGGATTTCTGCGTATCCGAAGATGCCGACTTCGTGTTCGCCAAGCGCCGCCTGATCACCCATTGCGCCAATGCCGGCATCGGGCATGCCGCCATCGCTACCTTCCACGATGCAATCGCGCTGTTGCCGCGCCTGCTCGATGGCAGCCTGCTGCAGCCACGCCGCATCGACGCCAGCCCGCAGCCCACCGCACTGCCCCTGCTGCTGGCCACCGCCTGAGCACGCCCCCGCCACCTCTTTCGAACGTCCTTCACGGAACCGAACTGCATGAACATTTTTGACAAGAACGCCGACGCGGCTGCCTCCGATGCGCGGCTGCTGGCCGACGAAGCCCGCTACAGCTCCTTCGGCGATACCGTCCACTACGTCGACCCGCCGAAGATCTTCCAGCGCGGCGAAGGCAGCTACATGTTCGACGGTGCGGGCGTGCCCTACCTCGACCTGCAGATGTGGTACTCGGCCTGCAACTTCGGCTACAGCAACAAGCGCCTGAACGACGCGCTGAAGGACCAGATCGACACCCTGCCGCAGGTCGCCAGCCAGTACCTGCACCCGACCCGCGTGCAGCTGGCCAAGACCATTGCCGTGGACATGCACGAGAAGTTCGGCCTCGACGGCCGCGTGCACTTCAACGTCGGCGGCGCGCAGGCCATTGAAGACTCGCTGAAGATCGTGCGCAACGCGCGCGGCGGCAAGAGCCTGATGTTCGCCTTCGAAGGCGGCTACCACGGCCGCACCCTGGGTGCGTCGTCGATCACCTCCAGCTACCGCTACCGCCGCCGCTACGGCCACTTCGGCGAGCGTGCGATGTTCATCCCGTTCCCGTACCCCTTCCGTCGCCCGAAGGGCATGACCCCGGACGAGTATTCCGACCACTGCGTGTGGCAGTTCGAGCGGCTGTTCGAAAGCGAGTACAACGGCGTGTGGGATCCCAAGGTCGGCCAGGCCGAGTACGCCGCGTTCTACGTTGAGCCGATCCAGGGCACCGGCGGCTACGTCATTCCGCCGCGCAACTTCTTCACCGGCCTCAAGCGCGTGCTGGACAAGTACGGCATCCTGATGGTCGTCGATGAAATCCAGATGGGCTTCTGGCGCACCGGCAAGCTGTGGTCGATCGAGCACTTCGGTGTCACCCCGGACGTGCTGGTGTTCGGCAAGGCGCTGACCAACGGCCTGAACCCGCTGTCGGGCCTGTGGGCTCGCGAAGAGCTGATCAACCCGACCGTGTTCCCGCCGGGCTCCACCCATTCCACCTTCAACTCCAACCCGCTGGGCACCCGCCTGGGCCTGGAAGTGCTGAAGCTGGGCAAGGAAATGGACTACGAGCGCACTGTGCCGGAGAAGGGCGCGTACTTCCTCGACGGCCTGCGTGGCCTGCAGAAGCGTCACCCGGAGATCGGCGACGTCGACGGCCTGGGCCTGGCGCTGCGTGCGGAAATCTGCCAGGCCGACGGCTACACCCCGAACAAGGAGCTGCTGGACCGCATGGTCGACATCGGCCTGGCCGGTGACCTGCTGCACGACGGCAAGCGCATGGGCCTCGTGCTCGACGTGGGTGGCTGGTACAAGAACGTGATCACCTTCGCGCCGTCGCTGGATATCAGCTACGAAGAGATCGACCTGGCGATCACCCTGCTCGACCAGGCGCTGACCAAGGCCAAGGGCTGAGGCTGGCTGCGCTGCCGGTTCCCGTGCCGATGGAGATGACGTCACGCGCATCCAGCACCGCGCTGGAACCGGCCGCGCTGCTGGAGGGTTTCCTGGCCCACCCGCCGCTCGGGTTCGAGGCGGGCCGCCTTCCCAGTGGCCTGCCGACCTTCCGTGCGCCGCTGGACCTGACCACCACGATGGACGACGAACTGCGCGGCAGGCTGCTCGGCCTGCCGCTGTCGCGCCTGTGGCGGCCATGGATCACCTGGAAGACCCGTTTCGTCGGTGCCACCAGCACCGAGTACACCCCGCTGCCGGCGCACGTGGCGCCGGAGGCGCTGGCCGAGGACGTGACGCGTCACGCGATCGGCGATACCCGGCTGCTGGTGGTCAAGGACCTGGCCATGGATTCACCGCTGCTGGATGATGCCGCCAACGCGCACAGCGGCGCCTTCCTGCAGGCCTTGCTGGCACGCGGCTTCGTTGAACTGGAAGGCATGCCACTGGCCTGGGTGGCGATCGATTTCGATTCGATCGATGGCTATCTCGGCCGCCTGTCGTCCTCGCGCCGCAAGAACATCCGGCGCAAGCTGCGCTCGCGCGGTGAGCTGCAGATCGACTGCATCGCCACCGGTGATCCGGCCCTGGCCGACCCGCAACTGCAGGGCGAACTGTACGCGCTGTACCTGGGCGTGTATGCGCAGAGCGCGGTGCATTTCGACCAGCTCGACCTGCCCTACTTCCAATACCTGCTGGCCGACAGCCAGGGCCAGGGCCGCATGTTCCTGTACCGCCACCAGGGTCTGCTGATCGGCTGGAACCTGTGCTACATCCACGCCGGAAAGCTGGTGGACAAGTATATTGGCCTGGCCTACCCGCAATCACGCGAGCACAACCTGTACGCGGTCAGCTGGATGCACAACATCGAGTACGCCCTGCAGCACGGCCTGAGCCACTACGTGGCCGGCTGGACCGACTCGCGCATCAAGGCCGAACTGGGTGCGCGCTTCACCTCCACCCGGCATGCGATCCATGCCCGTTCCCCGCTGCTGCGTGCCGCCCTTCGCAGGCTGGCCCCGTACCTGCAGGGCGAACCTGATGGAGGCGGTTGAACGATGCCGGTGCGTTCGCCGCTGATCCTGGACCTGGACGGTGGCGTGCTGCCGCTGCCCCGGGCGCAGATCCTGGCCCTGCCGCAGTGGCACGACCCGCTGCGCTTTGCCTGCAGCAATGCCACCCTGGACCGTTTCGCCGCCGAAGTGCTGGCACCGCTGCCCGCGCAGCTCGGCACGGTCATGCTCGGCAGTGGTGACTTCCACCATCTCAGCCTGCCGCTGCTGCGCCGCATGCATGGGCAGGCGCCATTCCAGCTGGTCGTGCTGGACAACCATCCGGACAACATGCGTTTCCCGTTCGGCATGCACTGCGGCTCGTGGGTAAACGCCGCCAGCAAGCTGCCGCAGATCTCGCACATCCATGTGCTCGGCGTCACCTCCAGGGACATCGGCCTCGGTCATGCCTGGGAGAACCACTGGCGACCGCTGATGTGCGGTCGCCTGACCTACTGGTGCATGGATGTGGACGTGGGCTGGGGCCATCGCCTCGGCATGGGCCACGCCTTCCGCCGTTTCGAGCATCCCGAGGCCCTGGTCGCCGCGTTCGCCGCCGAGCAGGCCACGTCACCGCAGCCGACCTATCTGTCGATCGACAAGGATGTGTTCGCCGAGGACGTTGCCCGCAGCAACTGGGACCAGGGCCGCTTCCAGCTGGAACACGCGCTGGTGGTGATCGAAGCACTGCGCGCCGGTGGCCTGGTCGGCAGTGACATCACCGGCGAAGTGTCGCTGGCCCACTACCGCAGCCGCTTCAAGCGCTGGCTGTCCTCGCTGGATGGCCAGCCCGACATCCGTGTCGATGACCTGCCCTCGTGGCAGGCGCGGCACCAGCAGGTGAACCGCGAGCTGCTGGCGGCTATGGCTTCGGTGCCAACCGCCTGCTGACCGCGTCCGGTCGTGCCGGCCGCTGGCCGGCGTAGCTCCGGTAGTGCCGGCCGCTGGCCGGCAACCTCGTTGTTCCCGGGCGCATGCGGATGCCGGCCAGCGGCCGGCACTACACTGGACTTCCGCCCCGGAGCCGCCGCGATGCCCCAGACCGTCATCCCGCAACTGCGCATGCACCACGCCGATACCACCCTGCCGTTCTACGTGCAGGGACTGGGTTTCGTAGTCGACTGGGAACACCGCTTCGAACCAGGCTTCCCACTGTTCGCCCAGCTCACCCGCGACGGCCAGACGATCTTCCTCACCGAGCACAGCGGCGACTGTGAGGCCGGCGGCGCGGTGTACTTCATCGTCGAGGACGTAGACGCGCTGCACCGCGCCTTCAGCGCCGCGGGTGTCCCCATCGAACAGCCGCCGCATGACACCGAATGGGGCAGCCGCGAGATGCGGCTGCGTGACCCCGACGGCAACCGCCTGCGCTTTGCCACCGACGTGGACTGAACGATGCGGCCTTGAGCTGGATATACGAAACACATACGATTCGTATATTCACCCCTCCAGGACCGCCCATGGGCATCGTCAACATCGATGACACCCTGCACGACCAGCTGCGCCGTGCCTGCACCGTTTCCAGCCGCTCGATCAACGCCCAGGCCAACTTCTGGATCCGGGTCGGCATGCTGTGCGAAATGAACCCGACGCTGAGTTTCCAGGACATCGTCGCCAGTGAACTGCGCGCGGCCGGGGTGCAGCCGCCGCTGCTGGCGCCAGGTCAGGCCTGAGTCCATGGGCATCATCAAGCGCCCCGACGAGATCGCGCTGATGGCCGAATCGGGTCGCCTGCTGGCCCAGGTGTTCGCCGCACTCGACCAGCTGCCGCTGCAGGGCCGCAGCACGATGGAGATCAACGATTTCGTAGAACGCATGATCGTCGACGAGCTGCAGGCGCGGCCGGCCAGCAAGGGCCAGTACGGCTTCCCGTACGTGCTCAATACCTCGATCGACAACGTCATCTGCCACGGCGTGCCCAGCACCACCGACGTGCTGCGCAGCGGCCAGATCGTCAACCTCGACATCACCCTGGAGAAGAACGGCTACATCGCCGACTCCAGCACCACCTACCTGGTCGGTGAGGTCGACTACGCCGCGCGCCGGCTGGTGCAGACCGCCTACCAGGCGATGTGGAAAGGCATCGCTGCGGTGCGCCCCGGCGCGCACCTGGGCGATATCGGCCACGCCATCGCCCGCCACGCGCGCAGCCACGGCTACAGCGTGGTGAAGGAATACTGCGGCCACGGCATCGGCCAGGAAATGCACGAGGAACCGCAGATCCTGCACTACGGCCATCCCAACACCGGCAGGGTGCTGGAAGAAGGCATGGTGTTCACCATCGAGCCGATGCTCAACCAGGGCAAGCCGGCCATCCGCCAACAGCCGGACGAATGGCCGGTCTACACCCGCGACGGCAAACTGTCGGCGCAGTTCGAGCACACGGTGGCGGTAACCCGCACCGGTGTGTGCGTACTGACCCTGCGCCCCGGCGAAGCGCCACTGTGCGCGGTGGACGCGGCCTAGAGCGGACGCAACAGCAACAGTGTCGCCAGGCAGAACATGAAGACCGCCACGGCGGCATCCAGCACCCGCCAGGCACCTGGCCTGCGGAACACCGGCTGCAACAGGCGCGCGCCATAGCCCAGAGAACAGAACCAGGCCACGCTGGCCAGGCACGCCCCGGCGGCGAAGGCCCAGCGCAGGTCACCCGGGTAGCGCGTGGACAGACTGCCCAGCAGCACCACGGTATCCAGGTAGACGTGCGGATTGAGCAGGGTGAAGGCCAGGCAGGTCAGCAGCACCTGGCGCGCGCTGCCGCCCTGCGCCTCGGCCGCGGCCAGTGCACTGCCTCCGCGCCACGCGCGCAGCCCTGCCCGCAGGCCATACCACAGCAGGAACGCGGCGCCACCGAAGCGCAGCACCTGCAGCAGCAGCGGCCACTGCAGCACCAGCGCGCCCATGCCGCCGACGCCGGCCAGTATCAGCGCGATGTCCGCGCCGGCACAGGCAGCCACCACCGTTCCGACATGCCGACGCTGCAATCCTTGTCGCAGCACGAAGGCATTCTGTGCGCCGATGGCGATGATCAGGCCGGCACCCGCGAACAGGCCGGCGGCAATGGCGGCGATCCACATCAGGAAGGCCCAGGCAGCGAGGGGACGCGCAGGGTGCGGCCAATTGCCCTGTTTAGACAATCTGATTTTTCTTTATCCTGTGCAGGAAAACTGAAGAGGCGACGGCATGGACCTGGTACATCCGCAGCTGGCCGCATTCGCTGCGGTGCTGGAAGAAGGCAGCTTCGAGGCCGCGGCACGCCGCCTGTCGATCAGCCCGTCGGCACTGTCGCAGCGGGTCAAGGCGCTGGAAGACCGCCTCGGCCAGGTACTGGTGGTGCGCCAGGCACCCTGCCGACCGACCGCCGCGGGGGAAGCACTGCTGCGCCGGGTACGGCCGATGCAGGCACTGGAAGCCGAGGCGCTGGCCGAGCTGCTGCCCGAGCGTGGCAACGACGCTGCGCGTACGCCCATCCCCCTGGCGGTCAACGACGACTCGCTTGACACCTGGTTCGTGCCGGCCATCGCCGACCTGCACCAGCGCCATGGCTACCTGTTCGACCTGCGCATGGACGACCAGGACCACACCCTGCAACTGCTGCGCGATGGCAGCGTGCTCGGCGCGGTCACCGCCGAAAGCCAGCCGGTGAAGGGCTGCAACGTATACCCGCTCGGCGCCATGCGGTACCAAGCGATTGCTTCGCCCAGCTTCGCCCGCCAGTACTTCAGCGACGGCATGCAGGCTGCGGCACTGGCGCGCGCACCGATGCTGGTGTTCAACCGCAAAGATGAACTGCAATGGCGCTTCGTGCGGCGCCTGACCCGCGCGCGCCTGCAGCCGCCGCTACACTACCTGCCCTCCTCCACCGGTTTCGTCGAAGCCGCCGCGTGCGGACTCGGCTGGGGCATGGCCCCGGAAACCCTGGTCGCGCCCGCCGTGTGCGCTGGCCGCGTGGTGGTCCTGGAACCCCGCCGCTGGCTCGATGTGCCGCTGTACTGGCAGCATGCCGCCGTGCGCTCAAGCACGCTGCAGCACATCACCCAGGCGCTGCGCACTGCGGCCAGCGGCACCCTTCGTTGAGGACGAAACGATGATCGCAGACCCGGGCTTCACGCCGCGCGCACTACCGTTTGCGCACTTCTTTACCACTGGGACGGCATGGGCGTGATCGGCCGACGTACAAGGATGCACCGCGCGAAGGCCGCACTGGCGCTGGTGCTGGCGACCTGCCTGCCAACCGCTGCCCCCGCGCAGCCCACCAGCGACGCCCCCGCATTGGACTGGGAACAGGCACGGCAACGCCTGGAGCAGGTCTCCGATGCGCTGGCGGCCGCTGATGCAGCGGTACGCAACAAGCAGGACCTGCAGGACGCCACGCGCCTGCTGCGCCTGCCGGAGATCACCGGCGAAGTGCGCCGGCTGCAGTTCCAGAAGACCCTGACCCTGCCACTGGGTTCGCTGGCGCCGGTGGCTGAAGCCTTCGGTATCGA
Organism: Stenotrophomonas sp. YJH_SMC_37; assembly: GCF_059370035.1. NCBI lineage: Bacteria > Pseudomonadati > Pseudomonadota > Gammaproteobacteria > Lysobacterales > Lysobacteraceae > Stenotrophomonas > Stenotrophomonas sp. YJH_SMC_37. The sequence goes on from NZ_JCAFTG010000001.1 coordinate 479,092, forward strand.
TTCGCCACTGTCGTTCACCGAGCGCGACTGGCGTACACGCCCGGTAGTGACCGCGGTGCTGCCGCTGTACACCGGCGGCGTGATCCCGGCCGCGCAACGTGCGGCCAGCGCCGCCCATGAGCAGGCCAACGCCGAGCGCGAGGCACAGCGCCAATCATTGACCGTGCAGCTGGCCCAGGCCTACTTCGGCCAGCGCCTGGCCGAGCAGGCGGTGGAAGTGCGCCGCGACGTACGCGACGGCCTCAACCGCCACCTGTCCGATGCAGAAAAGCTGGAGCGCGAGGGCTTCGCCACCCGCGCCCAGCGCCTGCAGGCCACCGTGGCCCGCGACAAGGCCGAGCGCGAATACCAGAAGACGGTGAACGATCTGGCTACGCTGAAGGCCGCGCTGGCCACGCTGCTGCGCAGTGGTGGCGAGGTGCAGCCGGTGTCGCCGCTGTTCGTGCAGCGCGTGCCGATGGAACCGGTGGCCAGTTTCGAGCGCACGGCGCAGGCGCGCCAGCCGCAGATCGCGCGCTTGCGGGCGATGGTGGCGCAGGCCGAACAGGGCGTGCGCGTGCAGCAGGCCAAGCTGAAGCCGCAGATCTTCGCCTTCGGCCAATACGACTTCCGTCGCCGCGACGAGATGCTGACCGACCCGGACTGGGCGTTCGGCATCGGGCTGAAGTACACCTTCCTGTCACCGAACTCGCGGCCGGCGCAGATCAGCGCCGCGCGTGCACAACAGGACCAGGCCGAAGCCGGCCTGCGCGAGGCCGAGAACCAGGTCGCACTGGGTGTGCGCAAGGCCTGGAACGAACTTGAGACCGCGCGCCAGCAGTTCGTGCTGCTCGACAGCAGCATCGCCCAGGCACAGGAAAACCTGCGCCTGCAGGAGCTGGCATTCCGCGAAGGCCAGGCCACCTCGCTGGATGTGATCGATGCGCGGCTCGGCCTGGGCGGCGCCCGTGTCGAGCGCGCACAGGCCGCCTACCAATACGACATTGCGCTGGCACAGTTGCTGGAGATCAGTGGACAGATGGACCGTTTCGAAGAATTCCGGCGGCGTGCGGACGAGGTGATCGACCATGAGTGATGTGCTGCACGACGATGCGACGACGCCCCCCGGCAAGCGACGGCTGGGACCGATCCTGCTGGTGGTCCTGCTGGTCGCGGTGGTGCTGGGCCTGTGGCTGGCCTGGCGCAGCCCGGCCGACCAGATCCAGGGCATGGCCGATGCGGATACGATCAACGTGGCCGCCAAGATCACCGCGCGCGTGGCCGAGCTGAAGGTGCGCGAGGGCGATCGCGTGCAGCCCGGGCAGGTGCTGTTCCTGCTCGACAGCCCCGAAGTGGCCGCCAAGGAACAGCAGGCGCACGGCGCATTGGCGGCTGCGCAGGCGGTGGCCGACAAGGCCGACGAAGGCGCGCGCAGCGAAGACATCCGCGCCGCCGAAGCGAACTGGAAGCGCGCCGAAGCCGGCGCGGCACTGGCCGAAGCCACCTACCGGCGCGTGCAGAACCTGTTCAACGAAGGGGTGATGACCCGGCAGAAGCGCGATGAAGCGCATGCCCAGGCCACCAGTTCGCGGGAACTGGCCCGCGCCGCCCGCGCGCAGTACGACATGGCCCTGGCCGGCGCCCGGGAGCAGGACAAGCGCGCCGCGCAGGGCCAGGTGCAGCAGGCGCAGGGCGCGGTGGCCGAAGTCAACGCGGCGCGTGCCGAAGTGGAGGGACGCGCGCCGGTGGCGGGCGAGATCAACAAGCGCATGGCCGACCCGGGCGAGCTGGTGCCGGCCGGCTATCCGGTGTTCACCCTGGTCGACATCGACCGCATGTGGGTCGCCATGAACCTGCGCGAATCGCAGATGCAGGGCCTGAAGGTCGGCAGCAAGCTGCAGGGCAGCGTGCCGGCGCTCGGCCTGGACGGCGAATTCGAGGTCTACTTCATCAATCCGGCCGGTGACTATGCAACCTGGCGTACCACCCGCCAGTCGTCCGGCTATGACGTCCGCAGCTTCGAGGTGCGGGTGCGCCCGGTACGCCGCATCGAGGGCTTCCGCCCCGGCATGAGCGTGCTGTTCGCATGGCCCCAGCACTGAGCCCGGACCGCAACGGCTTCGCCGCTTCGTGGCGGCGCGAGCTGCAGTCGCTGCGCAGCAACCGTGCCGACCTGCTGCTGGTCACCTTGCTGCCACTACTGATGCTGGTAGTGATGGCATGGATGTTCACGCCGTCGGTGATGCGCGATATCCCGATTGCTGTGGTCGACCTTGACCACAGCAGTGACAGCCGCCTGCTGCTGCGCATGCTCGACGCAAGTCCCGGCGTACGCGTCGCCAGCCAGCCAGCGGACCTGGAGGAGGCACGTTCGCAGCTGCGCCGCCTGGACGTGTTCGCCATCGTGCTGGTGCCGCGCGATGTCACCCGGCAGGCGCTGCGTGGGCGCCAGGGCACGGTGTTCGCCTATTACAACGCCACCTACATGACCACCGGCCAATCGGCGTCGCGCGACATCGGCGAGGCGGTTTCCGCATGGAACGCACGCCTGCTGCGCGAGCGCATCGGCCTGCAGGTCGGCCCGGGCAAGCTGCGCGCGGCGCCCATCGCGGTGCAGTCGGACATCCTCTACAACCCGGCGCGCAGCTACGAATTGTTCCTGCTGCCACTGATCTTCCCGGCGGTGCTGTCACTGGTACTGGCACTTGCGGTGGCCGGCAGCCTCGGCCGCGAGATCCGCGATGGCACCCTGCCCGCCTGGCTGGCTCGCACGCCGTGGTCGGCGATCGCCGGCAAGGTCGCGCCGTACCTCCTGCTGTTCTCGCTGTATGGCGCGCTCGGCATCAGCTACCTGGCCTGGCTGCGCGGCGATGGTGTGGCCGGCAGCGTGCTCCTGCTGCTGCTCGCCCAGCCGTTGTTCTACCTGGCCACCGCCGCCTACGCGCTGTTCTTCGTCGGCGTCACCCGCGACATGGGCACCGCACTGTCCGCGGTGGGCCTCAGCATCGGCACCGCACTGGCGTTCTCCAGCGCCACGTTCCCGGTGCTGGACGGGCCGTTGTTCACCCGCATCTGGCATCAGCTGCTGCCATTGAGCGCCTACATCAAGCTGCAGACCCAACAGCAGTTCATCGGCTCGCCGCTGCAGGTTTCGGCATGGCCGCTGGCTACGCTGCTATTGATGACGGTGGTGGCCGGGGGCATCGGCGGGCTGCGCCTGATCGCCTTTGCGCGTACCCCAGAAGCCGCACAGCCGGCGGGGGGCGACGCATGAGCGTACTCTGGCGCAGCCTCCGGCAGACCCTGATGGCGGTCCTGTGCGACCGCTACGCGATCGTGGTGATGGTCGGTGCGGTGATCCTGTATTCGTTCTTCTATCCAGCCGCCTACCGGCACCAGGTGGCCGGCAACCTGCCGGTGCTGGTGGTGGACGAAGACCACAGCGCGACCAGCCGCGAGCTGCTGCGCAAGCTCGACGCACTGCGCGTTGCGCGCGTGGTCGGGCAACCGGCGGACGTCGACAGCGCACGCCAGCAGCTCGAAGCCGGCCACGCCGAAGGCATCGTCGTGATCCCGGCCAACCTGGAGCGCGACATCCTGCGCGGCCATCCAGCCAAGCTGGTACTGCTTGGCAACGGCGCCTACCTGGGCCGCGCCAGCTGGGTGCTGGGCAGCGTAGCTGACGCGCTGGGTGCGTTCGGGCGTGATGCCGTGGTCGGCCAGGCCGCCTTCATGGGTGCACCGCAGGCCCCGCCGGTCACGCTTGTGCAGCGTCCGCTGTACAACACCCAGGAAGGCTATGGCAGCGCGATCGTGCCCGGGGTGGCCGAGCTGATCGTGCACCAGACGCTGTTGATGGGCATCGGCGTTCTGCTCGGCGGCCGCCGCCTCGCACTGGGCCGGCGCCTGCGCTTCGACCTGCCGACGCTGGCCGGCATGGCGTTGGGCTTCGGCCTGATCGGACTGTTCGGCCTGTTCTGGTACGCCGGTTTCACTGCCTGGGCGCAGGACTACCCGCGCGGCGGCAACCCGATAGGCCAGCTGCTGGGCGGCACCTTGTTCGTCGCCGTCACCGTGGCCTTCGGCCTGTTGGTCGGCAGCTTCTTCCGCACCCGCGAGCGCGCCTTCCAGTACATCGTCGCCACCTCGATCCCGCTGTTTTTCCTGGCCAACCTGTCGTGGCCGGCGGTGATGACGCCGCAACCGCTGGTCTGGCTGGCACAGCTGCTGCCCACCACCTCGGGCATCAACATGATGGTGCGCCTGAACCAGATGGACGCCCGCCTGACCGACGTCAGCCACGAACTGATCACCCTCACCCTTCTGCTGCTGCTTTACGGCAGCCTCGCCGCCTGGCGCCTCCTGGCCCGAAACGGGGACGGAGGGGATTAAGTCGCAGGCAACCTGTTCAAGGGCCGCGGCATGGCCGCTTCGAGCCGACGCTCAGGGATCCGGGGCGTACCAGAACGGGATGCGGAACGCGCGACGCCGTCCGCCCCCGCGCTCGCCGCCTGTGGCATTCCACACCAGTTCCAGGTCATGGCGTCCGGGCGCGAGGCCGCGGGTAGGCAGGTACCCCACCAGGCCGCGCATATCCAGGTCGCGCCGCTCCATGGGCACGAAGCCATGCAGGTCGACCGGGGTGCCGTCCAGCTTGACCTGCCAGAGCCGGGAAAGGCACTCCACTGCGGCGTTGGCGGCCTGTTGCCCGGAGGCTTCATTGTGCGCGTCCGGAAGTGCGGTGCAATGCTGGCGCGCCAGCGGATTGTCGCGTTGCGGGCGATGCGGAATGAACACGCGAAGCTGCCCACCGCTGATCGTGTCCGACGGGATCATCGGGTACGGCAGCAGCTGGTCATGCGCCGAACGCATCGATTCGTAATGCGCACTCAGCATGCCGTGCTCAACCGCCGCTTCCGTGACGATCTGGTACCGGTTGAACAGCGAGAACTTCAACGACGCCATCACCTGCACGGCGGCCAGCAGCATCGCTACCAGCACCGCGAACAGGTAGGCCGCCATGAACGAGCGCGAGCGCAGGTTGCTCTGCATGGTCAGCTGCATGGTCTGCATCAGGCGCAACAGCGGAACCCGTTGCAGGGCCGCCAGCATGCCCTGCAGGAGTCGCTGCGGTCGCTCATGGGGCTGCCCGCGCGCCTGCCGCCGCGCCACGATCTTTTCCAGGATCCCGGGGGTAACAGCCAGCGTCAACAGTGCGGCCAGCACGCTGCACAGGGCGAGCATGGCGACATGATCGGCGCCACCTGACAGCGCGCCGATCACCATCGACACACCGAGCGTCAGGACGGCCAACACCAGCGTGCCCGCCAATGTCTGTACGGCAAGCAGGGTGGTCGAGAACAGCATCGTCGCCAGCCGGTCGGCCCGTTCGATGCTGCCATCGAGGCCTCCGTCCCGGGCCTGCAGGAAAGCGCGCGTGACCGCCCCCATTCTTGGCAGGCGCGCCCAGTCAATGCCATCGGGGAAATGCGACCGGAGGCCGATCAGCCCGATCCAGTAGCCGCGCACCGTGAGGTGGATGATCAAGGCGACTGCCAGCACATAGCACATGCCGACACTGATGCTGAAACCGAACCAGAGCATCTGGAAGTACATGCCTTCGGTGTGCAGGCTGCTGCGCGCCCAGGCGTCGAACAGATAGCCCGGCACGGCCAGCAGCGCGAACGCCAGCAGGCCCGAAATGAACAGCTCGAGTTCATCGGTGCGATCACGCACCCGTTGGGGATGGGCGGTCGCTTCCGCTATCGGGTCATGCCCGGCGAGCGGTGCCGGTTGGGGAGCTGGAGCCGATTCGTTCACTGGGCGTTCATCCGTTGAGTCGGCGCAGTATAGGCATGACGCCAGATTCAGCGATACGGGTCCGGAACGACGAACGCCGGCGCGGGGCCGGCGTTCGAATACTGCGATGTGGAAGGGCCGAACAGGTGTGGCAGCGACCGATCAACGATAGACGCGTTCGCAGCGGCGCTCGACGACGCGGTCGCCGTTCTTCTGCTGGCTGTTGCCCTGGATCTGGCGACCAGCCGCACCACCGGCCACGGCGCCCGCCACGGTAGCGAGCTTCTTGCCGTTGCCGCCGCCCACCTGGTTGCCCAGCAGGCCGCCGATTACCGCGCCGGTTGCCGTACCGGCAATGCGGTTCGGATCGCGCGAGTTGCGCTGCACTTCCACGTTCTTGCAGACCACGCGGCTACCGTCGTTGAACCTGCGCCCCTCATCACGCGGGCCGTAAGTCTGCGCGCCGGCCACCGACGAGGCCGCCAGCAGGGTACCCAGCACAAGCAATCGGGTCGAGGTCTTCATGGCCATCTCCTGAGTTCCGGTACGGGGCCAGTGTCCCCCAGCGGTTGGCAACCGGAAGTGAAATGGGCGTGTCCCCATTCTCGCCGGCCATCGCGCGTTCAGGGAAAAAATCCGCGCCCATCACGGTCAACGATCGTGATGGGCGCCGTCTCCCTGCCGGCATGCGCTGTTGCTAGAACTCTTCCCAGCCGCCCGCGTTCGCAGCCAGCGTCGGCTCGATGCGTGGTACCAGTACCCCCGGCCGGCGTACCGGAGTCACTTTCGCCGCGACCGCGGCCAGGACCGGGCGCACGGCTGCGGCCGTGGTTGCCGCACTGATGCGGAACACCGAAACCGCTTCGGCCAGCAGATTGGCCTGCTCCTCCATGGAACGAGCCGCGGCGCTGGCCTCTTCCACCAGCGCCGCGTTCTGCTGCGTGGTCTCGTCCATCTGCACCACCGCCTGGTTGACCTGTTCAATGCCCGAGCTCTGCTCCTGCGATGCGGCAGATATCTCGGCCATGATGTCGGTCACCCGCTGCACCGAGGCCACCACCTCGCCCATGGTGGTGCCAGCCTGGCGGACCAGCGCCGAGCCGTCGGCGACCTTGCCAACCGAATCCTCGATCAGGCCCTTGATTTCCTTGGCCGCACCCGCCGAGCGCTGTGCCAGTGTGCGCACCTCACTGGCCACCACCGCAAAGCCCCTGCCCTGTTCACCGGCTCGCGCGGCTTCCACCGCCGCGTTCAACGCCAGGATGTTGGTCTGGAAAGCAATGCCATCGATGACCGAGATGATCTCGGCGATCTTCTTCGACGAGGCCTCGATCGCCGACATCGTGGTGACTACCTGGCCGACCACCTCGCCGCCCTGCGAAGCGACACCGTGCGCGCCGATCGCGAGTTGATTGGCCTGGCGTGCGTGCTCGGCATTCTGCTTCACGGTGGAGGTCAGTTCCTCCATCGACGCCGCAGTCTCTTCCAGGTTCGCCGCCTGCTGCTCGGTGCGCCGCGACAGGTCGGTGTTGCCCGCGGCGATCTCGCCTGCCGCCAGGTTGATGCTGGACGCGCTGGCCTGGATGCGGCCGACGATCTGCGTGAGCTGGTCGACGGTGGCGTTGCAGTCATCGCGCATCCGGGCGAACACCCCGTGGAAGTCCCCCTGCATGCGCACGGTCAGGTCACCGCGCGAGATGGACTGCAACAGGCGCGATACCTGCACCAGGTTCCCGTCGGTGGTCTGCATCAGCCGGTTGAGCCCGGCCACCATGTCGTGGAAATCGTGAGCGAAGCGCTGCTCGTCACCGCGCAGGCTGAAGTCCCCCGCCGCTGCTGCCGTCGCCAGCCTGCGGATCTCACCGTTGATCGCTGACAGGCTGGCCTTGGTCTCGTCCATCGCCTGGGTGATCGCGGCCTTCTCGCCCGGCAGAGGATCCATGTCTACCGACAGATCGCCCCTGGCGTAGTGCTTCATTACTTCGATCAACCGGTTCTGCACCTGCACATGCGAGCCGACGAGCGCATTGGTCTCGTGCACCATGCGCCCGTAGTCACCGGGGAAGGCGCTCTCATCCATGCGATAGCTGAGGCTGCCCGCATCGTGCTGGCGAGCCAGTTCCCCCTGCGCCGCCATCACAGACTGCAATTGCGCCTGCATGCGCTGCATCGACCTGAGCAGCTGCGTCACCTCATCGTTGCCGGAGGCGTCGATGCTGCTGTCCAGCCGCCCGTTGGCGATGCCATCGGCGAGCTTCACGGCTCCCTCCAGCGGCCGGGTCAGGCTGCGGGTGATGGCCCATGCGGCCAGCGAGCCGAGTATCAGGCTCAGCACGCCGAACACGATCGACAAGGTGCCGGTCCACGCCTCGGTCGCGCGGTAGTCCTCGCGGCTGCGCGCCGTCAGCACCTCCTGGTGCCGCAGCAGGGTGGAGATCGCCTCGTTCCAGGCCGTCGCCAGGCCCTGCTCGGCAAGCAGCTCCTTGGCTGCACCGTCGAAATCGCCGGCCTTCATGCGCTCATGCAGTTGCCGGGTGGACGCGTCGGTGGCCTTGCGTGCCGCGTCGATCCGCGCGACCAGCGTATCGCCGGTGGCATCACGCGGAATCTTGATGTACTTGGCCCATATGGCGTCGTAAGCCTGCGACAGCTCCTGCGCCTTCCGATAATCCCTGTCGAAATCCTCACCGCGCTTGATCACCATCAGCCGGCGCTGCATCAGCACCGCATTGTTGGTATCCAGCATCTCGTTCAACAACCGCATTTTCACCATGTTGACGTCCACCACTTTCTCGAACTGGGTGGACTTCAGGTGATTTCCGTACAACGCCAGGCCGACGATGGCGACGATGAACAGCAGCAGCAAACCAAACCCGGCGCCCAGCCGGGATCCCACTCGGAGGTTGCGTAAGGCGAGCATCTCAATTCCCTTGATCAATGGCCGTACGGTCGATGGCGGCGCAGGCAGGGGAAACTTTATGGGCCGATATTATTGTATCGATCCAGATATCCTGAAATGTGCGGGCTGTTGTGAAAACCGCGCACCGGCAAATTCCTGCAGCCGCGCATTGCAAACGTGCATCGGACCACCCAATATTCGACCTGAATGCGGGTTATTCATTTTGCGAGCCGGTGACGGCGCATGGAGAACGAGTAGCCAGCATTAACTTGGGCTGCGAAGAAGCCACCAGAGGCATGTGCCACGCTTCCTTCCGCCTCTGGCCTGGGAAAGAACGTTCGATACTTTCTCGGGAGAGCCTCATGAACTCGCGCTCAGTATCGGTGTTTCTCCGGAGTAGTCCCTGGCATCCATGACCGATGCAGAAGATGCATGGCGGCGTGGCGTCCGCCCACTGCAGAGCAAGCCACCACGTTGCCAGTGCAATGATTCGCATCGTCGCTGGCCCTCTACGCATCCTTCGACGCCCGTCGTGACCTGTGGCAAAGGCGCACCGCGATGCCATATGGCATTCAGCCCGGAGCGACCGCGCAAAGCTCTCTCGTGCTGGGCCATCAACAACAGCGCGGACCACGCTACAGTCGGCGCATGACCCTCGTCCTGCAGATTGAAGGCGCCGCCATCGATGACATCGCCAGCCTTTACACGGAGATCAACCGCGTGTTCATGGCCGGCGAGGCATGGCAGCTCGGGCCGAGCCTGGACGCACTGGACGACCTGCTGCATGGCGGCTATGGCGCACTGGCTGGCCACGCGCAGGCCACGCTGATCTGGCGCGATATCGCCCACAGCCGTGCGGCGCTGGGCGTGGAGGCGACCTGCCAGTGGCTGCAGGCCAAGCTGGACGCACCAGGCAGCTTCAACGCGCGGGCGATCGCCCGCCGGCTGCAGGCGGTGCGACAGGGCGAGGGCCCGACCTACTTCGAGATCGTCATGCAGATCTTCGACAGCCATCGGCAGATCACCCTGGTCCCGGCCTGAACCCTTTTTCGTGCCGCACCGGCCCGCCACCAGTGGCGGCAGCCCTGCGCCCCAGCAGTTACCATGGACGGCCCTGTACCGGCTCCGCTGCCGCCGCCCTCCGGCGCGGCCGGACGCCCCGATTCACGAGTCCCATGTCCAAAGACAAGTCCGCCGAACATACCCCGTTGATGAAGCAGTTCTTCGCAGCCAAGTCCGAGTATCCGGACCTGCTGCTGTTCTTCCGCATGGGCGATTTCTACGAGCTGTTCTACGACGACGCGCGCAAGGCCGCGCGCCTGCTCGACATCACCCTGACCCAGCGTGGCAGTTCCGGTGGCGCACCGATCCCGATGGCCGGCGTGCCGGTGCACGCGTACGAAGGCTACCTGGCACGGCTGGTGGCGCTGGGCGAGTCGGTGGCGATCTGCGAGCAGATCGGCGATCCCGCGCTGGCCAAGGGCTTGGTCGAGCGCAAGGTGGTGCGTATCGTCACCCCCGGCACGGTCACCGACGAGGCGCTGCTGGATGAGCGCCGCGACACCCTGCTGATGGCCCTGTCGCGCAGCAAGCAGGGCTATGGCCTGGCCTGGGCCGACCTGGCCGGCGGCCGCTTCCTGGTCAACGAAGTGGAAACCGACGACGCTCTGGAAGCCGAACTGGCCCGTCTGGAACCGGCCGAGCTGCTGGTGCCGGACGAGGAGAACTGGCCGGAGTTCCTGCGCCAGCGCACCGGGGTGCGCCGCCGCGCACCGTGGCTGTTCGACGCCGACAGCGGCCGCCGCCAGCTGCTGGCGTTTTTCAAGCTGCATGACCTGAGCGGCTTCGGCATCGATGACAAGCCGCGCGCGACCGCAGCCGCGGGCGCCCTGCTCGGCTATGTCGAGGAGACCCAGAAGCAGCGCCTGCCGCACCTGACCTCGATCGCGATGGAAACCGCCGGCGAGGCGATCGCGATGAACGCCGCCACCCGCCGCCACCTGGAGCTGGATACGCGCGTGGACGGGGATACCCGCAGCACCCTGCTGGGCGTGCTCGACAGTACGGTCACGCCGATGGGCGGGCGCCTGCTGCGCCGCTGGCTGCATCGTCCGCTGCGCCTGCGCGAGGTGCTGGTGCAGCGCCACCATGCGGTGGAAACCCTGATCGATCGCGGCGCGGACGCCGACATCCGCGAGCAGTTCCGCCGCCTGGGCGACCTGGAACGCATCCTCACCCGCGTTGCGCTGCGCTCGGCGCGCCCGCGCGACTTCTCCACGCTGCGCGACGGCCTGGGGCTGCTGCCGGCCGTGCGCGAGGTGCTGGCACCGCTGGACTCACCGCGCCTGCAGGCCCTGCATGCCGCACTTGGTGAACACGATGCGTGCGCGCAGCTGCTGGCCAGTGCCATCGCCGAAATGCCGCCGCTGAAACTGAGCGACGGCGGCGTGCTGGCTGACGGCTTCGATGAGGAGCTGGACGAGCTGCGCCGCCTGTCCACCCACGCCGACCAGTTCCTGGTGGACCTGGAACAGCGCGAACGCGAAAGCAGCGGCATTCCCACCCTGAAGGTGGGCTACAACCGCGTGCACGGCTACTACATCGAGATCAGCAAGGGCCAGTCCGACCGCGCGCCGGTGCACTACACCCGCCGCCAGACACTGACCAATGCCGAGCGCTACATCACCGAAGAGCTGAAGGCGTTCGAAGACAAGGTGCTGTCCGCGCGCGACCGTTCGCTGTCTCGCGAGAAGTACCTGTACGAGCAGCTGCTGGATACCCTCGGCGAACAGCTGGAACCGTTGAAGCAGTGTGCCGCTGCGCTGAGCGAACTGGACGTGCTGGCCGCCTTCGCCGAGCGCGCGCAGGCACTGGACTGGTCGCGGCCGGAACTGGAAACGGCACCGTGCCTGAAGATCGAGCGTGGCCGCCACCCGGTGGTCGAAGCGGTGCGCGAGCAGCCGTTCGAACCGAACGACCTGGACCTGCATCCGGACCGTCGCATGCTGGTCATCACCGGCCCGAACATGGGCGGTAAATCGACCTACATGCGGCAGAACGCGCTGATCGTGCTGCTGGCCCACATCGGCAGCTTCGTGCCGGCCAGCCGTGCGGTGATCGGCCCGATCGACCGCATCCTGACCCGCATCGGCGCCGGTGACGACCTCGCCCGCGGACAGTCGACCTTCATGGTCGAGATGGCCGAGACCAGCTACATCCTGCATCACGCCACCGCCCATTCGCTGGTGCTGATGGACGAGATCGGCCGCGGCACGTCCACCTACGACGGCCTGGCGCTGGCCGATGCGGTGGCCCGTCACCTGGCCTATCAGAACCGCTGCTACACGCTGTTCGCCACCCACTATTTCGAGCTGACCGCGCTGGCCGACGAACAGTACGAAGGCGGCCGCAGCGGCATCGCCAACGTGCACCTGGATGCGGTCGAGCACGGCGAGGCGCTGGTGTTCATGCACGCGGTCAAGGATGGCCCGGCCAACCGCAGTTTCGGCCTGCAGGTGGCGGCACTGGCCGGCCTGCCGCGCGCCACCGTGGCCCAGGCACGGCGTCGCCTGGCCGAACTGGAGCAGCGCGGCGGGGAGAGCCATGCCGCCGAACTGGCGCCGCAGGCGCTGGATGCCCCGCAGCAGTTCGGGCTGTTCGCCGCGCCATCGAACAAGGCACAGGAAGCGCTGGCGGCCATCGACCCCGATGAGCTGACCCCGAAGCAGGCACTGGAGGCGTTGTACCGCCTGAAGGCGCTGCTCTAGGACTGCCGCGCCCGGCTCCGGCTCCCGCCACGGCGCGGGCGGCCGTCCGAAAGGCTCTGCAAATCCTACTTCACGTTTTAATTGACAGAAACTATCGGCCTGAACGGATCATTCGATTATTCATTTCATCTGGCCCTAGCTAAAGTCGAGTGAAGATGTTCCACCCCCGTCTTCACCCGCAGGAGCCAGCCATGAGCCAGTCCGATAACACCAGTCCCAAGTGCCCGTATCACACCGCTCCGTCGCCGGCAGAAGGCGCCCAGCAGCAGCGTGAACTGAGCACCACGCCGAAGCAGAAGCACGGCGACGATCCGGTCACGCCGATGACCACGGCCTTCGGCGCACCGGTGGTGGACAACCAGAACAGCAGGACCGCTGGCCCGCGCGGCCCGCTGCTGATGGAAGACGTGTGGCTGCTGGAAAAGCTGGCCAACCTCAACCGCGAGATCATTCCCGAGCGCCGCATGCACGCCAAGGGCTCGGGCGCGTTCGGTACCTTCACCGTCACCCACGACATCACCCGGTACACGCGCGCCAAGCTGTTCGAGAAGGTGGGCAAGCAGACCGAGATGTTCGCGCGCTTCACCACGGTGGCCGGCGAGCGTGGTGCCGCCGACGCCGAGCGTGACATCCGCGGCTTCGCACTGAAGTTCTACACCGAAGAAGGCAACTGGGACCTGGTCGGCAACAACACGCCGGTGTTCTTCCTGCGCGACCCGCGCAAGTTCGCCGACCTCAACAAGGCCGTGAAGCGCGACCCGCATACCAACCTGCGCAGCGCGCGCAACAACTGGGATTTCTGGACGCTGCTGCCCGAGGCCCTGCTGCAGGTGACCGTGGTGATGAGCGACCGCGGCATCCCGCGCAGCTTCCGCCACATGCACGGTTTCGGCTCGCATACCTACAGCTTCACCAACGCCGACAGCGAACGCTTCTGGGTCAAGTTCCACTTCGTCAGCCAGCAGGGCATCGAATCGCTGACCGACGCACAGGCGCAGATCCTGGTCGGCCATGACCGCGAAAGCCACGGCCGCGACCTGTTCGCCGCGATCGAGAAGGGCGACTTCCCGAAGTGGAAGCTGTTCATCCAGGTCATGCCGGAGCTGGAAGCGGAAACCTACCGCATCCATCCGTTCGACCTGACCAAGGTGTGGCCGAAGAGCGATTACCCGCTGATCGAAGTGGGCCAGTTCGAACTGAACCGCAACCCGGTCAACTGGTACCAGGACGTGGAGCAGTCGGCGTTTGCGCCGAGCAACCTGGTGCCGGGCATCGGCCCGTCGCCGGACAAGATGCTGCAGGCGCGCCTGTTCGCCTACTCCGATGCGCAGCGCTACCGGCTGGGCGTGAACCATCACCAGATTCCGGTCAACGCCGCGCGCTGTCCGGTGCACAGCAACCACCGCGACGGTGCGATGCGCGTGGACGGCAACTACGGCGGCCTGCCGCACTACGAGCCCAACAGCTACGGCCAGTGGCAGGAGCAGCCGCAGTATCGCGAACCGCCGATGAAGATCCGGGGCGACGCCGACTTCTGGAACTTCCGTGAGGACGACGCCGACTACTTCAGCCAGCCCGGTGCGCTGTTCCGCAGCTACAACCAGGCACAGAAGGACCGCCTGTTCGCCAACACCGCCCGCGCCCTGGGCGATGCGCCGGACTTCATCAAGCAGCGCCACATCGACAACTGCAGCAAGGCCGACCCGGCCTACGGTGCCGGCGTCGCTGCGGCGCTGAAGGCGCTGGCCAGCCAGCCGTCGGATCCGTTCAAGCCGGCGCAGCCGGAAGCGGACTTCCCCACTGCCACCCCGGGCGCCGAAGACATCGAGCTCTGATCGCCCTGCCCCGTGTACGGCACGCCGCCTCCGTGTGGGGCGGCGTCGCCGTTTTAACGGTCCGCGTCGTACCTTCTGCACGCCCAACCCCAATCAAGGATTCCGCAGATGAGCCTGACCGATGAACTTCTCGCCAAACTGCAGGGCGCCCCGCTGCAGCAGGTGTCGCAGCAGCTCGGCATCAGCGACACCCAGGCCTCCGGTGCGATCAGTGCCGCACTGCCGGTGCTGATGGGCGCCCTGGGCAACAACGCCTCGCAGCCGCAGGGCGCGCAGGCGCTGCTCGGCGCACTGCAGAACAACCACAGTGGGCTGGACCTGGGCAGTGTGCTCGGTTCAGTGCTGGGCGGAGGTGGCGGTGGTGCCGCCAGCGACGGCGCCGGCATCCTCGGCCACATCTTCGGCGGCAGCCAGCAGAAGGTGGAAACCGGCCTGGCCCAGGCCACCCAGCTCGACAGCGGCCGCACCAGCCAGCTGCTGCAGATCCTGGCACCGATCGTGATGGCCTTCCTCGCCCAGCGCCTCGGCGGCGGACAAGCCGATGCAGGCGCGCTCAGCCAGGCCCTCGGCCAGGAAAAACAGCAGGTGCAGCAGCAGGGTGGCATCGCCGGCGGCCTGCTCGGCAGCGTGCTGGACCAGGACGGTGACGGCCAGCTCGGTGTCGGCGACCTGCTGAAGATCGGCGGCAGCCTGCTGGGCGGCAAACGCTGAGGCTTGTGTGCGCCGGGCAATGACCCGGCGCACGCCTACAACGCGTCGATATCACCCAGCGCGCGGATCAACCGGCGTGCGCGCTTGTCCGGCTTGTGCTCCGGCGGCTGGAAACCATCGCGTGCGGCGATGCGCAGCGCACGCTGTTCGGCACGGCGCGCCTTGGAGGCCTCGCTCTCGGCATACAGCTGCTGCGCCGCCGGCGCCGGCCCGCGCTGGTCGCTCAGGCCCAGCACCTGGATCTCGAAATGCTCCTCACCACGGTTGACCTGCAAGTGCTCGCCGACGCGCACCGCGCGTGAGGATTTCGGGCGCTGCCCGGCCACGCTGACCTTGCCGGTTTCGATCGCCTGCTTGGCCAGGCTGCGGGTCTTGAAGAAACGGGCCGCCCACAGCCAGATGTCCAGGCGGACACTGGGCGACAGCGGGGAAAGCTCGGTCATCGGCAGGGACTACTCCGTTCGCTTGTTCAGGGGACGCGGGTTGTCGGGGTCGGAGCGGCAGCCGCTGCCGCCGATCAACGTGGGTACGCCAGCAGACAGATCCTGGCGCTGGCTGCCGACCAGGCACTCGGGGCGGTCGGTCGGCCGCACCTGGGTATCGCCCAGCCGGTCACCCGTCGAACATGCGGCCAGGGCGGCGCCGATCAAGGCCAGCGCCACGCTCCGCTTCACCTGCAGTCGTTGATGCATTGCCACATCCCGCAAACCGGCTTGGTGCTAGTGTGCGCCTCCCGGGATTCGATCACCACTCCATGGCCAAAGCGCCCCTTGACCTGACCTCCGGCCCGATCGGGCGCAATCTCCTGTTGTTTTCGCTGCCGATCCTGGCCGGCAACATCGCGCAGTCGCTGAACGGGTCGGTGAACGCGGTCTGGGTCGGGCGATTCCTCGGCGAGGCGGCGTTGACCGCCACCGCGAACGCCAACAACATCATGTTTTTCCTGATCGGCTCGGTGTTCGGCTTCGGCATGGCCTCGACCATCCTGATCGGACAGGCGATCGGCGCGCGCGACATCATGCAGGCGCGGCGCGTGGTCGGCACCAGTGCCACCTTCTTCATCGGCCTGTCGGTGATCATCGCCATCGCCGGCTGGTTCATGGCCCACCCGCTGCTGGCGGCGATGGGCACGCCGGCCGCCTCGCTGCCGTTGGCCGAGGCCTACCTGCAGATCATCTTCCTGGCGATGCCGACGCTGTACGCGTTCGCCTTCCTTACCGCGGCGCTGCGCGGCGCCGGTGATTCGCGTACGCCGTTCCGTTTCCTGTTGGTGTCGGTGGCCTTGGACATCGTGCTGAACCCGGTGCTGATCTTCGGCATGGGGCCGCTCCCCGCGCTCGGCATCGCCGGCTCGGCGTGGGCCACGCTGATCGCGCAGACGCTGTCGCTGGCCGGCCTGCTGTTGTACATGCGGCACAAGCGCCACACCCTGTGGCTGGGCCGCGCCGACATGCGCCTGTTCAGGCTCGACCTGACCATCCTCAAGGCGCTGGTGATCAAGGGCGTACCGATGGGCCTGCAGATGGTGCTGATCTCGCTGTCGGTGATCCTGCTGATGACCATGGTCAACCAGTACGGCACCGACACCGCCGCGGGCTACGGCGCGTCCCTGCAGCTGTGGAACTACCTGCAGATGCCGGCGATGGCGATCGGCGCGGCGTGCTCTTCGATGGCGGCGCAGAACGTCGGTGCGCAGCGCTGGGACCGCGTACGCGGCACCGCACGCCAGGGCGTGCTGTTCAATTTCCTGCTGACCGGCGCGCTGATCCTGCCGCTGGTGGTGTTCGATCGCCAGCTGCTGGCGCTGTTCCTGCCACCGGCCAGCCAGGCACTGGACATCGCGCGCCACCTCAACCACGTAGTGATCGGCTCGTTCCTGTTCTTCGGCGTCAGCTTCGTGATCTCCGGCGTAGTGCGCTCCACCGGCGCGGTGATTCCGCCGCTGCTGATCCTGGCCGGCTCGCTGTGGGGCGTGCGCGTGCCGTTTGCCGAACTGCTGCAACCGTACTGGGGCGCCGACGCGATCTGGTGGAGCTTCCCGGTCAGCTCGTTCGTGTCCATGCTGCTGTCGCTGGCGTATTACCGCTGGGGCGGCTGGCGCAAGGCGAAGATGATCGGCAAGCCTTCGCACGCTGAGGAACTGGCCACGCCGTCGGAGATTCCGGCCTGTCCGCCGTCGCCGGTGGCCGACCCGGATGCCGCGCTGGAGTCAGCCCGCCACGGTGAGGTGGGTGCGGACCGTTGGTCCGCACAGGCCTGTCAGCCGAGCATGGGCTCGGCGCTACAGAAGACGGTCAGCGCTTCTTCTTCTTCGCCGCATTGAACGCCGCCGCCGCGCGCAGCAGTGCCTTCAACGCCGCGGAATCGGGCATCGCACCTTCATGGATGTCGATCGCACGCCGCGTGTTGCCCTCCAGGCTGGCGTTGAACAGGCCCTTCGGGTCCGCCAGCGCGGCACCGTTGGCGAAGGTCAGTTTCACTGCCTGCTTGTAGGTTTCGCCGGTGCACAGGATGCCGTTGTGCTCCCACACCGGTGTACCGCGCCACTTCCAGGCTTCCTGCACGTCCGGCAGCGCTTCATGGATCAATGCACGCACGCGTGCCAGCGTTTCGCCGCGCCAGTCCCCCAGCGCGGCGATGCGTGCATCGATCAGTTCGGCCGCCGGTGTTCCGGCATCGTCAGGGTTGGGAGCATGCGTGGCCATCAGGGACTCTCGTCGGGAAGGGAAACGGAATGCCGGGCTTACATGCGCTCGCCGGGCAGCGCAGCGGCCTGGCGCACCCAGTCCAGGAACTGCGCTTCATCCAACAGGCCGGATTCGTGGATGTGCAGGTAGCGCGTGTCGGCGCTCCTGGAGGGCTCCGGTGGCACCGGCGTCAAGGCCGCGCCGCGGAAAAAGGCCACCTTGATGTAGCGCGTGAAGCAATGGAAGCTGAGAAACCAGCCTGCGCCCGCAGCCACCGCATACATCGGCGAGTTCCACTTCACCGCCTTGCGCACCCCGGGTACGGCCCGTTCGATCAGGGCATCCAGCCGTGCGCCGATCGGACGTTTCCAATCCGGCATTGCGGCGATGTACGCCTGCACCGGAGCATCGCCCTCGCCCTTGGCGATCTGCGGGTTGCCACCGGTGAGCAGCGCGGGCACAGCGGTGGGTGCGGTTCGCTTGGCAGGCATCGCACGGTACGACCATCGGAATGACGCTGCAGCCTAGCGCGGCCTGTGCCGGGCGTCACGGCGCAGTGCGCCATCGGCTCAGTCCGCCTGCCGCGCGCGGAACCGGCGCCACTCCGGCAGCTGGCGGCGGCGGCGCAGCGAGCGCATCAGCACCGCCATCACAAGGCCGAACAGCGCTCCGGCCGACAGGCCTGCCACCAGCAACAGCACCAGCGGGCGCTCGCTGCCCTGCCAGAGCATCAGCCACATCAGCGCGGTCCAGAACAGCCCGAACAGCAGGCCCTGCACCAGCGCATTGGTACCGAAACCAGCCAGGATCGGGGGCGGCAGTGCGATGCCTGCGCGCCACAGCAGCCGATGCAACAGCGGCGCCGACTGCGCGCGTGCCAGCCCCTTGTCATCAAGAAAGCGCAGCGCCGATTGGATCACGACGGGATAGTGCGGATTGACGTCATTCATCACCCGATCGTGGCCGATGCAATGCCGGAAACGCAAACGGCCACCCGAAGGTGGCCGTCGCGGCAACAACCGAAGTTGTTTATCAGGCCTTCTCGGCCAGACGGGCAGCCTTGGCGGCAGCAGCGGCAGCCAGGTCTTCCTTGATGCGGGCAGCCTTGCCTTCCAGGCCACGCAGGTAGTACAGCTTGCCGGCGCGGACCTTACCACGACGCTTCACTTCGACCGAGTCGATGATGGCGCTGTGGGTCTGGAAAACGCGCTCGACGCCGTAGCCGTGCGAGATCTTGCGCACGGTGAACGAGGAGTTCAGGCCGGCGTTCTTGGTGGCGATGACGACGCCTTCGTAGGCCTGCACGCGCTCGCGGCTGCCTTCCTTCACCTTCACGTTGACGACAACGGTGTCGCCCTGGCTGAACTTCGGCAGTTCACGGGTGATCTGGGCGGATTCGAATTCCGCGACGATGGACTTGTTCAGCTTGCTCATGGGTTACACCGATTCTTGTTCGGGTGGGCGTGTCGTATCGACAACGTGGGCTCATGCAGTCACCGGACTGTGCTGCACGTTTGTTTTGGGTACTGCGCGCGCCAACCGGGGCTGGCGGGAATTGGCCATGATAGCCGATAAAGCCAGCCCTGCGCTAGGGGCTGGCCTTGGGTTTCCGGGCCTGGCGGGCCTGGTCCAGCAGTTTGCGGTCGGCCTTGCCCAGCGCCTGTTCATCCAGCAGGTCCGGGCGTCGCTGGGCAGTCCGGAGCAGCGACTGCTGGCGGCGCCAGGCGGCGATGGCTGCGTGGTTGCCCGAGCGCAGCACCTCCGGCACGTCTCCCAGCGGGTGCTGGGCCGGCTGGCTGTAATGCGGGCAGTCGAGCAGGCCGAGGTCGCCCTCGAAGCTGTCCTGCGCCGCCGACTCCGCATCGTTGAGGGCCCCCTCCTGCAGGCGGGCCACGGCGTCGATGATCACCGCCGCGCCCAGCTCGCCCCCGGACAGCACGTAGTCGCCGAGGGAGATTTCCTCGTCGACATTGGCCTCCAGGAAACGCTCGTCAATGCCCTCGTAGCGGCCACAGAGCAGGACCATGCGCGGCAGCGCCGCCAGCTCCCGCACCTTGGCCTGGGTCAACCGCGCGCCCTGCGGGCTGAGGTAGATCACCCGCGCCGGGGTTGGATCGGCATCGCGGATCGCCTGCAGGCAGGCCTGCAGCGGCTCGATCAGCATCACCATGCCCGGGCCACCGCCGAACGGACGGTCGTCCACCCGGCGATAGTTGCCTTCGGCGTAATCACGGGGGTTCCAGCCATGCAGGCTGAACAGCCCCTTCTCCCGCGCGCGCCCGACCACGCCCAATCCAGCGGACTGGGCGAGGAACTCGGGGAACAGGGTGATGACGTCGAAACGCATGCGTCTGCTCAGAACTCGGGATCCCAGTCGACCACGACCAGATTGGCCTCGAAATCGACCGATTTGACGAAGTCCGGCAGCACGAACGGGATCATCCGCTCGCGGTCACCACGGACCACCACCACATCATTGGCGCCGGTGCTGAACAGGTGCGAGACCTGGCCCAGGGCGACGCCCTCGGTGGTCGTCACGTCCAGGCCTTCCAGGTCCACCCAGTAGTACTCATCGGGCTTCGGTGGCGGCAATGCACTGCGGGCCACGTAGATTTCGGTGCCGCGCATCGCTTCGACCACGTCGCGGTCCTCGACGCCCGGGAAACGGGCGACCAGGTGCTTGCCGCTGTCACGGCCACGCACACCTTCTATCGTGGTTTCCACGCCGGACGGGCTGCGCACGATCCACGGCTGGTAACGGAAAATGGCGGAACGTGGCTCGGTCCAGGACTCGAGCTTGATCTCGCCGCGCACACCAAAAGCGCCGACAACCCTGCCCAGCAGGATGCGGCGCTCGATATCTTTCATCTGCTTCAACCAAGAGGGCCACGCCGAAGCGTGGCCCGTCAGGATCAGGCCGCAGCGGCCTGGGACTTGGTCGCTTCCTTGATCAGGTTGCGGACCTTGTCGGTCGGCTGGGCGCCGTTCTTGACCCAATGGTCAACACGGGCCAGGTCCAGTTCGATGCGCTTCTCGGCGCCCTGGGCGACCGGGTTGTAGAAGCCAACGCGCTCGATGTTGCGGCCGTCGCGCGCGCTGCGCACGTCGGTGACGATGATGTGGTAGAACGGACGCTTCTTGGCGCCGCCGCGGGTCAGTCGGATCTTGACCATGGTGTTTTTCCTATTGCCCAGTCGCCAGGATGGCGAGGTAAGCGGGCGATTATAGCGGCAGACCCCGGCCTAGCCAACCCCATATGACGCCGCGCCCTCACGGTAGCGCCGGGCCATGCCCGTCGGCTTTTGTTCAGCAATGTGATCAACTTCTGACTTACCCCGCCGACGTCCCCATGGCGATAACGTCAACGTGCTCCAGCGACAGGCGCCCGATGCATGTCCAGCACATCTACCTCGTGCCGCTGCAGCAGGTCGTCAAATGCATCGCCGCCAATCCGCTCGACAAGTTGCCGCTCGGATTCGTGGATGGCGATGCACTGCAGCCAATTGATCGCCACGGGCGGGAACTGCAGTCCCGGGAACCTGGCGTCATTCCAGAAAAAGGGCGGCACCAGATAGACGTGTGGCATCCGTGTCGATGGGAAGTAGTCCCGCAGGATGTCGGGAATCACGCTACCAGGCTGCACCGCCGCACGATCACGCATGATTGCGAAAGCCGTCGAGGCGACGATGTTGTCCCAATGCAGTGCGTCCTGTTCTGCACACGCGCACAGCTCGACGCGCGTTTTCAGTTCGTGTCCCTCCGCATGACATAAAACAAAATCCGACAGACCGATGGACGAGATCGACTTCAGCCCTGCTTCCGGAGAGCTGAACGTCGTGAGGATATCGACCGAACGCAGGCGATGATCATCGTGAAAGGCCTGGACCTTGGGCCGCCCCTCACCGCCCATGATCTTGATTGCGTGCATCGCTACCGCGCGATGCTGCTCGGTGACCGTACTCATATCGGATTGGAACCCCGGTGCGTTGTTCGCTGCGGCGGCATCCGCCGGGCATGGCCCGGCGCTACCAGCTGCAACGCTTCAAGGTAGCGTGCGGCCATGCTTGGCGACCGGCAGCCCGCGCGCCTCGTTCAGGAGAGCGGCTGCCAGGCCACCGCCGCCAGCACCGCCCTGCCCTGTTCAGCCAGCGCCTGCGAGCCGGGCAGGACATGTCCGTCGATGGCCTCCAGTGCCCACAGGCCGCTGGCGTTGCAGGCAAAAGCGGCCTTCACACTGCCTAGTTCAGCCAGCGCCAACGGCCGCGTCAACTGCGCATCGGGCCAGTGCCGCTTCAGCAGCGCCTCAGCCGTACCGCGCAGGGCCGGCGCCTGCGGCCAGAGCAGCCGTTCACCATCGTGCACGGCCAGGTTCCAGGTGCTGCCTTCACTCATTTCGCCATCGACGGTCACGAACAGCACGTCGTCGAATCCTTCGGCCATCGCCGCGCGGCGCTCGGCGAACAGGCCGAAGGTGCCCACATGCTTGAGCTGCGGCAGCTCGCGCTGCCAGGCCAAGCTGCGCACACGCTGGGAGGCGGTCAGCGTCACCGGCGCTGAAACCGCCACCAGCACGTCCACCGGCACCGCCGCCAGTGGATTGCGGAAATCGAAGCGGCGCGAGTACACCGTCACCCGCAGCGAGGCATCGGCCAGGCCGGCCTGCCGCAGCGCCTGCGCCATCCAGCCCCGCACCTGCGCCGTATCCAGTTTGCTGCCGAACAGTTCGCGCGTGGCCTGCGACAGCCGCGCCAGATGCAGGTCCAAGCCCTGCGCTGCGCTGTCGCGCACTTGCAGCGAAGTGAAGTGGCCGTAGTTCACCAGCGCCGGCAGCAGATCCTCCACCTGCGCCGCCCGGCCGTTGCAGCTCACCATCATGGCAACAGTGCCTGCGCCTGCTCCCACATGCCGCCCAGCACGTCGGCGGCCGGCTGCGCCGGCGCCATCCACGCCGACTGCCCGGCCCAGGCCTGCATCGCCGCCAGGCGGTTTTCCTGCGCGGCCTGCTTGCGCATCGGCGCGGTCAGCCCACGCTGCACCGGGTATGGACGCGGCGCGGGGGCTCCTTCTGCGGCAGCGGCGCGCACATAGGGTGTCGCCAGGCCACGACCCAGGCGACCGCTGAAGGCACGGGTCGGCCAAGTGTCTTCCGGTTCGCTGGCGGCCAGCCCATCGGCCCACGCCGAAGCGATCGCCGCTTCGGGCGTGCGCAGGAAGGCGGTGCCGATCTGCACGGCGCTGGCCCCCAGCGTGAGTGCGGCAGCGATGCCACGGCCGTCGGCGATGCCGCCTGCGGCAATCACCGGAATCTGCAGGTGATCGGCCAGGCGCGGCAGCAGTGCGAACAACCCGACCAGCTGGCGCTCGGCCATCGCCGGATCGAACGCGCCACGATGGCCGCCGGCCTCCGCGCCCTGCGCCACCACCGCATCGGCACCGGCGTCCTGTGCCGCGCGCGCTTCGGACAAGGTGGTGGCACAGGCGATCCAGGCGATGCCGGCGTCCTTCAGCTGCTGCACGTGATGCGGCAACAGCACGCCCATGATGGTCGAGGCGACCGCCGGGCGCGCGGCCAGCAGTGCGGCGAACTGTTCTTCGAAGTCGGCGGGCGTGGCGTCGGCGGCACTGGCGGGCACGTCCGGGCCCCACTGCGCGAGGAAGGCGCGGCTGGCGGCTTCGGCGGCAACATCACGGGTCGGTGCGGGATCGGGCACCCACAGGTTCACCTGAGCCGGGCCGGTCGAAGCGGTGCGGAATTCGTCCATCCAGCGACCGATATCGGCCGAAGAGGACAACACCGCGCCCATCGCGCCCATGCTGCCGGCGTTGGCCAGCGCGGCCGACAACGGCACCGGGCAGGCGCCGGCCATCGGTGCCAGCAGGATTGGAACGGAAACGCCAAAGCGCCGGCAGAACGCCTCGGCGCGGGAAGCTACAGCGGAACTCTGCATGACGGCCCATCATTTTGGACAGGCCCTCATGGTGCGCGCAGGACAGGGGAAGAGTCGAGCCTGCTGCCTGACGGCCTGCTGCGGCGACTGTGCGCCGCCGCCCGAGCGTGGGCTCGGGCGCTACATCAGACTGCGACCGGGGCCGTCATCAACGGAACGGCATGCCGCGGCCACCCATGGCGCCCATCATGCCCTTCATGCTGCGCAACATGCCCTTCATGCCGCCGCCGGCCATCTTGCTCATCATCTTTTCCATCTGCATGTACTGCTTCATCAGCTTGTTGACGTCGGCCGGTGTCACGCCCGAGCCCTTGGCAATGCGCGCGCGACGCGAGCCGTTGAGCAGGTTCGGGTTGCGCCGTTCCTTCTTGGTCATCGAGTTGATGATGGCGATCATGCGCGGCACTTCCTTGCCCTGGCTGACCTGCTGCTTCAGATGATCGGGGATGTTGCCCAGGCCCGGCAGCTTGTCCATCAGGCCACCGATGCCACCCATGTTCTGCATCTGCTCCAGCTGGTCGCGCATGTCGTTCAGGTCGAACTTCTTGCCCTTGGCGACCTTCTCGGCCAGCTTGGCCGCCTTGTCCTTGTCGACCTGCTGCTCGACCTGCTCGACCAGCGACAGCACGTCGCCCATGTCGAGGATGCGGCTGGCGATACGGTCGGGATGGAACACGTCCAGGCCTTCCGGCTTCTCGCTAACACCGACGAACTTGATCGGCTTGCCGGTGATGTAGCGCACGCTCAGCGCGGCGCCGCCGCGGGCATCACCGTCAGTCTTGGTCAGCACCACGCCGGTCAGCGGCAGCGCATCGCCGAAGGCCTTGGCGGTGTTGGCCGCGTCCTGGCCGGTCATGGCGTCGACCACGAACAGCGTTTCAGCCGGATTCACCGCCGCGTGCAGGGCCTTGATCTCGGCCATCATCGCTTCGTCGATGGCCAGGCGGCCGGCGGTATCGACCAGCAGCACGTCCACGAACGACTTGCGCGCATCGTCGATGGCCGCGCGCACGATGGCTTCCGGCTTCTGGTCGGCGCTGGACGGGAAGAACAGCACGCCCACCTGCTCGGCCAGGGTCTTGAGCTGCTCGATCGCGGCCGGGCGGTAGACGTCGGCCGACACCACCATCACCTTCTTCTTGCGCTTTTCCTTCAGGTGCTTGGCCAGCTTGCCGACCGTGGTGGTCTTGCCGGCACCCTGCAGGCCTGCCATCAGGATGATGGCCGGAGCGGGAACGTTGAGGTTCAGGTCGCTGGCTTCGGCGCCCATCACGGCGGTCAGCTCGTCGCGCACGACCTTGATCAGGGCCTGGCCCGGGGTCAGCGACTTCAGCACTTCCTGGCCGACTGCGCGTACCTTGATGCGCTCGATCAGCGCCTGCACCACCGGCAGCGCGACGTCGGCTTCGAGCAGTGCGATGCGCACTTCACGGGTCGCCTCGCGGATGTTCTCCTCGGTCAGGCGGCCACGGCCACGCAGGCGCTCGATGGTGCCGGAAAGGCGCTGGGTCAGGGACTCGAACATGCGGCGCAACCTGTCTGAAAGCGGGGGACAATAAGGCAGACAGTATAACGGGTCCGGCCGTCGCCCCGGACTGCGACCACAGGGCCGTCGCCAGCATCACAGGGGTATGCGAAACTGCAACGATGACAATCGTTCTCATCGCCGTCCTGCTCTACCTGGCTGCCAGTGCCCTGCTGGTGCGCGCGCTCGGCCGCGATGAAACCACCGGCTCGCCCACCTGGCTGTGGCCCGCCCTGCCGGCGATGCTGCTGCATGGCGGTTACCACGTGATGGTGGCGATGCGTACCACCGGCGGGCCGGACATGCACTTCTTCGCCGCGCTGTCGCTGGTCGGCCTGGGCATGGCCTGGCTGACCTCGCTGGTCGGCGCGCGCGGGCGGATGTCGGCGCTGGGCGTGGTGGTGTTCCCACTGGCTGCCGTGCTGCTGCTGGCCTACCACGGCTACGGCCACGAGCCGAGCAAGGTGCTGGGCTGGCGCCTGGCCAGCCACGCCTGGCTGGCCCTGCTGGCCTATGCCACGCTGAGCATCGCCGCCCTGCTGGCGATCATGCTGTGGCTGCAGGAGCGCGCGCTGCGCCGCCGCGAGTTCCGGCCATGGCTGCGCGCGCTGCCACCGCTGGCTGACCTGGAGTCGCTGCTGTTCCGGGTGATCACCGTCGGCTTCGCGCTGCTGACCCTGACCCTGGTCACCGGCGTACTGTTCGTCGATGACCTGCTGGCGCAGAAGCTGGTGCACAAGACCGTGCTGAGCGTGCTGTCGTGGATCGTGTTCGGCGTGCTGCTGATCGGCCGCCGCCGCTACGGCTGGCGCGGCATGAAGGCGGTGCACTGGACGCTGGCGGCGATGCTGTTGCTGCTGCTGGCGTTCTTCGGCAGCCAGTTCGTGATCGAGCTGGTGTTCGGGCATACGCGATAGGCCGTGTGCCGACCAACGGTCGGCACCCCCCCGGTACTGCAGGCCACCGGCCGTTCCCACCCACCCCGGTACTGCAGGCCACCGGCCGCCCCCACCCACCCTGATAGTGCCGGCCGCTGGCCGGCAGCCACGCAATGCGCGGACGCTGCCGCCGGTCAGGGAATCGGCTGCGCCAGGATTTTCCGGACCGAACGACCGCTGTTGGTGAGGATGTCATCAACCTGCCAGCACCCCTGCCCCTGGCGCACCATCGGCAGGCGGGTCAGGTAAGCCTTCTTCCACACCGAGTAGCGCATCTCAACCTGGCCGGCGGTGGCCGACGCCTCTTCCCAGCTGTAGCGCACCGGCGTTTCGATGTCGCCGTCCTGCGCATCCAGCCACGGATCGGAATCGATCGTGCAGATGCCCTCCTCGCGCTGTTGGCAGGCGCGCTCATCACGCAGCGCCTTGCCGAAGGCCACGCTGACCAGCGCCGCCGGCGGCTCCAGCAGATCACCGTTGCCGGTCGTCGCCTCGTAGAAAGCGCGGGCGACAGCCGCAGGCTCCTGGCAGGCGGGTGCAGCCTGTGCTGCTGGCGCCAGCAGCAGGCCGGCAATCATCAACATCCCTGTCTTTCGCATGTCCAATCCCTTTGGTCGTGATGGCGATCTCTTGTAGAGCCGAGATCCTATGTTCGTGGTCAAGCCTGCTGGAAGCAGGCTTGACCCACTTTCAGCATGGCCGGGTCAAAGTCCCGGCCGCTCTTGAAGACGCCCCAAGCGATCCTGGCCAGCTTTCTGGCCAGGATGTTGAA